>NZ_JABBGL010000002.1:0-426877 GCF_012927365.1 Sphingobium sp. TB-6 | reverse complement strand
CAGCGGCCCTCCATCGTCATCCCCGCCAAGGGGGCGACATCATCTCGGAATCAGGGGGCGAGTAATTCTCGGAACAGGGGGGCGGCATCATTTCGGAATGAGGGGGCGGTTTCCCTCGGAATCAGCACTCTACATCCAGGCCGGGGACTTCCTCGGCTGTTATGAAGCCGCTCTCTTGGGTCAATCCGGGCAGGTGTGGATCGGCGCCGAAGCGTAACGCTGCCATTCTGCAGCGCAACCATCTGAAATAACTTGGGAAGAAGAGATGTTGGTGGGGTTTCAACCGGCGCCGATCGGGGTCCCACCGCCGTAGCATTATTCGCTCACTTCCAGCGGCTTGGTCGAAATCTAAGCCGGCCCCGTCTCCGGGCCAATCCACAATCGAAGCTCACTGATATTCGAAGACCGTCCGCGCCGCTTCCACGACCTCATCGCGGCGATCCTGCTTAAGCAGGTCGACCGGCCGCTTGTTGCCGAGCAGGGGGCTTTGCTGGACCAGCCACAGCCAGGCGCGGCGCGGATTGCCAACCACCTTGAGTATATCGGCAATGCCCTCGGCGGGGCGGCCATCAACGAACTGCTCCAGCGGGAAGGCGTGCTTGCGCGCGCCTGTGAGGAGCGCCACGACCTGTCCGCGCTTCTGCCATTCATGGAGCGTCGAGCGGGCAATGCCGCGATCCTGGAGCGCGCTCGATCCGGCAACCGGCCCGGCCCATTCCTCAAGGGGAACTTGCGTCGCATAGGTGGACAGCCGGCGGCGTCCTTCCTCGATATCGATCAATTCACCAAAGCCGGCACCCTTGCGTGGTTCGATCTCAGCGGGCTCGGCAATCTCGATTTTCGCTGCGGGGGCATCGTCGCGCGCGAAAGCCGCGATCATGTCGGCGACATCTTTGCTCTTAGCTTTCAACCGTTTCTGCTGTGCGGGCGGCAATGCGACGATCGCGGCCGCCACGGCGGCAACGATCTGCGCGGTATTGGCGGCAGCGGTCTTGGCAAGGCCGGGCTGGCGGGTAAGCACTTCGCTGACCTCGCTCGCCACCAGCCGGCGAACACCGGCGCGGGCATCGGCACTGTGCAGCTGGATCGCCATGTTCATCGCTCCTTCCAAACCGGATATAGCGCCGATCATCCGATTTGTCCGGCCATGCTCCGTGGGTTACATATCGGAAGGAATACCTGACGCCGGCTGGTTCATCACCACACTGAGCAAGAATCACCGAACGGGTGACCCACGGTCTTCACCACGAAAGCACACGGATATGAGTTTCGCGTGTTACAGGAATGTCACAGAAATCCCTGAACGTCAGAAATTTCAACTGACGGAAATTAGGTGGAAAATTAGGTGGAAGCTGAATTCCACCAAAATTTCCCAATGAAATCAAAGGGAAATGGTGGAGCCGAGGGGGATCGAACCCCTGACCTCGTCATTGCGAACGACGCGCTCTCCCAGCTGAGCTACGGCCCCTAAAAGGAGCGCTGCCTATAAGCGAGCGATTGCGCCCATGCAACGGTCTTTTTGCGCAAAAAAGACAATGCCTCCGACCGATCTTCTCGGTCACGCGGCGCTCTCGATCTACCGGGGCAAAGGCGGGACATTACTCCTGCGTAACGCCCGGAACGATGCGGCTGCATGCTCATTGGTGCCGTGACGGCGATCGTTATTGGACGCCGTGAAAAAGCAGATAAGGAGACGGACAATGGGTTACCAAGGCGGAGGTCGCTATGGTGACGGCGATCGCAACTGGACGGACCGGGATCGCGATGCCGACCGTTACCGCGCGCAACGCGACTGGCGGGACGATCGCGGCTATCGCTATGGCACGCGCGGCCAGTTCGGCGGTCCGGGGTCAAGGCGCCTGCCCGACGATTATGATCCTGACGAACGCGGCTTTTTCGACCGCGCCGGCGATGAAATCCGCAGCTGGTTCGGAGACGAAGAGGCGGAGCGCCGCCGTGAATATGACGATTATTACAACCGTCCCTATGGCGACCCGCGCGATCAGAGCAGCCGAATCGGCTATGCCTCGGCCTCCAATTCCGGCCGTTACCTGCCCAATCGGGGCTATGCGCCCTATACCGGCGAACGCAGCGGCTATGGCAGCGAGGATCATGGCTATCGCGTGCGCGGTTTCGGCGTGAACCACGACTATGGCGAACATCATGACGCCAATTATTATGCCTGGCGCCAGCAGCGGATCAACGAACTGGACCGCGATTATGCCGAATATCGGAACGAGAATCGCGACCGTTTCAACAATGAATTCGGCAATTGGCGCGCCCGGCGCGGCGAGCAACGCCAGGCTGTCCAGCAGGTCCGCGAACATATGGAAGTCGTCGGCAGCGATGGCGAGCATGTCGGCACGGTGGACAAGTTGCGCGGTGACCGCATCATCCTGACCAAGAGCGATCAGGAATCGGGCGGCGTGCATCATTCGATCCCCTCATCCTGGATTCGATCGGTCGATGCGCAGAAGGTCACGCTGGAGAAAACCGCCGACCAGGCCCAGACGGCCTGGCGCGCCGAGCGCGATCAGCAGGCTCTGTTCGGGTCGCGCGAGGAGGAGGATAATCGCTATGATAGCGACAGCAGCATTTCGACCTATGAAAAGGGCCGCTATCGGTAATCCCGCAGGGTCGAGATAGCTCTGACGATCTCCAGGAGCGCGCGACCTGCATGGATCAGGCGGCGCGCTCCGGAGTTTCGCGAAATCGGCGGAAACAGCCGATAACGGCAAAAACAACGAAAGGTCCGGCCCCAGGCCGGGCCTTTTTTTATTCCGCCGCTGCCAGTACGCGCTGCGCCTGGATGAGATGGGGCCGGTCGATCATCTTGCCGTCCAGTTTCAGCACCCCGGCGCCGGGATTGGCCTGAAACGCCTCGACCACGGCCCTGGCCCGCGCGATTTCAGCCTCGCTAGGGGTGAAGCCTTCGTTGATGGCGGCCACCTGCACCGGATGAATCGCCATCATGCCGGTAAAGCCGTCGCGCCGCGCCCGCCCGATATAGGCCTTGAGATCATCCATCGCCTCGATCCGGGGGAAGACCGTGTCGATCGCCGGGACGCCGGCGGCATGGGCGGCGAACAGCGTCAGGCTGCGCGCCATTTCGAAGGGCGCGGTGTAACGGCCATCCTCCTCGCGAGCAGTCGAAGCACCGACCGATGCGGGCAGATCCTCCGCCCCCCAGGTCAGGCCCGCAAGCTTTTCGCTCACTTGGCGGAAAGTCCCCAGCTCGAAAATGGCGGCGGGCGTCTCCGTGGCGATCGGCAGGATCGGCGGGACATTCGCGCCATCGGCCAAAGCGATCAACGCCTGGATGCCAGCCGCCCCTTCCGCCTTGGGCAGCATGATCCCGTCGGGCGCCGCGGGCAGCACAGAGGCAAGATCGGCGCGGGTGTGATCGCCATCCAACGGATTCACCCGGACGAAGGCCACGCCATCGCGGGGCGACGCCAGCCATTCCGCAATCGCCTCCCGTCCGAAGGCCTTGCGTTCCGGCGCAACCGAATCTTCAAGGTCGAGGATGATCGCATCGGCGCCGCTGGCCGCAGCCTTGGCAAAGCGCTCGGGGCGGTCGGCTGGAACGAAAAGCAGCGAACGGAGCTTCATGCGGGCCTCTTCTTCAACAGTGCCATGCGCAGGCATTGGCAGACGATTTCGTCCCGCTGGTTAGTGAGTCGATGCGTGAATGTCACGATCCCCGCTTCGGGTCGCGAACGGCTTTCCTTGAGGTCGGTCACCTCACTCTCCGCCCGCATCGTGTCACCGATGAAGACCGGCTTTGGCATGACCAGCTTGTCATAGCCGAGGTTGGCGACCAGCGTGCCCAAAGTCGTATCCCCCACCGACAACCCCACCATCAGCGCGAAGGTGAAGGTGCCGTTGACCAGAATCTGACCGAATTCGGACGCCTTGGCCGCTTCGGCATCCAGATGCAGCGGCTGGGGATTATGGGTCATGGTCGAAAAGAGAAGATTGTCGGTTTCGGTCACCGTGCGGCGGATTTCATGGGCAATCCGGTCACCGATCCGCCAGTCGTCATAATAGCGGCCCGCCATCAATCCTCTCCCCGCTCGACCAGCGCCAGCAGCGTGCCTTCGCTGACCTGGCCGCCTTCGGCCGCGTCCAGTTCCGCCACCACCCCGTCGAAGGGCGCGACCAGACTATGCTCCATCTTCATCGCCTCCAGCGTGACCAGCTTCTGGCCCTTGGCGACATTGTCTCCCTTGGCAACGGAAACCGCGATGATCCGTCCCGGCATGGGGGAAAGGATCGCGCCGTCGGACGCGGCTGCCCCGCCTGCCTTGACCGGCGGGGTCTGGCCGAAGATCCAGCTTTGTCCATGTTCCGTGACGATGATTGTGCCGTCCCGTTCCATGTCGGAACAGAGCCCGGTGCGCAGGTCGCCGGATTTCGCATCCGCGATGACATGGCGGCCGTCCATGAACAGATCGACCTTGGTCTTCGGCAGCCCATTGAGGCGAAAGCCGAACAGTCCTTCGCGGAACGGTCGCCCTTCCCAATCGCCATGGTCAAGCCAGTCCCTGCGAAAACGCTGTCCGGCGGCCGCAAGGACGCGGTCGGACGGACCGTCGATGGCCGTCAGCGCCTCCCCCTGCCGTTCGATCAGGCCGGTGTCGAGGCGCCCTTGGGCGAAATCCGGCATGGCGAGACAGGCGTGCAGAAATGGCTTGTTGGTATGGAGCGGGCCGACAAAGCTGCTATCGAGCCAACGGAGCAAGTCGCGCCGCGCCGCTTCCCGATCCTCGCCATGGCAGATGACCTTGGCGATCATCGGGTCGTAGAAGGAACTGACGGTGTCCCCCTCCTCCACGCCTGTTTCGACGCGGGCGCGATGGTCGAACAGCAGCCGGTCGATCCGGCCCGGACTCGGCAGGAAACCCTTGGCCGGGTCTTCGGCATAGAGGCGCGCTTCCATCGCCCAGCCGTTGATCGACAATTCTTCCTGCTTTTTCGGCAGCGGCTCGCCGCTCGCGACGCGGAGCTGCCATTCGACCAGATCCTGCCCGGTAATCTCCTCCGTCACCGGATGCTCGACCTGGAGGCGGGTGTTCATCTCCATGAACCAGATGCGGTCGGCGCGCAGACCCTCGCTGGCGTCGGCAATGAACTCGATCGTCCCTGCGCCGACATAATCCACCGCCTGCGCCGCGCGCACCGCCGCGCCGCAAATGGCTTCGCGGGTCGCTGCGTCCATGCCTGGGGCGGGGGCTTCCTCGATCACCTTCTGGTGGCGGCGCTGGAGCGAGCAGTCGCGCTCGAACAGATGGACGACCTGTCCATGGCTGTCCCCGAACACCTGCACCTCGATATGGCGCGGCGAGAGGATATATTTCTCGATCAGCACCTGATCATTGCCGAAGGACGAGGCTGCCTCCCGCTGGCAGGAGAGCAGCGCGTCGGCAAAGGCCTCCGGCGCGTCGACGCGCCGCATCCCCTTGCCGCCGCCGCCCGCGACCGCCTTGATCAGCACGGGATAGCCGATGGCGTCGGCTTCGGCCTTCAGGCGTTCGGCGCCCTGATCCTCGCCCAGATAGCCGGGCGTGACCGGCACGCCTGCGTCGGCCATCAGCTTCTTGGCGGCGTCCTTCAGGCCCATGGCGGTGATGCTGGCGGGATTGGGACCGACCCAGATGAGACCGGCGTCGATCACCGCCTGCGCGAAGGCCGCATTTTCGGACAGGAAGCCATAACCGGGATGGATGGCTTGCGCGCCCGTAGCCTTGGCGGCGGCGATGATGCGGTCACCGATCAGATAGGATTCCCGCGCCGGGGATGGACCGATATGCACCGCTTCATCGGCTTCCCGGACATGGAGCGCTTTCGCATCGGCGTCGGAATAGACCGCCACAGTGCGGATACCGAGACGGCGGGCGGTGCGGATGATGCGGCAGGCAATCTCGCCGCGATTGGCTATAAGCAGCGATTTAAGCACCAGCCCCTCCCCACTGTCCGTCATGGTCCCTCCCCTCACATCCGGAACACCCCGAAGCGGGGCGCCTCCTCGACGGGAGCGTTGAGCGTCGCGGCAAAGGCGAGGCCCAGCACATCGCGAGTCTGGGCCGGGTCGATCACCCCATCGTCCCACAGCCGCGCGGTGGCATGATAGGGATTGCCCTCATCCTCATATTTCCGGCGGATCGGCGCCTTGAAGGCTTCGGCCTCCTCGGACGTCCATTTGGCCGCGTCGCGGTGAACGGTCGCCAGCACGCTCGCCGCCTGCTCGCCACCCATCACGGAAATACGGCTGTTGGGCCAGGTGAAGAGGAAGCGCGGCCCATAAGCGCGACCGCACATGCCGTAATTGCCCGCGCCGAAGCTGCCGCCGATCAACACGGTAATCTTGGGCACGCTGGCCGTCGCCACCGCCGTCACCAGCTTCGCGCCATGCTTGGCGATGCCTTCCGATTCATATTTGCCGCCGACCATGAAGCCGGAGATATTCTGGAGGAACAACAGCGGAATGCGCCGCTGACAGGCCAGTTCGATGAAATGCGCGCCCTTCTGCGCGCTCTCGCTGAACAGCACGCCATTATTGGCGAGGATCGCCACCGGCATCCCCCAGATATGGGCGAAGCCGCAAACGAGCGTGGTGCCGTAAAGCGCCTTGAACTCGTGAAATTCGCTGCCGTCGACGATCCGCGCAATCACCTCGCGAACGTCATAGGGCGCGCGGACATCCTGCGGAATAATGCCGTAAAGCTCATCCGGATCATATTTGGGGGCGACCGGCGCTCGCAGGTTGAGATCGATCCCCGGCGCGGGTTGCAGGGTCGAGACGATGTCCCGCACGATGGTCAGCGCATGCTCGTCATTCTCCGCGACATGATCGACCACGCCGGAGCGGCGGCCGTGGACCTCCGCGCCGCCCAGATCCTCGGCGGAGATGACTTCGCCCGTCGCCGCCTGCACCAGCGGCGGGCCAGCAAGGAAGATCGTGCCCTGATTGCGCACGATCACCGTCTCGTCCGACATGGCGGGCACATAGGCGCCGCCCGCCGTGCAGCTGCCCATGACGCAGGCGATCTGCGGGATGCCCCGCGCCGACATCTGCGCCTGATTGTAGAAGATGCGGCCGAAATGCTCGCGGTCGGGAAAGACCTCCGCCTGATTGGGCAGGTTCGCGCCGCCGCTGTCGACCAGATAGACGCAAGGGAGCCGGTTCTCCAGCGCGATTTCCTGTGCGCGCAGATGCTTCTTCACGGTCAGCGGATAATAGGTGCCGCCCTTCACCGTCGCATCGTTGCAGACGATCATCACCTGCCGCCCCGACACTCGCCCGATGCCCGCGATCATGCCAGCGCCGGGCACTTCGCCATGATACATGTCGTTGGCGGTAAGCTGTCCCACCTCCAGAAACGGACTGCCCGGATCGAGCAGCCGCTCCACCCGGTCGCGGGGGAGCAGCTTGCCCCGCGCCACATGCTTGGCCCGCGCCGCCTCGCTGCCGCCAAGCGCCGCCTGCGCGACCTTGGCGTGCAGTTCATCCCTTAAGACCCGGTTATGCGCGGCGTTGGCGCGGAAAGCCTCGCTCTCCGCCGACAGCTTTGTGTCGAGAACCGGCGCACTCATGCCCTTGCGTTCCCCTGCCTTGCGGTTACATATCCCAGGCCATCCATGCCGACCATCCTGCTCCTCACCATTTCCAACCTGTTCATGACCACCGCCTGGTATTGGCACCTGAAGGGGGGCATGAATAAACCCCTTTTCACGGTCATCCTGATCAGCTGGGGCATCGCCTTCGTCGAATATTGCTTCGCCGTGCCCGCCAACCGCATCGGCTTTGCCAGCGGCTGGAGCGCGGGCCAGCTCAAGATCGCGCAGGAAGCCATCGCGCTGCTGATCTTCGGCGGCTTCATGGTGACGGTGCTGGGCGAGCCACTGCACTGGCGCCACCTGGCCGCCTTCCTCTGCATCATGGCCGCCGTCGGCTTCCTGTTCGTGGGACGCACTTAAACCCCGATCAGTTCGCGGCCGATCAACATGCGGCGGATTTCATTGGTCCCCGCGCCGATGTCGAGCAGCTTGGCGTCGCGCATATAGCGCTCGACCGGCCAGTCCTTGGTATAGCCCGCCCCGCCCAGCGCCTGCACCGCCTCCAGCGAAACCTTCATCGCATTTTCGCTCGCCAGCAGGATCGCGCCCGCGGCGTCGAAACGGGTGGTCTTGCCCATGTCGCAGGCCCGCGCCACCGCATAGACATAGGCCCGCGCCGAATTGAGCGCGACATACATGTCCGCGACCTTGGCCTGCATGAGCTGAAAGGCGCCGATCGGCTGGCCGAACTGCTTGCGCTCCCGCACATAGGGCAGCACCACGTCGAGACAGGCCTGCATGATGCCAAGCTGGATGCCCGACAGCACCGCCCGCTCATAGTCGAGGCCCGACATCAGCACGCCGACGCCGCCATTGAGCGGCCCCATCACATTTTCTTCCGGCACCTCGCAATCGTCGAAGACCAGCTCGGCGGTGGGGGAACCGCGCATGCCGACCTTGTCGATCTTCTGGCCGATGGAGAAGCCGGCAAAATCCTTCTCGATCAGGAAAGCGGTGATGCCCCGGCTGCCCTCGCCGGTCTTGGCATAGACGACCAGCGTGTCGGCATAGGTGGCGTTGGTGATCCAGAATTTCGTGCCGTTGAGGACATAGCGGTCGCCGCGCTTTTCGGCGCGCAGCTTCATCGAGACGACGTCGGACCCCGCCCCCGCTTCCGACATGGCGAGCGATCCGACATGCTCGCCGGAAATCAGCTTGGGCAGATAGCGCGCCTTCTGCTCCGGCGTGGCCCAACGGCGAATCTGATTGACGCAAAGATTGGAATGCGCGCCATAGCTGAGACCTATGGAGGCGGACGCCCGCGCCACCTCTTCCTGCGCAACCACATGTTCGAGATAGCCGAGGCCAAGGCCGCCGTCAGCTTCATCCACGGTGATGCCATGCAGACCCAAAGCGCCCATTTCCGGCCACAGATCGCGCGGGAACCAATCCTTGGCGTCGATCTCCGCCGCCAGCGGAGCGATGCGGTCAGCGGCGAAGCGCGCCGTCGTTTCGCGGATCATCTCCGCATTTTCGCCCAGAGCGAAATCGAAATCGGTCATGGCAGGCTCTCCTTGGCGCGCATCCTATCGTTCAACGAGCTTCAAGAAAAATTGAAACGGCGCGGCAGAGTGTATAGTTTATATCTATGATAGAACGTTATTTGCTGCGCTATTTCCTGGCTGTGGTCGACCAAGGCAATTTCTCCCGCGCCGCCGCGCATTGCCTGGTATCGCAACCCACGCTGTCGGTCGGCATCGCCAAGCTGGAACAGGCCGTGGGCGCGCCGCTTTTCCTGCGCAGCAACCAGCGGGTCGAACTGACCGAGGCCGGGGCGCGGTTGCTGACCCATGCCCGGCGGATCGAGCGTGAGTTCAACCTGGCCGAACTGACAGGAGAGCAAGCGGAGCAGGCGCCCGTGCTGCGCATCGGCGTGCTGCTGAGCATATCGGGAGATGCGGTGGCCCGCGCGATCGCAAGCTGCGCGCCCGCCGAACGGGGCCGGATCGAGTTCATCCCAGGCAGTGAGCGCGAATTGCTGGGGCGATTGGATGCGGAGCGGATCGACGTGGCACTCACTCTGATCCGGCCGGGCGTGGACCGCTTCGTCCCGCAGGCGATCATAGAGGAAGGCTATGGCATCGCCATGTCCGACAACCACCGGCTGGCGGGGCGAGAGATGGTTGCGGCAGAGGAACTGGCGGCGGAAACCATGATCGTCCGCCGCCATTGCGAAGCGCTTTCGGCCACCAGCCGCTATTTCGTCGATCGCGGCGTCCGCCCCCATTTCGCCTTCCGCTCGACCAATGACGAGCGGGTGATGCAGATGGTCGCCTCGGGACTGGGCATCACGGTCATGCCCGACAGCTATCGCTGGCCGGGAATGGCGCGGGTGGCTCTCAAGGATTTCAGCGAGCGGCGGCGGGTGGGGTTTCTCTATGGCCCGCGGGCGGCGGCGCTTCAGGGAACGCCGGTGCTGAAGGCGTTGGAGACAGCGTTAAAGGCGTAAGACGGGAAAATGGCCCGAAGCAGACGTTGATAATAACGTGAGATCCGCTCTCCCCCAATATAGCCCCTCAAGGTAGTAGGAGCGAGGAATCCCCGTAGCTGTAGAAGCGATACCCCCGCGCAATCGCGTGGTCATAGGCCGCCCGCATCCGCTCCCGCCCCATCAGCGCGCTGACCAGCATGAACAGCGTCGATTTGGGCAGATGGAAATTGGTCATCAGCCCATCGACCGCCCGGAAGCGATAGCCCGGCGTGATAAAAATCCGCGTCTCGTCGGCAAAGGGACGGATGATGCCATCCGCTCCCGCCGCACTTTCCAGCAGGCGCAGGCTGGTGGTGCCGACCGCGATCAGTCGTCCACCCGCCCGCCGCACCGCATTCAACCGATCCGCCGTCGCCTGGTCGATCCGCCCCCATTCGGCATGCATGCGGTGGTCGTCAGTGTCGTCCGCCTTGACCGGCAGGAAGGTTCCCGCACCGACATGCAGTGTCAGCGTTTCCGTCCCCACGCCCGCCGCTTCCAGCGCCGCCATCAGCTCCGGCGTGAAATGCAGCGCCGCCGTGGGCGCGGCCACCGCACCGTCTTCCCGCGCGAACATGGTCTGATAGTCGCTGCGGTCCCGTTCGTCGGTCGGGCGCTTGCTGGCGATATAGGGCGGCAGAGGCATCCGCCCCGCCCGTTCCAGCAGCACTTCCACCGGCTCCTCGCCCTCGAAGCTCAGCATGACGCCGCCATCCTCGTCACGCGGTCCGGATATGGCCGTGACGCCCGCGCCGAAATCGATCCGGTCGCCGTCGCGCACCCGCTTGGCATTGCGCAGAAAGGCCTGCCATTGGCGCAGGCCAAGGCGCTTGTGAAGCGTCGCGCCAATCCTCGCCTCGCCCCGCACACCCTCCAATTGGGCCGGGATGACCTTGGTATCGTTGAACACCAGCACATCGCCCGCGCGCAGCAGACCCGGCAGGTCGCGCACGATCCGGTCCTCGAAAGGCGCATCGCCGGACACCAGCAACAGCCGCGCCGAATCGCGAGGAGAAGCGGGCCGGAGCGCGATGCTTTCGGGCGGCAGGTCGAAATCGAACAGGTCTACGCGCATGGCTTTTGCCCCCGCAAACGGGGCGCCTTACTTCTTCTTCGACGCAACCGGCTTCTTCGCGGGCGCCTTCGCAGGCGGCGCGATGATCGAGGGCGCCGGCGCGGGCGGCGTCGGCAGCGCGGTCACCGGCGGCTTGCCGTCGCTTTCGATCGACGCCTGGAGGATGAGGGTCGGATCGGCGGGCGGCTCGCCCTGATGGATCGCGTCGACATATTGCATGCCCTCGATCACGCGGCCGAAGACCGTATATTTCTTGTCGAGCTGCATGCGCGGCAGGGAAACGATGAAAAACTGGCTGTTCGCGCTGTCATCGCTCTGGGCACGGGCCATGGAGACAGTGCCGCGCAGGTGCGGCATCGGGTTGAATTCCGCCTTCAGGTCGGGAAGCGTCGAACCGCCCGTGCCGTCACCCTTGGGATCGCCGCCCTGCGCCATGAAGCCGGGGATGACGCGATGGAATTTGAGGCCGTTGTAGAAGCCCTGACGCGTCAGTTCCTTGATCCGCTCGACATGAGTGGGCGCGATGTCGGGGCGGAGCTGGATGCGTACGCGGCCGCCGCTCGACAGATCGAGATCCCAGACATTCTGCGGGTCCACCGGCACCGTCGCGGGCGGCAGCTTGGAGGCCGGATCGAGGCCAAGCCGCTTGGCGGCCTGCTCCGCACGGACGGCGGCCTCTTCCTTCTTCACTTCCTCGGCATTGCGTCCGCCGCCACCCTGGGCCAGGGCCGCGCCGCTCGATGCATAGAGAGCGAAACCGATCGCCACGGTCTTGAGCGCCGACGTGAACCGCATGAATGAAGCTTTCCTCATATTTCTAGCCAGATGCCAAGCTGCCTCTGATAGCGTCCTCTTGGCGATTGGCAACTGAACGAAGGCTGAGTGGAGCCTTTATCGAAGCCGTTACTGCCCCTTGAGGCCCAAAGCCGCCACCCGCTCGACCACATCATCGCGCACGGCGGGGCTGACGAATTTGTGGATCGGCCCGCCGTAAAGCGCGATTTCCTTGACCAGACGCGAGGCGATCGGCTGGAGCGAAACGTCCGCCATCAGGAAAACCGTCTCGACCCGGCCGTTGATCTGCTGGTTCATCCCCGCCATCTGATATTCATATTCGAAGTCCGCGACGGCGCGCAGACCCCTGATGATGACGCTGGCCCCCTGCGATTCGGCAAAGTCCATCAACAACGAGTTGAAGCCGGTGACGACGATTTCCGTGTCGATCCCGGCGCATTCGCGGCGGACCATGTCCAGCCGCTCCTCGTCGGAGAACATGGGCGATTTGGAGATGTTGGTCGTGACGCCGATCACCAGCTTGTCGACCAGCTTCGCGCCGCGCCGGATGATGTCCATATGACCCAGAGTGATCGGATCGAATGTGCCGGGATAGACCCCCACCCTCTGCTTGCTCATGCCCCTAGCGATCCCTTTCCACGATATAATCCGCAATGGCGCGCAGCAGGTCGGCCTCCGGGCCGTGCCCATGCAGATGCGCCTTGGCCTGTTCCACGAGCAGGCGGGCCTGCTCCCGCGCCCGGTCCACGCCCAGCAGCGAGACGAAGGTTTCCTTGCCCGCCGCCGCATCCTTGCCCAGCGCCTTGCCGGCGAGATCGGCGTCGCCCTCCACATCGAGCAGGTCGTCGGCAATCTGGAAGGCCAGGCCGATATCCCGCGCATAGCCGTGCAGGCGCGTACGCGCCTCGGGCGGGATACGCGCCATGATCGCCGCCGCGTCCACGCAGAAGCCGATCAGCGCGCCGGTCTTCAATTGCTGGAGCCGGCTGACGGTGGGCAGGTCGAAGCTCGCCTTCTCCGCCTCCAGGTCCATCATCTGCCCGCCTGCCATGCCGCTGGTGCCGCTCGCAATGGCCAGCGCCCTCACCAGCTCGACCCGGACGAAGGGGTCGGGATGGGTTTCCTCATCCGCCAGCACTTCGAAGGCCAGGTCATGCAGGCAGTCGCCCGCCAGGATCGCCGTCGCCTCGTCAAACGCCTTGTGGACGGTCGGCTTGCCCCGGCGCATGTCATCATCGTCCATCGCGGGCAGATCGTCATGCACCAGCGAATAGACATGGATGCATTCGACCGCGACGCCGACCCTCAGGGCCGAATCGCGTGAGATGTTGAACAGGTCGCTGGCCGCCTGCACCAGCAGCGGGCGCAGCCGCTTGCCACCGCCCATGGCGGCATGGCGCATCGCTTCATAGAGGCGGCGGCGCGGATCGTCGGGGACCGTCAGCAACACATCGAACAGACGGTCGACTTCCACCGCAATGGCGGCCGCGCGGCTGGCTACCAGGGATGGGGCGGCGCCGGCTCCGCTCATGGCCGCCTCTCCCGCATTCTGCACGCTCAGTCCGTGCCGAAGGGCTGCGCGCCCGTCACGGCGCCGTCGGCGTCGAGAGTCAGCTTGGCGATGCGCGCCTCGGCCGCCTGGAGCCGTTCCATGCAGCGCTTCCGCAATAACTCGCCCTGCGAATAAAGCGAAATCGATTCGTCGAGCGGCACGTCCCCGCTCTCCAGCCGCCGGACGATCGATTCGAGTGCGCGCAACGCATCCTCGAACGACATTTGCGATGGATCGCCCTGCTGTATATTGCTGTCTTGCGCCATTTCCCTGCATTGGCGGCCCCCGCCCGCCCGGTCAAGCCCACATGGGCCATCGCCGCCGATTCCGGTCTTCCCGTCATGAAAACGTCATGACGTCACGCCAGTGGCTGGCGGACTTATGGCAGTTTTGCGTTGACGCTTGGCGTAGCTAATGCACATAGAAGGACCGCTATGAAATATTATCTCCCCCTGATCTCCGTGGCGGCGCTGGCGCTGCTGTCGGCCTGCAACAAGAATGACGAACCCGAAGTCGTGGGCGGCCCCGCCGACCCCATGGCCGAAAAGCTCGCCAATGCCGCTCCCGTCGAGCTGCCGCCGATGGTGAAGGAAAGCCGCCAGTATCGGTGTAAGGACAACAGCCTGATCTTCGTCGACTTCATGAGCGACGACAAGACGGCCAATCTGCGCACCGAAAAGGACGGCGCGCCGACCAAGCTGACCGCCGCCGAAGCCGGCAAGCCCTTCGAAGGCGCGGGCTACAAGGTCGAGGGTTCGGGCAAGCAGATCACCGCCACCCTGCCGGGCAAGAGCGCGGTTAGCTGCAAGGCCTGATTTCTTACTATCCTGCACATCCGGGCCGGCCCTCCCCCGTGGAGGCCGGCCTTTTTCTTATCCCTTGTTTCTTGAACGACGTGCATCGAGCCTCAACGCAATTCCGGCTCCCCCACCTCGACCGGATCGGGGCCGAAACGATTGGTCCCACGCGTGCCGCTCATGATGAAGAAGATGAGCAGGACGATGCTGCCGATGATCGGGAAAAAGACGATCAGCAGCCACCAGCCGCTGCGATCCGTATCGTGCAACCGGCGGACGGACACGGCGATATTGGGAATCAGCATCACCAGCGTGAACAGGCCGGTGAGCGGCCCGCCCCGCGTGCTGTAGCCTGCACTGGCCCACCAGGGACCGCGCTGGAACCAATGATCGGTCGTCCTCAGGCCAAGAAGCCCCTCGACGATCGCGACCCCGACATAGCAGAGCAGCAGGAACAGGACGAACATCCAATATTCCTTGGGCCGCGCACGGCCGGAGAATTTGGCGTAGCGGCGCAGCGGCAACAGCATCCATTCCATGGGCAACTCCCCTTTTGTCGTCCGACCTGCGAAAGCTATCATGTTTTCGCCCGTGCGCGAGCGTCAGCATTGTCTATCGGGCGCTCCCCCGCTAAAGGCGCGCACATGTCCAGCACCGCACCCCAGATCACGCCCCAGGTCGTCGCCGAACATGGGCTTTCTCCCGAAGAATATGATCGCGTCCTGCACGCGCTCGGCCGGGAGCCGAATCTCACCGAACTCGGCATCTTCTCGGTGATGTGGTCGGAGCATTGCTCCTACAAATCCTCGCGCATCCATCTGAAGAAGCTGCCGACCGAAGGGCCGCAGGTCATTTGCGGTCCGGGCGAAAATGCGGGCGTCGTCGACATCGGTGACGGGCAGGCCGCGATCTTCAAGATGGAGAGCCACAACCACCCGTCTTACATCGAACCCTATCAGGGCGCGGCGACGGGCGTGGGCGGCATATTGCGCGACGTGTTCACCATGGGCGCGCGGCCGGTGGCGAACATGAACGCGCTGCGCTTCGGCCGCCCCGATCATCCGAAGATGAAGCATCTCATCAGCGGCGTGGTGCACGGCATTGGCGGCTACGGCAATTGCGTGGGCGTCCCGACCGTGGGCGGCGAGGTGAATTTCCACCCCGCCTATGACGGCAATATCCTGGTCAACGCGATGACCGTGGGCGTCGCGGATACGGACAAGATTTTCTACAGCGCGGCCTCGGGCGTCGGCAATCCGATCGTCTATGTCGGCTCCAAGACCGGCCGCGACGGCATTCATGGCGCGACCATGGCGTCGGCGGACTTTGGCGAGGATTCGGAAGAGAAGCGCCCGACCGTGCAGGTGGGCGACCCCTTCACCGAAAAGCTGCTGATCGAAGCCTGCCTCGAGTTGATGGCATCGGACGCGATCGTCGCGATCCAGGATATGGGCGCGGCTGGCCTCACCTCCTCCTCGGTGGAAATGGCGTCCAAGGGCGGCGTCGGCATCCAGCTCGACATGGACATGGTGCCGCAGCGCGAAACCGGCATGACGGCCTATGAAATGATGCTGTCGGAAAGCCAGGAGCGCATGCTCATGGTGCTCCAGCCGGGCAAGGAAGCTTTTGCCGAAGCGATCTTCCGCAAGTGGGAGTTGGATTTCGCGGTGATCGGCCATGTGACCGACACCGGCCGCATGGTGCTGGTCCACAAGGGCGAGACGGTCTGCGACATTCCGCTCGCGCCGCTGGCCGACGATGCGCCGCTCTATGACCGTCCGGCGATGCCGAAGGACGAATATAAGCTCTGGTCGGGCGTCAAGCCCTTGGGCGAGATCGCGGAAAGCGGGGATATTGGCGCGGACCTCGTCAAGCTGATGGGTTCGCCCGACATCGCGTCGCGTCGCTGGATCTGGGAGCAATATGACCATATGGTCGGCGCCGACACAGTGCAACGTCCCGGCGGCGACGCGGCGGTGGTCCGCGTCCATGGCTCGCAAAAGGGCATTGCGATCAGCACCGACTGCACCCCGCGCTATTGCTATGCCGACCCCTATGAGGGCGGCAAGCAGGCGATCGCGGAATGCTATCGCAACATCAGCGCGGTCGGCGCGACGCCGCTTGCCGTCACCAACTGTTTGAACTTCGCCAATCCGCAGCGGCCGGAGATCATGGCGCAGTTGACCGGCTGCCTCGAAGGCATGGGCGACGCCTGCCGCGCGCTCGACTTCCCGATCGTGTCGGGCAACGTGTCGCTTTACAACGAGTCCAAGGCGACCGGCGGCGGTTCGGCTATCCTGCCGACCCCAGCGATCGGCGGCATCGGCCTGCTCCAGAATGTCGACGTGATGGCGACCGTGGCCTTCAAGAATGAAGGCGACGCGATCTGGCTGATCGGTGGCGAAGGCACGCATCTGGGCCAGACGATCTGGCTGCGCGAGATTGCGGGCCGGGAAGCGGGGGACGCGCCCAAGGTCGATCTGGCCGCCGAGCGCGCTAACGCCGAAACCACTCGTGCGCTGGTCGCGGAAGGCAAGGTCAATGCGGTGCATGACATTTCCGATGGCGGCCTGCTGGTGGCCGTGACCGAAATGGCATTGGCTGGCGGCATCGGCGCGGACCTCAGCATGGCGCTGACCACTGCGAGCGCCTTTGGCGAGGATCAGGGCCGCTACATCGTCGCCGCGCCACAGGGTGTCGGGATTCCTGGCGCCGTGAAGATCGGCACCACCGGCGGCGACAAGGTCGCGGGCGTGGCACTGACCGACCTGCGCGGCGCACATGAAGGTTTCTTCCCGGCGCTGATGGACGCGGAGCTTTAAACGAAGCGCGACGTGCTCCTGCGCAGGCAGGAGCCCAGTTGAGAGGTTTGAGCTGGGCTCCTGCCTGCGCAGGAGCACGTGGTTATTTTGTCGCCCGTCTTTTTGTGAGGAATGTCCCGATGGCCTTTACCGCGAAGATTCTCCTCCTCGGCTCAGGCGAACTGGGCCGCGAGTTCGTGATCTCCGCCAAAAGGCTCGGCGCGCAGGTCATCGCCTGCGACAGCTATGCAGGCGCGCCCGCCATGCAGGTGGCAGACGGGTTCGAGGTTTTCTCGATGCTCGACGCCGATCTGCTGGCAAAGGCGATCGAAAAGCATCAGCCCGACTTCGTCGTCCCGGAAATCGAGGCGATCCGTACCGAGGTGCTGGCCGAATTCGAGGCGCGCGGCGTCACCACCATCGTCCCCTCCGCCCGCGCCACCATCATGACGATGAACCGCGACCGCATCCGCGAAGTCGCGGCGGTGGAACTCGGCCTGCGCACCTCTCGCTATCGCTATGCCGAAACGCTGGAGGAAGTGCTGGCAGGCGCCGAACATACCGGCCTGCCCTGCGTCATCAAGCCGGTCATGTCCTCCTCCGGCAAGGGGCAGAGCACTGTCCGCACCGCCGACGAGTTGGAAGCGGCATGGAATTACGCCGTCGCCAATATGCGCGGCGACCGCAGCCGGGTGATCGTCGAGGAGTTCATCGCCTTCGACTATGAGATCACTCTGCTGACCGTGCGCAGCCGGGAAGGCGTCAGCTTCTGCCCGCCCATCGGCCACCGGCAGGAACGCGGCGACTATCAGGAAAGCTGGCAGCCCACGCCCATGTCGAACGCCGCGCTTGCCGCCGCGCAGGATATGGCGCGCAAGGTCGTCGACAATCTGGGCGGCTATGGCATTTTCGGCGTGGAATTCTTCGTGAAGGGAGAGGACGTCATCTTCTCCGAACTGTCGCCGCGTCCACATGATACCGGCATGGTGACGCTGATCTCGCAGAATATGAGTGAATTCGACCTGCACGCCCGCGCGATCCTGGGCCTGCCGGTGCCGGAAGTGACGCTGCTTGGGGCCGCTGCTTCGGCGGTCATATTGGCGGACCGGGAGTCGGGCGACTTCCGGTTCGAAGGACTGGCTGAAGCGCTCTCCACGCCCGGCGGGGAAATCGATCTGCGCATCTTCGGCAAGCCGACGACGCGTCCCTATCGCCGCATGGGCGTGGCTTTGGCCCGGGCCGAGGATGCTGGCAAGGCGCGGGCCATTGCAGCGGAAGCGGCGGACAAGGTTCGGATCGTTTACAGCGAATAAGGGTGGAAGGCGGACCTTCATTTTCCGTCATCCCAGCGAAAGCTGGGATCTCGTGAGGCTAGGCCGTGCGCTCTCGCCTGAGATCCCAGCTTTCGCTGGGATGACGATATTTTCAACGTCCACAATTGACCATTTGCAGCCATTAAAACCCACGCATCTAACAAGCCCGCGTTACGCGACCGAACAGCACCTGATAGACATCATCGCCACCGCCCTCATCAAAGGCCGCCATCACCCGACGCAAATCCCTGGGTGCCAACGGCTTGCGCCCTTCGCTCGGCACCACCGCCCCGATGCCCTTGAGATGGGCGATCAGCCCCTTCGCCCCGCCACAGGCCAGGGCATAATCCTCGTCAAAAGCAAAGGCGTCCTCAAAACGCGCCAGCATCGACCGCAGGGTTTCGAGCGAAGGATAATCAGGGATGCCGGCACTCACCGCGCTGGCCTGATGCGCCATGCGCCAGCGGGCGAAGCTGCCCTGCCCCATGGTCGAAAAGATGAGGCTGCCACCCGGCCGTAACAATCCTGCCAGCCGGGCAATGGCGCCCTCCAGATCATCGAACCATTGAAAGGCCAGGCTGGAAAGAATCAGGTCGAACCATTCCCCTTCGAAAATCGGCGCTTCTCCGTCCATCGTCAGGAATGTGCCCGCGACCAGCCCTCCCGTCGCCGCTCGCGCCAGCATGTCAGGCGACAGGTCCGTCACCACCAGTTCCGCGCCCGGCCAGCGCGCCTGGATGTCGCGCGTCAGGAAACCGGTGCCGCAGCCGATCTCCAATATCCGCCCGACGCCATCGGGCCTTTGCCGCTGCGCGAGATCAGCCACCAGCGCGGCGGCCAACCGCTGCGGCCCGGCATGATCGTCATAACGCCCCGCCGCCGCGCCGAAAGCGTCGCTTATTCGTTGCTTGCGCCGACCATTCATGGCTAGTCGCATTGACAGAGCCACACTCTCTTTTCCAGCCTCTTCAAGGACGGCCCTGACCGATGACTGCCTTTTCCTCCCGGATTCCCGCCATGGACGTGCTGCGCGGTTGCGCGGTCATGGGAATCCTCTGGATGAACATCGCGGCCTTCGCCCTGCCGGAGCAAGCCTATTTCAGCCCGGCCGCGGCAGGGCCGCTCTCCACGGGAGACATCGCCTTCTGGACGGTCGGTTTCCTGGCCATCGACGGCAAGATGCGGGCATTATTCTCCATGCTGTTCGGCGCGTCGATGCTGCTGCTGATCGACAAGGAGGAAATGGCTGGGCGTGACGGACGACGGGCGCAGATCATCCGCGCCGCCTGGCTGTTCGTCTTCGGCCTCGCCCATTATCTGCTGCTGTGGTGGGGCGACATATTGATGATCTATGCGCTGGTTGGCCTCGCCGCGCTGTTGTTCGTGCGCAAGGAGCCTTTGGCGCTCGTCAAATGGGCTTTTCTCTTCTTCCTGGTGCATTTCCTGGTCTGCGTGGCCTTTATCGGCACGCTATATGCTTGGGGCCATGCCGCCGGGGCACCCGACGCGGCAGCCAGCGTCAGCGCGGGTTTCGCCAATTTCATCGGTTCGCTTTCCAACCCCGCGCATCCCGCGATCCGAAGCGAATATATGACCTATCGCGGCGGCTATGCCGGGATCGTCCTGCATCATATCGCCCTGTTCGGCGGCCAATGGCTGACGACGCTGCCCTTCGTCACATTCGATACGCTGGGGTTCATGCTGCTGGGCATGGCGATGCTGAAGGGCGGCTTCCTGACCGCCCGCTGGCAGGCGGAGCAATATTGGCGGACCGCGCGGCATTGTTTCCTGATCGGACTGATCCCCATGGCGGCGCTCGCGGCGTGGATCATTTCGAGCCGGTTCGCGCCGCTCGCGACGCTGGGGTCGGTTCTGGCCTGGTCTTTCCCCTTCCGCATCCCGCTGGCAGTGGGATGGGCCGCCTTGATCCTGTGGCTGTTCACGCGCCATCGCGACGCACCCTTCACGGCGCGGATCGCCGCCGTCGGTCGCCTGGCGCTCAGCAATTATCTGGGCAGCAGCCTTATCATGTGCGCGATCTTCTATGGCTGGGGGTTCGGGCTGTTCGGCCATGTGCCGCACCGATTGCTGCCGCCGTTGGTCATCGCCGCATGGGCGCTCATGCTGATCTGGTCGCCGCTCTGGCAGCGCCGATTCGCGCTGGGACCGGCAGAATGGCTGTGGCGCAGCCTCGCGCACGGCAAAACGCAAAAGATTCGCAACAGCGACTGAATTCCTATTGCGACCTATTATCATCTGCGCTATCTCCGATCCCAGGAGATTTGCATGGTTGTCTGTGTCTGCAATGCCATTCGAGAAAAGGACCTCAAGGAAGTGGCCCGCGAAGGTTGCGCAACCCCATGCAGCGCTTATGCCCGCCTTGGCCGGCGGCCCAAATGCGGTCAGTGCGTGCCCTTCGCCCGCACGATCATCGCGGCGGAACGCGCCTCCATTTGAAGCCACTGCGAATCAAACGCATCTGACAGCCGCGAACTCGACGCAATAGCGCATCGGGAAATGGCGGATTTCCAAGGCTTTCCCGATTAACAAACGGAAGCGAAACGCCTATCATCCCGGCACTTCCTTACAGCCGGAGAAGAACGCCATGAAGGGCGACGCCAAGGTCATCGAATATTTGAACGAGGTTCTCAAAAATGAGCTGACCGCGATCAACCAATATTTCCTCCACTATCGCATGCTGAACCATTGGGGCATCGAGAAGCTGGCCAAGTTCGAATATGAGGAATCGATCGACGAGATGAAGCACGCCGACAAGCTGGCGGAGCGCATCCTGTTCCTCGACGGCCTGCCCAATTTCCAGTTGCTTGGCCGCCTGAAGATCGGTGAGACGGTGGAAGAAATCCTAAAGGCCGACCTCGAACTGGAATATGAAGCGTTGCCGGTGCTGAAGGATGCGATCGCCTACTGCGAATCGATCCGCGACTATGTGAGCCGCGATCTGTTTCAGTACATCCTCGAAAGTGAGGAAGAGCATGTCGACACGCTGGAAACCCAGTTCGAGATGATCGATCGCATGGGTATCCAGAACTACGTCCAGCTACAGAGCAAGGCCGCCGAGGAATAAGCCCTCGCAAGAGCGGGGCTGGCCCATCCGGCGCGCCGCCCCGCCCTTTCCCCTCAGATCAGCGAATCGAGCAAACCGATCAGCGGCAAATCCGCTGGCGGCATGTCCAGCGCATACATTTGCGCGGGCCTGACCCACTGGAGCGCGGTCGCATGCCGCGCTTCGGCCATGCCCTGCCATTTGCGGCAGACATAGAGCAACAGCAGCAGATGGCGGTCGCCCAGCGGCTCGCTCGCAAAGGTCGCGGGCGCGAGGCAGCTCGCATGGGTGCGGATGCCCAATTCCTCCTCCAGCTCCCGGATCAGTGCGGTTTCGGGCGCTTCCCCCGCTTCCACCTTGCCGCCGGGAAACTCCCAGAGATGCGCCATCGGCTTTCCCGGCGGGCGTTGCTGCAAAAGAACGCGGCCATCCGCGTCGACCAAAGCGGCGGCGACCACCAAAAGAGGAGAAATTATCGTCATAATGGTCCGGCTTGAGGGGTTTGTTAACTCTGCCACTTTTACAAGGGCATTCTGGGCTGTGTGTAAATGGGGTGTGGCATGCGCGCATTGTTTAAAAATTTCAGCTTTTGGAAGCTGATCTACTGCCAGCGCGGCGCGACGGCGGTGGAATATGGACTGATCCTCGCCCTCATCTGCCTAGCCATCATCGGCGCCATGTCGAACGTCGCCAACAAGACCATCGGCATGTGGAACAATGTCGCGACCGAAGTTCTGGCGCATTAACCATCAATATCTGACACCCTTTTCGGCTCATTAAATCTTTATCAACCCACCCCCTCTACACCAGTCGAAGCTGACCTTCATTTCAAGCGGGGGGCGGCCGGGTAGTTAAACGTGTAACTTGAGGCAAGGAGACTTCCAATGCAGTTCATCCGCAAGATGCTGAAGAACGAAAAGGGCGCGACCGCCATTGAATATGGCCTGATCGCTGCTCTCATCGCTGTTGCCGCCATCGGCGCCATGACCAGCCTGGGCGGCAAGCTCGGCAACACCTTCAACAATGTCTCGGGCAACCTGAAGTAAGCTCGAACGCATTGATGCAAAAGGGCGGCGGAAGCAATTCCGTCGCCCTTTTTGTTGCGCGCCGCTCTTACCAGGTGACGATCTTTACCCGCTGGCCCGGTCGCAACACGCTATTGGCCGTCAAGCCATTGATCGTCAGGAAACGGTCCAGCGCGTAATCCGTATAAGCCATGCGCTTGGCCAGGGACTGGACGGTGTCGCCAGCCTTGACGGTGACGACATGGACTTGGCGAGGCTTGATCGCCGCCGCATCCTGCGCCGAAAGGCGCTGCACCGACTGGACCATGGTCGAAAAGGGACCGATTCCCTGTCCCGCCGCCGTCAGCAACAGGAAGTGATAGGCCTTCCCGCCACCAAAATCATAAGCGAAGACGGTCGCATCGACCTGCGTCGACTGGGTGCTGGCCCGAACCGTCCGCCATGCCGCAGGGAGCCCGTTGACGGTCGTGCGGCGGACCTCGCCGGGTGGAACGCCGCCATTGCCGCCGCCCAGCTTGGCGAACACCGAATCGATATAGGCGGACAGGTCGCCGCTATAGGGCGCAGCGCTGAACTGCGCCTGCCCACCCGATCCCGCGACCGTGACGGCGCTCGCGCCATTTTCCATGCCGAAGCCCGAAGGCGCCATGAAGCTCAGCCGCAGATCGGGATGACGGAAGCGGCTGCCCTCTATCACCCCCTGTTTCGGATCGTCGCCGTACAGCACGCCGTCCAATGCATTCAGAAACGCATCCCGGTTGCGCACGGTGCTGGCCGACCCGCTGGCAGCGGCATTGCGGGCGGCGCGACCGACGCGCGAGGCTGGATCGGGATGGGTGCTCGCCCATTCGGGCATCGAGTGGGCGCTTCCCGCAACCTTGGCGTCCAGGCTGCTCTGCGCCGCCAGCGAAGCCAGCATGGTCGACAGAGCCTTGGGATCATAGCCGCCCGAAGCGAGATAGCGGATGCCCAGATCGTCCGCCTCATATTCCTGACTGCGCGAGAATTTGAGCGTCAGCAATTGGCTGCCCTGACCGATCCCCTTTTGCAGCAAGCCGGTCAGCGCCGAATCACCTAGCAGCGCGCCCGTCAACACCTGAAGCAGTGTGCCGCCAATGGCATTGCGTTGCGCGGTCTGCTGCCGCCGCTGGCCATGCTGGGCCGCGACATGGCCGATTTCATGGCCAAGCACCCCGGCAAGCTCGGCTTCGTCATTCATCAGCGCCATGAGTTGACGCGTGACATAGACATAGCCGCCGGGGATGGCGAAGGCGTTGTTCACCGGCGAATTGAGCAGGGTGACAGTAAAGTCCCCCTGCGCGTTAGACAGGCCGGACTGGACCGCGATGCGACGGCCCACGCCCTCGACATATTTCGCCTGCGGCCCGGCATAGGCGCCGCCAAATTCATTCAGCAATTGGGGATGTTGCTTGGCGCCGGCTTCCTTTTCCTGCGGGCTGATCGACGAAACCGTCCGAATCGCCCGCTGCTGGCTAAACACCGACGGCGCGGCGGCCAAGGCAATGACGCCTAACCCCGCATAAGCCAGAGACGATAACTGCTTCACGGTACCTCCTGCCTCCCCTGTTACCATGGCGTAACGAGGGATAGCAGGCGCAGGTTCCCCAAAATAGAGGCTAAGCGATCAGACCCCGATGGCCAGGTATTTGTCGGCGCGGTCAGTGCGCAGCGCATCGGCGCTCATGCCGGAGAGCGAATCCAGTTCCTGGCCGATGGCCGCGCCCAGATTGGCGATCGCCTGCACCGGCTCGCGATGAGCGCCGCCGATCGGCTCCGCTACGATGCGGTCGATGACGCCCAGCGATTTCAGATGTTGCGCCGTCACCTGCATCGCCGTGGCGGCATCGCTGGCCTTTTCCGCCGTACGCCAGAGGATCGAGGCGCACCCTTCGGGCGAAATCACCGAATAGACCGCATGTTCGAACATCAGCACGCGATTGGCCGCCGCCAGCGCCACCGCGCCGCCCGATCCGCCCTCGCCCACCACGGCCGCCACCATCGGCACGCCCAGCGCCAGACATTGTTCGGTCGAGCGGGCAATGGCCTCGGCCTGGCCGCGCTCCTCGGCCTGCACACCGGGGAAAGCGCCCGACGTGTCCACCAAAGTCACCACCGGCAGATCGAAGCGATCAGCGAGCTGCATCAGGCGGATCGCCTTGCGATAACCCTCCGGCTTCGCCATGCCGAAATTATGGCGGACGCGACTGGCCGTATCGTCGCCCTTTTCATGGCCGATCACGACCAAGCGCCGTTCGCCCAGCGTGGCGAACCCACCAATGATCGCCTGATCGTCCGAAAAGGCGCGATCCCCGGCCAGCGGCATGAAATTGTCGAACATGCCCGCGACATAATCCTTGAAATGCGGGCGGTCGGGATGGCGCGCCACCTGCGTCTTCTGCCAGGGCGACAGTTTCGCATAGGTGTCGACCAGCATCCTGGAGGCGCGCTGCTCCAGCTTGTCGATCTCGCCGCTGATGTCGATGTCGCCGGCATTGGCGGTCGCGCGCAGTTCGATGATCCGCGCTTCCAGCTCCGCAATGGGCTTTTCGAATTCGAGAAAACTAACCATGGCGCATGGCGTTAGGGCGGAGACACGTCGCCGTCAACGCGCCGATGCGTTATGGAAGCCAGCGGATGGCGGCTGTTAACCAGTTCGACCAAGCGGCGGCTGTCGACATGGGTATAGATTTGCGTGGTGCCGATGTCGGCATGGCCCAGCATGGACTGCAACGCGCGCAAGTCCGCACCGCCTTCCAGCAAATGGGTGGCGAAGGCGTGGCGCAGCACATGCGGGCTGACCCGCTCTGGCGCGATTCCGGCGGCGGCGGCCAGCGCCTTCACCATCTGATAGAGGCGAATCCGGCTGACATGGCTTTTGCCGGAGGGGAACAGCCAGGGGCTGTCGGCGGGCACATGGTGCAACCAGGCCGCCACGGCGGCGCGGGCGCGATCCGAAATCGGCACAAGTCGCTCGCGCGCGCCCTTGCCCTTCAGGATCAGGAAGGGCCGATCGGATGCCAGCGCCCGTCGCGGCAGCGACACCAGTTCGGTGGCGCGCAGGCCCGATCCGTAAAGCAGTTCGATCAATGCGGACAGGCGCAGGTCGAGCGGCGAGGGATGCTCGACATCCAGCTTCCCGGAGATCAGCGTGAACAGCGAATCGACCTCCTGCGCCGAGAGAATCTTGGGCAAGGGCCGGCGGGTTACAGGACGCGGCAGCGCGGCCGAGGGATTGTCGGCCCGCAGCCCCTCCTCCTCCAGAAAGGCGTAAAAAGCGCGCAGGGCCGAAGATTTTCGCGCCACCGAAGACGCCGCCAGTTCGGCCCATGCCGTCGCCAATTCCGCTATGCCGTCTTTGGTAGCGTGGGCGAGACCACCCACGATCTCCCCCGCGCCCAGCAGATCGGCCCGATAGGCCAGCAGCGTATTGCGGGAAGCGCCCCGTTCGGCCGCCATCATCTCCAAAAAGCGGTCGATAAGCGCGGCATCCTCGCCCATTAGAGCCGCGTCATCGCCTCCGCCGCGATCATCCGCGCTTCGGGATCGAGCCCGACGCGATGCAGCGCGGCGACGATATGGTAGAGGTGGAAGGGCGGCAGCCGGTTCCAGTCGGCCGTCTGCATGCCGACCGCCGCCAGCAGCGCGACACTGGCCTTCTCGCCCCGCCCGGCAGCCGCGTCGATGGCGCGCGTCCAGCGGCTGGTGATGCCCAGGTTAAAGCCATTATCCTGCGCCAGCGACGCGCCGTCCTGCGCATTGAGCCGGGAAAGCCCCACCAGCGCAGCGATCAGCATCTGTGTCTTGCGCGGATCGGCAGCCTTGGCGAAGGACGAAACGCGGCCCGAGCCGATCTCCACCACGGCACTCGGCGCGCCGACAGCGAGCAAGGCCCAGAGATCGCCCGCGCCGTCGCCATCCGCCTGGGCCGCAAGCCGTGCCCAGCGGACAGCGCTGCGATCATAGCCCGCCGTGAACATCGCCGCGACCAGATTGGCCGCATCGCGGGCACCCAATTCCGAAACGGGCAGCGCCGCGGCAGCCCGCGCCGTCGCGATCAGGCCGACGAAATCCGGCCGCGCCTCATCCTGCCAAAGCGTCCGCATCGCTTGCAACCGATCTTCGGTGCCCGCCCCCGCATAAGCGGTGCGCAGCGCATCGATCCGGTCGGCCGCATTGGCGGGCACGTCACCGTCGGCCTGCAACTGGCTGTAGAACCCGACCAGCGCCTTGTTGGAAAAAACCCCCAGCCGCGCCGCCACTTCCGCACCGGGCAGACGGCGGACAGCCGACAGCGCGGGCGCGCGCGCTTCCCAGGCGCGAACATGCGAGCCGACCGTGCCATAGAGATCGTCAGGAATTTCGACATTGAGCGCCGTCGCCAGGCCAAAGCGCCAGGCGGTCAGCCGGTCGACCGCATCCCATTCGATCTTGACCGATCGGCGGGCGTTGAAGCCGGTTCCGACGACCTTCTCCGCCAGGCGATAATCGATGCCGCGCACCACGCCGCGCCGCTGCGCCTGGTTGAGCGCGCCGCTGGCCGATCCCTGATCCCCCGACAGCGCCGGACAGATGGCGCGGGTCATGTCCCAGCCCGGCTCCTTGCTGAACCGCAGCGCCCCCGCCGACAACGGACACAGGCCCGCCGGATCGGCCGTCGCCAGATAGGTCTGCATGGCGATGGCATAGAGGCGCGGCGTGAACTGATCGGAATCGACGCTCTGCACCAACAGGCGCGCGCTGTCCGCCTCCCCCATGCGCAGCAACAGCCAGGCGCGCTCGGCCACCCAGTCAGCGCCGTTGATGTCCTTGGGCGTATCGGTCGCGGTCAGCAGCGCGCGCCGCAACAGGATGGAGGCCCAGCGCGAAGTGATCGGCGCGCGCGTTTCCTTCATCAGCGTCGCGAGGAACTGGCCGGACTGCGCGCCGAAAGCCTTGGGTTCCAGACCCAATCGCTCGGGCGTCAGCGGGCCTACCCGGTCAAGCGAGCGATGCGCATTTTCGGGAAGGTCATATTTCGCCTTTTGCGCGGCGATTTCTTCTTCGGATAACCCTGCCTCGGCGGCGTTATCCCCCGCCTCATCCGAGACGGCGAAGCTGGGCGGCAGGATCGGCGTGGCAGGCGAAGGGCTGGCCGACGGCGCAGGCGTGGCGGGCGCGGGACGCTGAGTCCCTGACGGTGGCGCTTCGGGTGCGTCGCCAAAGCCGGGCGGCAGCAGGGATTCGGGCGTCTCCTGCGCCACCACCGGCAGCGCCAGCGCGAGCGCAAGCGTCCCCAGCGCCCATTTCGCGTTCACCCGCCGATGCCGCATGCCGCTTACTGGCCCAGCTTTTCGGCGGGAATGACCTTTTCCACGCGGGCTTGCGGCTTTTCGCCGCCGCGTGACCAGAGCAAGGCAAGAATCGCGACCAGCACGATGACCGCGATGATCGGAATGATTGGCAGGGAAAGGCCGCGACGACGGCGCGAGCTACCTTCAAAACTGCTGTAGGAACGGTTGCGCTTCATGAGTCCTGTTCTGGCCGGGCCAAAGCTTAAGGAAAGTTGCGATTTGCCTTGTCGGCGCGGGGATGTATAGCCCCGCTCGCCATGCAGCGAAACAGCAAATCCGCAGCGGCGCGTGCGAAGCGCGGCCCCATCGTCCTGGTGGGCATGATGGGCGTCGGCAAATCGACCGTCGGGCGGCGGCTGGCGGCGCGGCTTGGCGTCGGCTTCGTCGATGCGGACGAGGAGATCGAAAAGGCCGCCGGCATGACGATCACCGAAATGTTCGAACGCTATGGCGAGGCTTATTTCCGCGACGGCGAGCGGCGGGTGATCGCCCGGCTGATGGACGGCGCGCCCAAGGTGATCGCGACCGGCGGCGGCGCCTTCATGCAGGAAGAGACGCGGACGCTGATCCTGGAGCATGCGCTGGCGATCTGGCTCAATGCCGATATCGATACGCTGGTCGATCGGGTGTCGCGCCGCGAGGGACGGCCGCTGCTGAAGGGCAAGGATCCGCGCGCGGTGCTGACCGAACTCGCCGCCATCCGCAATCCGGTTTACGCGCTCTGCCCCATTCATGTGAAAAGCGCCGCCGCGCCGCATGATGTGGCGGTCGACAGCATCATGGAGCAGCTTTCCCAATGGCAATAGTCCGCGTCGCGCTCGATGCGCGCAGTTACGATATCGTGATCGAACAGGGCGCGCTGGACCAGGCGGGCTCGCATCTGGCGGGCTATGCGCGGAAAGGCAGGCTGGTGGTCGTCACCGACGCGCATGTCGCCAAGGCGCAATTGCCCCGGCTGGAGGCCAGCCTGCGCGCCGCCCATGTCGCGGTAGAGCCGATCATCCTGCCGCCGGGCGAGCAGACCAAGAGCTGGCGTCATCTGGAGGAATTGCTCGACGCGCTGCTGGCGCTGGAGATCGAGCGCGGCGACCATGTGGTGGCGCTGGGCGGCGGCGTGATCGGCGATCTGGTGGGCTTTGCCGCCTCGATCCTGAAGCGCGGCTGCCATTTCATCCAGGTGCCGACGACGCTGCTGGCGCAGGTCGACAGTTCGGTCGGCGGCAAGACCGCGATCAATGCGCGGGCAGGCAAGAATCTGATCGGCAGCTTCTACCAGCCTGCGCTGGTTCTGATCGATCCGTCGACGCTGGATACGCTGCCGGTGCGCGAAACGCGGGCGGGCTACGCCGAGGTCGTGAAATATGGCCTGATCGACGACCCCGACTTCTTCGCCTGGTGCGAGACGGAGGGAGATAAGCTGCTCGCCGGTAATGCCGAGGCGCGCGAATATGCGATCGAGCGCAGCGTCGCCGCCAAGGCGAAGATCGTGGGCGAGGATGAGCGGGAAACCTCCGGGCGCCGGGCGTTGCTGAATCTGGGGCATACTTTCGGCCATGCGCTGGAGGCGGATACCGGCTTTTCCGAAACCCTGCTTCATGGCGAGGGAGTCGCTGCGGGGATGGCGCTGGCCTTCCGCTATTCGGCGCGGCTCGGGCTGTGCACGACCGAAGATGCGGAACGGGTGACGGCGCATCTGAAAGCCGTGGGTTTGCCTTATCATCTCGCCAGCGCGCATGTCACGGCGGACGGCGCGGCGCTGGTCGCGCATATGCTGCACGACAAGAAGATGGCGGCGGGCACCCTGCCATTCCTGCTGGCGCGGGGAATCGGCAAGACCTTCCTGTCGAAGGATGTGGCGCTTGATGATGTCGCCGCATTCATGGACGAGGATCGGGCGGCGGCTTAACGCCAAGGCGGGAATATCTGCCAAGGGCGGATGCGGACGTTACCCCCTGTCCCACTGGGAGAGGAAGGGTCTGCAATTGGCCAAAAACCGAACAATCGCGATCATCGTACGATCCAACACAAAAGGGCGCCGCCAACTGGCCGCGCCCTCCTGCATCTCGCTGATCCGACCTTAAGCCCCTGCAGGCGAAGGGTCGCCAAAAGGCCCCTTGCGACGCCGGGTCTTCGGGATGGAAGACCCCGCCGCCGGGATCACCGAAGGCTTGATCGTCGTGCCGTCGTCGCGGGTGATCTCACCCTTGTCGAGCAGCGTCTTGATCTCCTCGCCGCTCAGCGTCTCATATTCCAGCATCGCGTTGGCGAGCAGGTGCAACTGGTCCTCATGGCCCGTCAACACTTCCTGCGCCCTTGCATAGCCCTGTTCGACCAGCCCGCGAATTTCCTTGTCGATCAGCTTCGCCGTCTCGTCCGACATATGGACGCGCTGGCTCTGCGAATAGCCCAGGAAGGTCTCGCCCTGCTGCTCCTCATATTGCAGCGGCCCCAGCTTGTCCGACATGCCCCATTGCGTGACCATGTCGCGCGCCAGCTTGGTGGCGTACTGGATGTCGCCCGAAGCGCCCGACGACACCTTGTCATAGCCGAAGATGATCTCCTCGGCCACGCGGCCACCCATGGCGACGGCCATGTTCGCGTGCATCTTGTCGCGATGATAGCTATAGCTGTCCCGCTCCGGCAGACGCATCACCATGCCCAGGGCACGACCGCGCGGGATGATCGTCGCCTTGTGAATCGGATCGGACGCCGGTTCATGGACCGCGACGATGGCATGGCCCGCCTCATGATAGGCGGTCATCTTCTTCTCGTCGTCGGTCATGACCATGGAGCGGCGCTCGCTGCCCATCATGACCTTGTCCTTGGCCGCCTCGAACTCGTCCATGGCGACCAGACGCTTGCCCCGACGGGCAGCCATCAGCGCCGCCTCATTGACGAGGTTCGCCAGATCGGCACCCGAGAAACCGGGCGTACCCCGCGCAATGGTGCGCGGATTGACGTCCGGCGCCAACGGCACCTTCTTCATGTGGACGGCCAGAATCTTCTCGCGACCCTCGATATCCGGGCGCGGCACCACGACCTGACGGTCGAAACGGCCCGGACGCAGCAAAGCGGGGTCCAGCACGTCGGGGCGGTTTGTCGCCGCGACGATGATGATGCCCTCATTCGCCTCAAAGCCGTCCATCTCGACCAGAAGCTGGTTCAGCGTCTGCTCGCGCTCGTCATTGCCGTTGCCCAACCCCGCGCCGCGATGGCGGCCCACGGCGTCGATTTCGTCGATGAAAACGATGCAGGGCGCATTCTTCTTCGCCTGCTCGAACATGTCACGGACACGAGAGGCGCCGACACCGACGAACATCTCGACGAAGTCCGAACCCGAAATGGTAAAGAAAGGCACGCCCGCCTCACCCGCAATGGCGCGGGCCAGCAGCGTCTTGCCGGTACCAGGCGAGCCGACCAGCAATGCGCCCTTGGGAATCTTGCCGCCCAGCCGCGCGAATTTGGTCGGATCCTTCAGAAATTCGACGATTTCCTGCAATTCCTCGCGGGCCTCATCGATGCCCGCGACGTCATCAAAGGTCACCTTCCCATGCTTTTCGGTCAGCAGCTTGGCCTTCGACTTGCCAAAGCCCATGGCGCCGCCCGCGCCGCCACCCTTCTGCATCTGGCGCAGCACGAAGAAAGCGATGCCCAGGATCAGCAGGAACGGCAACGACTGGTAGATCAGGATCATCCAGAAGCTCGGCTGCTCCTCCGCCTGGCCGGAATATTTGACATTATAGTCGTCCAGCAGGCCCGTGAGGCCCGGATCGTTCACCGGAACGGTGCTGAACTTCTGTCCACTCGACAGCGTGCCGGTGATCCGGTCGGTGGCGACCGCAACGTCCTTGACCTGCCCTTCCTGCACCTTGGCGCGGAATTCCGAATAGGCGATGCCCGTCCCGGCGCTGGAGGCCGTGCGGCTGTCGAACATCGAGACGAAGAGCAGCAGGGCGACAATCACCCCTGCCCAAATCATCGCGCTCTTGATCCAGGGGTTACCCTGCGGGTCCTTCTCGTCGTTCATTCAGCACTCTCTTTCACCCGGCAAGATAGGGTGCCGCAGCAAAATCGCAAGCAGAGCCGCATGCGCAGCCGCCGTTCAGCCGCCGACAAATTGCGACAGGGCGATATAGGCCAGGATCACCGCGACCCCCGCCGACAGACCACAAAGCATATAGCCCGTATAAAGCAGCATCGGCGGATGGGGTCTTTCCATCCTGTGATTGCGCTGCGCCGCCGAAAGAATGACACTGGCCAGCAGGCCATAGGTCACTGCCGCAAATTCAAACATGAATCGAAAATTCCCACGCTCAACTCAGCTTCATTAACCAGCATAGGCGTTAAGGAAAGGTCATTGCGCGCCCTCAAATCGACGGATTGTGGGAGTCCCGCGCCAGACCGTGGAACCTTTCCGTAACGATCCGTCACTGCCACCGGCGCTGCGGCGCGACTTTCAGGGTCCAGCGGTCCCCGCCCTTCAAAATGAGTCGGCCGATGCTCATCTTCTCGCCCCGGCGCGCCGCCGCGATCAACCTGTCGATCGCCTCCCCACGCGGCGGCACCGCGTCCGGCTGCAACCGCTCCACCATCCGCAGGAGCAACCGGCGCAGCAGTTCACGCGGCAAGTCCGTCCGGTCCAGCGCCAGCCCATCCCCGTCCGGCAGGACATGGCGCGCCTCAAGGCCGTCGACCATCCACTCCAGCGCTTCCTCCGCCTCCGCCAGCGCCGCCGCGCTGCGCCCCGCCGCGGCCACGTCGATCCAGTCCACCCCGCTCAGCGCCGACCGCAAGGCAACCCTATCGAAGCGCTGATCGCTGTTCGAGGGATCATCGACATGCGGCAGGGTGCGCTCCAGCGCATAGGCAAGCAGGTCCGCCTTGCGCACCCCCAGCAAGGGCCGGAGCACCGCCCCCTGCCGCGCCCGCACGCCCGCCAATCCGCCGACGCCAGCGCCACGGTTGAGCCGCATCAGCAGCGTTTCCAACTGGTCGTCGGCATGATGCGCCGTCAGCAGCCAGTCCAGCCCGCGCTCGACCCGCCACCGTTCCAGCAACGCATAGCGCTGCGCCCGCGCCCAGCTTTGCACATTGCCCCGGACCGCGCCGTCCGGATGCAGTGTCGCATGCGCAATCCCGGCCTGGCCGCACCAGTCCGCCACCATGGCGGCCTCGGCGGCAGAAGCGTCGCGCAAGCCATGATCGACGGTCGCCGCCTCGACCCGACCCGGAAAGGCCCGCGCCGCCAGGTCGAGCAAAGCCATGCTGTCCGGCCCGCCGGAAACCGCTACGCCGAAGCGGGCGCCGCCGAAATCCTCCACCAGCGCGCCGACCGCACGGCTCAGTTCCGCTACAAGATCGCCCTCAGCCATGCGGGCTTCAGGCGGTGCACTTGGCCCTGGTCCGGCCCTGGTCCATCATGCCGCGCAGGCCGTTCGACAAGCTCCCCCCATAGACCTGCTCCAGCTCCGCATAGACTTTGCAGGCATCGGCGGGCTTCTTGAGCTGGATCAGCGCTTCGCCCAGATAGGCCAAGCTGTCGGCCGCACGGTCGCCCTTGGGCCGCTTCTGGTAATTTTCATAGAAAGCGACCGAGGCCAGCGCTGGCTTGCCATCGTCCAGATAGGCGCGGCCCAGCAGGTTCGCGGCCTTGCTGGCGACCGGACTACTGCCATATTTGTCGACGGTCGCCTTGAGCTGCGCCTGCGCCTCGGGATAGAATTTCGCGCCCCACAGGCGGAAACCATAGGTATAGGCGTCATCCGCCTCATTGCCCGTCGACGGCCGCTCGATCGCGGCGACGGCGGCCTTGCGCTCCTCGCTCGCGCCATTGGCGGCGGGGCGGGGCGCGGCAGGCCGGGCGGGCGCCGGCGCGACGGATGCCGAGGGACCAATGGCGGGCGGCGGCACCACGGCGGGCGCGGCCTGTTCCGCCTTGTAGCGGTTGAAGGCCTCTTCCAGCTGCTTCAATTTGAAGCTGTTTTCCTCGACTTGCCCGGTGATGGAGGCAAGCTGCGATTCCAGTGCATTGACCCGCGCCGTCAGGTCAGCAACCGGCGTCAAGGATGGCGACCCCGGCATCACCGCAGGCGCGGCCGGGCGGGTGATCTCCGCCTCCAGCGGCGCGCCGGCGGGAAACACCTTGCGCTGCACCGCGCGCATTTCCTTTTCCAGCCGGTCGACCCGCACATCGACGCTGACATTCTGGGCCGCGACCGGCGGCGCGAGCGCGATCAGCGCCAGTGCTGCCGTCGCGAAAAAAGCGTTACGCATGATGATCCCCGACTTGAAATTCGGTCTTAACCATAGGGCGATAATCCGCCCGGTAAAGCGCGACTTTGCGCCAAATTCCGCTGAATCGCCCCTGAACGGATCAATCGGCTGCGGCGGGTGCTGGAGCTGGGGCGGCAGGCGCAGGCGTAACCGGCCCACTGGAAACCGGGACAGTGGAAATCGGCGCGGTGGCAGCCGGGGCTGGAGCGGTCCCCACCTGCCCTGCGCCCGCCGCCGCAGCAGGGGCCGCGCGGGCCAGCAGCGCCTCGGCATTGACCGGCACGTCGGCAATTGTGCGATCCGGCGGCCCCAGCGGCGCGATCTGCTTGCCCCCGACCGTCACGGTCAACGCCTGCGGCCGCCCGGTCAGGATCATCGGATTGCGGGCATTGGCGGGAAGAGTGAAGTTTTCCCCCTTCTTCATCAGCCCGTCCTTCAGCCGCTCGCCCGCCTCATCATAGATGCGCAGCCATACATCGTCATTGGCAGTGAACACGACCGTCTGCGCCACCGGCGCGGCAGGACGCGCGCCCGCCGCCGGTTTCGCCGTGACGGGAGCTGGCGCCGCCTGCTGCGCGGCAATCTGTTCCCCCGTCGGCGGGGTCATCACCTGCGTACGCCACACGGCAAAGCCCGCCACCAGGATCACGACGATGGCCGCCGCCGTCCAGGCCAAAGCGCGCGAGGGCACACGTGCCGGATCGGCCGGTTCGAACGCTTCATAACGGTTACTGCCCAGTTCGGAATTATGCACGGCATTGCGCACATCCGCGGCGATCGCCACCTCGTCCACATCGATGGCGCGGGCATAGGCGCGGGCAAAGCCCACCGCATAGGGAATGCCGGGCAGGGCGGCATAATCGTCACGCTCGATCGCCTCCAACTGCCGTTGGGCGATGCGCGTACGGGTGGCGACATCCTGTATCGACAGCCCCTGCGCCTCCCGCGCGGCACGCAAACGCGCCCCCGGAGTGTTGGGCTGCTGTTCCGACGCCGCGACGCCGGGTTCCTGTTCAGCTTCTTCTGCCATGCTGCTCCGTGACTTTTGAAGGCCGGCCTTGTCTCATTGCGGGACAGGGATTGTCAACGCCGCGTCGGACCGATCGGGCCGGATACGCCGCCGCAATCCCATTGGGTCTGCACCTTAATTCAATTCAATAGCATGTTCGCTGGCCCAGTCGACCAGGGCCGAACGAATATCCGTAACGCCCTTGTCCAGCAGGTCGCGCATGACTTTGCACAGTTCCGCCGCGTCGAGCGTCCGGATCATCGCCTTGACCGGCCCGACCGAGGCGGGGGTGATCGACAGGCGCCGTACGCCCAGGCCGATCAGCGCCATCGCCTCCAGCGTGCGCCCGCCCATTTCGCCGCAAACGCCGACCGGCACCTCATAGGCCTCGCAGGCGCGCACCACGCGGTCGAGGAAGCGCAATATGGCGATGCTGAGCCAGTCATAGCGCTCCGCCAGGCGCGGATGCGCGCGGTCGGCAGCGAACAGGAACTGCGTCAGGTCGTTGGTGCCGATGGAGAGGAAATCCAGCTTGGGCAGCAGCAAATCCAACACCTCGGCCAGAGCCGGCACCTCCAGCATCGCGCCATAGCGGATCGCGACCGGCAGTTTCTTCTTCTGCGCCACCAGCCATTCGCGCTGATGCTCGACCAACGCCCGTGCCTGATCATATTCCCAGGGTTCGGACACCATCGGGAACATCACGTACAATATCTTGCCCGCCGCGGCCTCCAGCAGGGCGCGGGCCTGCGCCTTCATCAGCCCGTCCCGGTCCAGCGCCAGCCGCAAGGCGCGCCAGCCCATGGCGGGATTGTCCTCCAACTCCTCGTCATCGTCGCGCTGCATATAGGGCAGCGCCTTGTCGCCGCCGATGTCGACCGTACGGAAGATCACGGGCCTGTCCCCCGCCGCGTCCAGCACATCGCGATAGAGCCGCTGCTGCTTTTCCCGCTGCGGCAGGGTCGCGGACACGAGGAACTGGAACTCGGTACGGAACAGGCCGATGCCGTCCGCGCCGACAATGTCCAGCGCCTGCGCATCCTCCCGCAGCCCCGCATTGACCATCAGCTCGATCCGCTGCCCGTCGGTGGTGACGGACGGAAGGTCGCGCATCGCGACGAATTCGGCCCGGCGCTTTTGCGTCACATGCAGCTTGTTCTCGAACGCCTCTTCCATGTCGGGCGTCGGACGGATCAGCAGATTGTTGTCGGCCACATCCATCAGGATCAGGTCGCCTTCATTCAGCAGGTGACGAACATCCCGCACGCGCCCCAGCACCGGCACGCCCATGGCCCGCGCGACGATGGTGACATGGGCGGTCAGCGACCCTTCCTCCAGGATCACGCCCTTCAGCCGCCGCCGGTCATATTCCAGCAGTTCCGCCGGCCCCAGATTGCGCGCGATGAGGATGGCGTCCTGCCGCAGACCGAGTTGCGCCGCCGTCCCCAACTGCCCCGACACGATGCGCAGCAGCCGGTTCGCCATATCCTCCAGATCGTGCATCCGGTCCTGGAGCAGCGGGTCGTCGATCTGCCGCATGCGCATGCGGGTGCGCTGCTGCACGCGCTCGATCGCCGCCTCGGCGGTCAGGCCGCTGTCGATCGCCTCGTTGATCCGCCGCGCCCAGCCTTCATCATAGGCGAACATCTTGTAGGTTTCGAGCACCTCCTGATGCTCACCCTCCGTGCCGAACTCGGCCGTGCCGGTCATCCGGTCGATCTGTTCGCGCATCTTGGTGAAAGCGGAAATGACGCGCTGGCGTTCGGCTTCCGTATCCTCCGCGACGGTATGTTCGATATGCACGCGCGGCTGGTGGAACACCGCATGACCCCGCGCCATGCCCATCACCAGTTGCAGCCCATGCAGGATCGACGTGCCCGTATCCTGCACCCGCGAATCCGCCGGGCCGTCATCGGCCAGTTCGGCATTGGCGATCAGTTCGGACAACACCATCGCCACGGTCTGGAGCGCCTCGATCTCCACCTCTTCATAACGGCGCGGCTCGACATGCTGGACGCAAAGCACGCCGATCGCCCGCTCCCGCCGCACGATCGGCACGCCCGCGAAGCTGTGGAACAGTTCCTCCCCCGTTTCCGGGCGATAGCTGTAGTCGGGATGCGATGCCGCTTCGTCCAGGTTGAGCGTCTCGACATTGGTGGCGATCATGCCGACCAGGCCTTCGCCCATCGCCATGCGGGTGACGTGGACGGCTTCCTGCTTCAATCCCCGCGTCGCGAACAGCTCCAGCACCCCTTCGCGCACCAGATAGATGGAGCAGACCTCGCTCGACAGCGACTTCCCGATGATCTCGACCACCTTGTTGAGCTTCGCCTGCGCACTGGTGCGCGCGGCCATGACTTCCTGCAGGCGGATGAGGATCTGGCGGGCGGCGGCGGCGGGCGTGCTGGGCATGTGCCAAGCGCTAACAGATCGCGCGTCCGCTTTCCAAGGCGAATATGTGCGGCTTCGGCGGATTTTCCGCCTTATGCATGGCGGAAATGGACCGCGATTTCGTTTACAGCCGTAAAATCCCAAAAGTCAGCGAGTCAGGGAGACGAGCATATGGCAGAAATCGACAATAAGGCGTTCGAACAGGATCTGATCGACCGGGGCTATTCACGCCGCCAGATGGGCAAGGTCGCGGCCTTGCTGGGTGCGGGCGCCGCCGCCCTGCGCGTCACCGGCGCCATGGCGCAGCAAGCCGCCAAGCCGGTCGAGGGCGCCGTCCGCATCGGCGCCAATGAATGCTGGACCGGCCCTTTCCCGGTCGCCGCGCAAGCCGCGTTCAATCTGGTGCAGGAGGGCAATCGCTACGAACCCAATGACGAACATGCCAAGCTGTTCGCCGCAGTCGCCGCCGTCGAAGGCATCCCGGCGGACCGCATCACCGCCTGGCCCGGCTCCAGCGACCCGCTGAGCCGCGTCGCCGTCGCCTATGCCTCGCCCACGCGGGGCATCGTCACCGGCAACCCCGCCTATGAAGCGATCTGGCGCACGGGCGACTGGCTGGGCGCGAAGGTGACGAAGGTGCCGCTCACCAAGGATTATGCCCATGACGTGAAGGCGATGCTGGCGGCCGATCCCAAGGCGGGCGTCTATTATATCTGCTCGCCCAACAACCCGACCGGCACCATGACGCCGCTGGCCGATATCCAGTGGCTGGCCGACAACAAGCCCAAGGACGCGATCCTGGTCGTCGATGAAGCCTATATCCACTGGTTTGACGGCCCGAACGCGGCGAAGATGGCCGCGACCCGCGATGATGTCCTCATCCTGCGCACCTTCTCCAAATTGTTCGGCATGGCGGGCATGCGGCTGGGCCTCACCTTCTCCAGCCCCGCGATCATGGAAAAGATGATGCGCTATGACGGGGGACAGGTGACGGCGATGCTGCCGATGACCGCCGTCGCCTGCGGCACGGTGTCGGTGGCCCAGGCCGATCTGATCAAGCAACGCCGCGCCGAAATGGTCGCCGCCCGCGAAATGGCCATCACCCATCTCAAGAAGAAGGGGATCAAGGTCATTCCCGGCAGCCAGGCCAATATGTTCATGGTCGATTGGGGCAAGCCCGCCAAGGACATGCAGGCCGCGATCCTGGCCGAAAAGGTGCAGATCGGGCGCAACTGGCCGATCTGGCCCAATGTGTCCCGCGTGTCGGTCGGCTCCGCGGAAGAAATGAAGGCCTTCTGCGATGCCATCGACAAGGTCTGGAAGGCCTGATCGGTTAGCTTTTTGCCGCATTCCGCGAGCCGTCGCTGTCCAGGCGACTTCTGAACGCTCGGTAACGCATAAAATTTCAAGAATCCGGGGCGGCGCATTGTGGAAATGCGCCGCCCTTTTCGTTTCTCCCCGTGGAATATGCGCAGTTGTGGAACAACAAGGGGAACAGACGACATGACCATGATGTTGGAAAAACACGCCCGCGAAGACCTGATCGAACGGGGCTATTCCCGCCGCACGATCGGCAAGATTTCCGCCCTGATGGCGGCTGGGGCAGCAGCCGGCAACCTGCTGATCCAGCCTGCCTTCGCGCAGCAGCAGGCCGCTCGCGGCATCAAGGGCGCGGTCCGCATCGGCTCCAACGAATGCTGGACCGGCCCCTTCGAACCGGGCGTCCAGGCCGCCGCCAAGGCCGCTGCGGTCGGCAACTGGTACGACCCGGACAATTACAAGGGCGACCTGATCGCCACCGTCGCCAAGGTGGAGGGCATTCCGGAATCGCACGTCATGCTCTGGCCGGGTTCGGGCGGTCCGCTGGTCAGCACGGTCGCGGCTTTCTGCTCGCCCACCAAGGGTCTCGTCACCGCCGATCCGACCTTCGAATCCGCATGGCGCACAGCCGATTATCTGAAGGCGCCCATTGCCAAGGCGCCGCAGGCCATCGGCAAGGGCCATGACGTCAAGGCGATGCTGGCCGCCAACCCCAATGCGGGCCTCTACTATATCTGCTCGCCCAATAATCCGACCGGCACCGTGACGCCGCTGGCCGACATCGAATGGCTGCTCGCCAACAAACCCACAGATTCGATCCTGCTGGTCGACGAAGCCTATATCCACTTCTCCGAAGCGCAGAGCGCGGCGAAGCTGGTGGCGGGCCGCAAGGATCTGATCGTCATGCGGACCTTCTCGAAGCTGTTCGGCATGGCGGGCGTGCGCCTGGGGCTTACCTTCGCGGACCCGGAAATCCAGAAGCGCATCGGCCTGTTCGGACCCACGGCGGGCGGCCTGTCGATCACGGCCATGGCCTGCGGCAATGCGGTCTATCCCGAAGCCGGGCTCATCAAGGCCCGCCGCGCAGAGATGATCGCAAACCGTGAAGAAACCATTGCCTGGCTCACCAAGAAGGGGATCGAAGTGCACCCCGGCAGCCAGGCCAATATGTTCATGGTGAACTGGAAGACCAAGACCGCCAAGGAGATTCAGACCGCCCTCCTGGCCACGCCGGAAAAGGTGCAGATCGGCCGCGCCTGGCCGATCTGGCCCACCGTCTCACGCGTCACCGTCGGGTCGGCGGACGACATGGCCAAGTTCTGCGCCGCCGTGGAGAAGGTTTACAAGGCCTGATCGGCCCGCTGCGCTAAACAGGAAAGGGCGTCCAGCATATCGGACGCCCTTTTTTTAGTCATTTCGTTTCAGGCACTGGCGGCAGATATCTCGCACAACGCCTTGAACTGCGCCACCATCTGGTCCCAGCCCGGATGAAATCCCATTTCCTTGTGCTTCTCCAGCGCCTCGGCATCCCAATGGCGCGCGGTCGCGGTAAAGCGCGTCCCTTCCCCCTCATCGGCAAAGCTCCAGATCGCCGTCATGAAGGGCGTTTGCGGAATCCATCCCGAAGCATAGGCATCGGTCGTCACGACCTTCTCCTGCGGCACCACCTCCAGGATGATCCCTTCCATCGGCCCCGTATCCTCGCCATCGGGACCGAACATGCGCACCGCGCTTCGCCCGCCGGGCCGCAGATCCTCCTCTATCACCTCGGCGCGCCACGGCTTGGGGCAGAACCATTCATCCTTCAGGTCCGTCCACACTTTCCATACGATCCCGCGCGGGGCGGCGATATGGCAAGTCACCGACAGTTCGAACTCCGCCACGCTCATGGCAATTTCCCTTCGAAAGCCGCCTTCATCCGGGCGGTATCCAGCTTCTGCATGGTCATCATCTCCGTCATCATCCGCTGGATGCCCGGCCTGTCGCCGGTCTTGTAGAGGTCCATGACCTCCTGGGTCACCAACTGCCAGGACAGGCCATATTTGTCCTTCAGCCAGCCGCATGGCCCCGGCGAACCGCCATCGGCGGTCAAGGCGTCGAAATAACGATCGATCTCCGCCTGATCCTTGCAGGCGACGGACAGCGACACCGCCTCGGTAAAGCCGAACTTCGGCCCGCCGTTGAGCGCCTGATAGCTGTCCCCGAACAGGGTGAATTCGACCAGCAGCACATCCCCGCCCTTGAACGGGCTGGGGCTGGGATTGTCATCGGGATAGCGGCTGATGAAATCCACCGACCCGCCGAAGATCGAGACGTAGAAGCGCGCAGCCTCCTCCGCCTGCCCGTTATACCACAGGCAGGGTGAAATTTTTGACATGGTTCCTCTCCCTATCCCTCGGCCGAGCGCATGCCCACCAGCGCGAACATCGCGCCCTGCGGATCGGTTGCCTGGATGATCCAGGCGCCGCCCGGCACCTCCATCGGCCCATTCAGCACGGTGCCGCCGCCAGCCTTCACCTTCTCCTTCGCGGCGTCGATATCCGGCACGACAAAATAGAAAAGCCACGCCGGAACGGGCACTTCCTTGGGACGCGGCATGATGCCGCCGGTCATGCTCTGGAAGTCGGTACCGCCGGTCTGGGAGACAAGCTGATAGTTGCCCATCTCGCCCATATCCATGGCCTCGCCCTTCGCCCATCCGAACTGGCCCGTGTAGAAGGCCAGATCGGCGTCGAAATCGCCGCTATACAGCTCATGCCAGCCGACATGCCCGTTCGCCATGGGGGACGGCGCGTCCATCCCGTCGGGACTGGACCCCTTGAGCAGCATGAACACGGCTCCGCCCGGATCGGCCATCACCGCGAAACGCCCGACACCCGGAATATCCTCCGGCGCCCGCTTCACGGTTCCGCCAGCCTCGGTCAGCCGCTTCGCATCGGCGTCCACATCGGCAGAGCCGACATAGCCGCCCCACCAGGGCGACATGCCGCAGTCCCTGGCTTCCGCCGGGATCGCCATGATCCCGCCCATCGGCCCTGCACTGCCCGAAATCACCTGATAGTCATGACCACCGCCAAAGGCCTGCGCGGTCCAGCCGACGATGCCGCCATAAAAGGCGATCGCCGCCTGGGGATCGCTGGTCATGAGTTCATACCAGAAGAATTTGCCGTTCAGATCGGTCATCCCAGCCTCCTCAAGCCTTAGCGTCCAGCAGCACCTCAAACCCGCCATAGATCAACCGCGCGCCGGAAAAGGGCATGTCCTCCCCTTCCTTGGGCTGCATCCGCGGGTCGTTCATGACTTTCTCCGCGCCCGCGTCACGCGTCTCCTTGTCGGGCCATTCGATCCAGGAAAAGACGACCTCCTCATCCTCCTCCGCAATGACGGCGGTACGGAAGTCGTTGACCTTGCCGGGCTTGATGTCGTTCGCCCAGCACTCGACGATCCGCAGCGCGCCATGTTCGATGAAGATCGGCGCAGCATAGGCCGCCACTTCCCTATACCGCTCCTTGTTCCCTTTGGGCACCGGGATCACGAAACCGTCCATATAGCTCATCGCATCTCTCCTCAGAAAAGGCAGAGTTCAGGCGGCCGCTTCCTTGTTGGCCGCCAGCGCCGCTTCCATATCCATCCATGCCACTTCCCAGATATGGCCGTCCAGATCGGCAAAGTTGCGGCCATACATGAAACCATGGTCCTGCCGCGGATTGGGCTCCGTTCCGCCCGCCGCCAGCGCCTTGTCCGCCGTCGCATCGACATCCGCCCGGCTCGCTTCGCTCAACGCCAACAGCACCTGCGCGGTTTCATGCGCATCGGGAATCTTGCGCGGCGTGAAGCTCGTGAACCGCTCATGCGTCAGCAGCATGACATGGATGCTTTCCGAAAAGCTCAACATCTGCGCGCTGTCATCGGCAAAATCATTGTTCCGGATCGCGCCCACCGCCTCATAGAAGGCGATCGAGGCAGGCAGGTCCGTCACCGGCAGATTCACGAAAATCATCTTCGGAGCGGGGGCGTTCGACATCACACATCTCCTCGCGATTATCTGTTGCAGGGTCGTCGATGCGACTCACTGGCTTGAACTTCATGCACTCGCAAATTATCTTATACAACTTATAAGTTATAAAAAATAACTAGAGGCGCAGGCGATTGAAAAAACGGGCATATCAGGATGGCTGCGCGACGGCCCATGCGCTGGACCTGATCGGGGACCGATGGGCTCTCCTCATCATGCGGGAATTGATGCTCGGCCCCAAGCGCTTCACCGATCTGCGCGCCAGCCTGCCCGGAATCAGCGCCAATGTGCTGACGCAAAGGCTGGAGGAGCTGGAGGCCACCAGCATCCTCATCCGCCGCCGCCTGCCCCCGCCCGCCGCCAGCCAGATCTATGAGCTGACGCAATGGGGCCGCGAGTCGGAAATATTGTTCCAGGTGCTGGGCCGCTGGGCCTCCCGCTCGCCCACGATGCAACCGGGCATGCCCATGAGCAACGTGTCGGTGATCCTGTCGCTGCGCACCATGATCGACCGCGGCCGCATCGGTGATTTGAACGCCACCATCGGCCTGCGCTTCGGGGAGGAGGAGTTCCGCCTGATCCTGAAGAACGACGATTTCACGGCCGAGCGCGGCGAAGCGGCCGGTGCGGACGCGATCCTGTCCGGCGACCGCAATGCGCTGGCCGCCGTGATCTATGGCGATCTCACTTTTGAGGATGTCGCGGATGCGCTTCAGGTGGAGGGAGACAAGGCGTTGGCAAGGCGCTTCGTCCGCCTCTTCCCCTTGCCCACCAAAGCGCCTTCGACGGTCACGCCAGCTTCTTGAGGACCAACCCACCCAGGATCAGGACGGCGTAGACATTCTCCGCTCAATGCCCCGCGTTCAAAATCCCGAACACCTGCGCAAACTCGCCGCGCCGCTCCGCATCACGCAGGAACTTTACCCGCTCGACGCAGATTTCCTCCAAGGCAGGCTCCTGCCCCAGCAGGCCCATGACCTCCGCGATATACGCATCCAGAGGCATCATCTGCGGATTTTCCGCATGGCCCGGCATCAGGTCGGTCTGCACGCCCGGCGGGGCCAGTTCGATCACCTCTACACTGGTGCCCTTGAGCTGTTCGCGCATCGACAGCGACCAGCTATGGAGCGCCGCCTTGGTCGCGCTATAGGTCGGCGTCGCCGCCAGCGGGACAAAGGCCAGTCCCGACGTCACCGTCATCAGCGTTGCGGCGGGCTGCGCCAGCAAATGCGGCAGCAAAGCATGGGTCAGCCGGATCGGCCCCAGCAAATTGGTCACGATGGTGGCCTCTGCAACGGCAAGGTCGATCCGATTCTCCACTGTCATCATCCCGGCATTATGGATCACGACATTGAGCGCCGGGAAATCCGAAACCACCTTCCCGGCAAAGGTTGCGATCGCTTCGGGATTTTCCATATCGACGGTCAGGGCCGCCATGCCCGGATGCTCCGCGACCACGGCATCCAGCGCCGCCTGCCGCCGCCCCGCGATGATGACCTGATTGCCCGCCGCATGGAATTCATGCGCCAGCGCCGCGCCGATACCCGAACCGCCGCCGGTGATGAGGATGGTGTTGCCGCTCTTCTGCATGGGTCATCTCCTGTGAAGCCATGGTGTGAACGGCAATTTAGGGCTACACTCTCTTTTGGAAAGAAGGCACCGCGAAGTGTCATACATACTCGAAGGTGAGAAATGGCAAATCCGTTGGAAAAACGCTTCGCTCCCGATCAGATCGCTGAAGCGGAAAGCTTCATCGACACCAATCCCGAAGCGCCGCTCGACCCGCGAATCGAGCGGCTGGTGAACGATCTGATCGGCCGCATCGCTGACAAATGGACGCTGCTGGTCCTCGAACTGCTGGAGGAAAAGGGCACGCTACGCTTCACCCGCATTGCGCAGCAGGTGGAGGGCATCAGCCAGAAGATGCTGACCCAGACGCTGCGCCAGATGGAACGCGACGGCCTCCTCACCCGCACGGTCCATCCGGTGGTGCCGCCTCGCGTCGACTATGCCCTGACCCCATTGGGCAACAGTCTCAGCGCCGCCTTTTGCGGCGTCTGGGTCTGGGCGGAGCGCAATCTGGATACGGTAGAGGAATCCCGCCACCGCTTCGACGCGCGCGACTGACGGGCTAAAGCATTCTGAAATCGGCTGGAACAGCCGATGGCTCGCAGAATGCGGAAAACAAAAGATAATGAGAGCGCGCTGCGCTCAATCAGACGCAGGGCGCGCGCTCTAATTCCTTGTGGTTGCATCGCTTTAAGCGGCAAACCGGTTCCCACTTTTCCGCACGATGCTCTATTGCACGGGAATGAAGGTTTCCCGCATCGGCGTCAGCGGAAAGGTCGGCACCTCGACCCGTACCGGCGCGCCCCGCGCCATGGCCGAAGGCGGCGTCACCGGGGAGGCGGGAACGAAACCGGACGCCACTTCCTTGGGCGGCGTTGGCGGCGGCGGCAGCGGCGTGGGCGACACCACCACCGTCACCGTGCCGCCGAAGCGCGACTGCCACTCGGCCAGGCGCCGCAGATAATCGGCATAGGCCGCGTAGAAATCCTGGAACGGCTTTTCGAGCGCCGTGAGCGCCTCTGGCGCATAGGCCAGCAACTGGTTCGACGGCATCGCCAGCACCTTCGCCCCCACCTCGATCGCGACAGGGCAGAAGCTTTTCGTCACCGGCGGCAGAGCGAAGAAATTATAAACGACGGTATTCAGCAACTCCCGCGCCTTGAGCCCGCCCGTGCCGTAAGCAACCAGATAATTGCGGTCGACGGCCGCATTCGCCTCCCGCAGCGCTGCCTCATGCACATGCAATATCTGATTATACTGGATGCGCGCCGGTTCGTAGACGCCATGGCAGGAGAGCGCCGCGACGTTCAGCGCCATGCGCACATGCCAGAGTGCGGTATTGGCCGTCACTCCGCGATTGGGCGTCAGATATTTGCCATCACCGCCCACTTCCGGAATGCTCATCTCCTCGACCGCGCCCATGGGCGGCAGAGGCTTGATCGTCGGCACCACCGGGGGCGGCGGCGTGGGCGGCGGCGCCTTCTCGGGCGTGGAACAGCCTGCGATCAGCGCGAGCGCCGTGACAGATGCAAGCTCATGAAAACGGCGAACGACGGTACGCAGCGGCACCCTTACATCCCTCTGGTCATTATCCGGACAGAACAAACTCATGGCAAAGCCATGCGTTCCTGACGACCGGAACGGAACCCGGCCCATCCGGCAAGGGATTCATTTCATCCCGCCGCTTCCCTGCACAAGAACAGGGTCGGCATGAACAACCCTAGGGCCAATCGACATTCAGCCCTGACGGCCTGCAAATGGCCCTTTTCCGTGCTTCCGGTGCTCACGTACTTTTAGTACGCTGCGCTCCGGGTCACGAAAAACCACCATTTTCAGCACGTCATCATCTGAATGTCGATTGGCCCTATCCGCGCCGTTCCAGCGCCACCGCCGCTTCGTCCATCAACTGGGCGATGATATCGGTCACCGACTCTTCCTTGGACACCATGCCGACCGACTGCCCGGCCATCAGCGATCCACCTTCGACATCGCCATCGATCACCGCGCGGCGCAGCGCGCCCGCCCAATAATGTTCGATCTGAAGCTGCGCCTCGCCCATGTCGACCGCACCACTGTCCAGCAGATTGGCAACCTCGCGCTGCTTGGCGGTAAAGGCCTCGGTCCCGGCATTTTTGAGCGCGCGGACGGGAATGACCGGCAGTCGCGGATCGATCTGCACGCTGGCGATCGCATCGCGTGCCGAAGCGCGAAAGAACGCCTTCTTGAAATTGGGATGCGCGATGCTCTCGGTCGCGCAGGCAAAGCGGGTGCCAAGCTGCACGCCTGCCGCGCCCATTTCCAGATAGCCGGCGATCAACTCGCCGCGCCCGATTCCGCCCGCGACGAACACCGGAAGCTGCGCCGCCATTTCGGGCAGGATTTCCTGCGCCAGCACGCTGGTCGAGACGGGCCCGATATGGCCGCCTGCTTCCATTCCCTCGATCACCAGCGCATCGACGCCCGACCGTGCCAGCTTCTTCGCCAGCGCCAATGCGGGGGCGAAACAGATCAGCTTGGCGCCCTTTTGCTTGATGGCTTCGATGCTGCCCTTGGGCGGCAGGCCGCCTGCCAGGACAACATGTCCGACCTCATGCTTCGCGCAGACATCGATCAGTTCGAACAATTGCGGGTGCATGGTGATGAGGTTCACGCCGAAGGGCTTGGACGTCAGCGCCTTGGTCGCCGCAATTTCCTTGTCGAGCAGGTCAGGCGTCATCGCACCGCAGGCGATCACGCCAAAGCCACCCGCATTGGAGATGGCCGCCACCAGATGCCGCTCCGAAACCCAGCTCATCGCCCCGCACATGATCGCGACGTCGCAGCCCAGAAATTCGGTGCCGCGGGCCATCAGGGAAGCGAGTTTGGCGTTCGTCATGTGCAAGCCTCTAGAATCAAATAGCCCCTCCCCTTCAGGTTCAAACGAGGCACGTGACTCGTTTGAAGGGTTGGGGTGGGGGTTCTCCCCACACGCTGCTTTGTGGGGCACAGCCCCACCCCCGAAGGGGAGGGGCCGATAAATCAAGCGACCGGCGCGTCCAGCCCATAAGCGGTATGCAGCACGCGCACCGCCAGTTCGGTCTCATCCTCGTCGATCAGCACCGACACCTTGATCTCGCTGGTCGAGATGGCGAGGATGTTGATCCCGCGATCGGCCAGCGCCTGGAACATCGCCGAAGCCACGCCCGCATGGCTCTTCATGCCCACGCCGACGACCGACACCTTCGCCACCTTCGTATCGGGGATCACCCGGTTGAAGCCGATCACGTCCTTCTGGCTCTCCAGCACGTCCAGCGCCCGCGCCAGGTCCGCGCCGGGCACGGTGAAGGTCACATCGGTCTCGCCCTTGTCGCGGCCGACATTCTGGATGATCATGTCGACGTTGATCGCGGCATCGGCCAGCGGCCCGAAGATGTGCGCCACGGCGCCCGGACGATCCGGCACGCGGGTCAGGGTGATCTTCGCCTCATTCTTGTCATGGGCGATGCCGGTGATGAGCTGACGTTCCATCTTGTCTTCCTTGAGCTTGGCTTCCAGTTCCTCTTCGCTGACGATCAGCGTGCCGGGGAGGTCATCCTGGGTGGGATCATCGAAGGAGGAAAGCACCTGCACGACCACGCCTTCCTTCATGGCGAGGCCGACCGAACGGGTCTGGAGCACCTTGGCCCCGACCGAGGCCAGCTCCAGCATTTCCTCATAGGTGACGAGGTCCAGCTTGCGCGCCCGCGCCACGATGCGGGGATCGGTGGTGTAGACGCCGTCCACGTCCGTATAGATGTCGCAGCGATCCGCCTTCAGCGCCGCCGCCACCGCGACCGCAGACGTATCCGACCCGCCACGGCCCAGAGTCGAGATGCGGCCATCCTCCATCATGCCCTGGAAGCCGGGAATCACCGCGACCGTGCCCGATCGCATGGAAGCGAGCAGGTCGTTCGTGTCGATCTCTCCGATGCGTGCCTTGGAATGCGCTTCGTTGGTGCGGATGGGCAGTTGCCAGCCGAGCCAGCTCCGCGCATCCACGCCCATCGCCTTCAGCGTCATGGCGAGCAGGCCGCTCGTCACCTGCTCGCCGCTGGCGACCACCACGTCATATTCCGCCGGATCGTAGAGCGGCGAGGCTTCCTTGCAGAATCCGACCAGCCGGTCCGTGTCGCCCGCCATGGCGGAGACGACGACGGCGACTTCATGACCCTGTTCGACGACATGTTTGACTCGCGCGGCCACGTTGCGAATTCGCTCCATCCCCGCCATGGAGGTGCCGCCGAATTTCATCACGATGCGCGCCATTTGCTTGTCGAACCCGCCTGCTGAAAAGAAAGAAAATGCCCAATATGGGTACAAAAACGGCGCTCCTATTAGCAGCAGCGGCGAATATGGCAACCTCCCACCCCCCGCCCCGGCAAAGCACAGGTGGCGCGGACGTGCGGACGCTGATAGCAGGGAGCCATGGCGAACACCGTTTCCAGCACCATCGATCCCCGCGAAGCCGCGCATTTCGGCAGCATGGCCGCCGACTGGTGGGATCCCAAGGGCAGCAGCGCCATGCTGCACAAACTCAACCCCGTGCGCCTGCGCTATATCCGCGACGCCATCGACAGGCACTGGCCGGGGCATTGCCATAGCTTTCACCCCCTTACGGGCCGACGAGTACTGGACGTCGGCTGCGGCGCGGGGCTGCTCTCCGAACCGCTGGCGCGCATGGGCGCGAAGCTGACGGCGCTCGATGCTGCGGAGGAGAATATCGCCGTGGCGCGCAGCCATGCCGAGGGGCAAGGCCTTGCCATCGACTATCGTGCAACCCCGGTGGAGCAGTTGGAGGAAACCGGCTTCGATCTCGTCACATCGATGGAAGTGATCGAACATGTCACGGACCCCGCGGCCTTCATCGCCGCGCTGGCGGAAAGGCTGGCGCCGGACGGCCTGCTGATCCTCTCGACCCCCAATCGCACGCCGCTCTCCCGCATCGCCATGATCACCATTGGCGAAAGCATCGGCGGCATCCCCAAGGGCACCCATGACTGGCACAAATTCCTGAACCCCGACGAACTGACGAAGCTGCTGGAGGACGCCGGCCTGGAAGTCACCGACAGCACCGGCCTCAGCTTCACGCCCGCCAAGGGCTTCATCCTCTCGTCCAACAAGGCGATCAACTATCTGCTGACCGCCCGCCACCGGCAAAGGTGAAGGCGATGGCGGGCGATCCCCGCATCGACGCCTATATCGCGAAGCAGGCCGATTTCGCCCGGCCTATCCTCACCCATTTGCGCGCCCTGATCCACGCCGCCTCCCCCGATATTGTGGAGGCGGTGAAATGGGGCATGCCCTTCTTCACCTATCGGGATCGGAATCTCTGCAACATGGCCGGCTTCCAGCGCCATGTCGCCTTCGGCTTCTGGCATGACAAGGTGGAGCGGGAGAGCGCCAGCGAAGAAGCCATGGGCCAGTTCGGCCGGATCGCAAGCCTGAGCGACCTGCCCGCCGACGCGGACATCGCCGCTTTGCTGGCCAAGGCCATGGCGTTGATCGACGCGGGCGACAAGCCGCGCAGCAGCCTGAAGGCGCCGCGTGCGCCGCTCCCGCTGCATCCCGACTTCGCCGCCGCCATCGACGCCAATCCGGCTGCGGCCGCCATCTGGGCAAAGTTCCCGCCCGGCAAGACCCGGGACTATTGCGAATGGATCAATGATGCCCGGACCGACGCGACGCGCGACAAGCGCATCACCCAAGCGGTGGAATGGATCGCGGAGGGCAAGGGCCGCAACTGGAAATATGAAAAGCGCTGAGCTTCAGGCAGGAAAAACTGTCCTGGCCACGGATGAGAATGAATCCGGCCGCCATCGTTGATGTCGACCAACCGCAGAACGTACGACCCACGCCCGATCAATGCCGCGCAGCGCAAGACTCGCTACCTTATCCAGACCGGCAAGCCGGAGTTGGAGTCCAAGGGAACGCAGCGGGGACTAAAAAGCGCTCCGGGGTCTGATTACCCCCATGCCGCGCTCCCCCAATAACGCGGCACCTCTCCAACTCTCAGCTTACTGGTTTCGCCACCGCCACCAGCGTCGGCTGGGCGTCCGACGCGGCATCCTTTGTCGCCGCGCTGGCCGGTGCACCGGACTGGGTCTTGAGGCTCGCCGCAGCCGACTGAAGCGCGACCGCAGCCGCCTCCAGCGCCGCCGCAGCGGATTGTGGCGTGACCGGCGGCGGCGCTGCCGTCTCAGCCGCTACCGCTGTCGGTGTCACCGGATCATTGACCGGCGCCGCCGCTTTCACTGCATCCGCAGCAACCACGGCCGGAGCCGCCGCCACAGCGGTCTTCAATTCACAGACATCGCCAACCCCCGCCGGTTTGTCCGAGAAATTCCGAGCCAGCATCGGAAGTTCATTCTCACCGGCATTGGTCGCCAAGGTCAGCAGCGTATCGGCCATTTGGCAGAAACCCGCGGATTGGACGCCATCGGTATGACTATTGGCCAGCCTGGTTATAAAATCATCATAAGCACGCTGCCCGTCAGCTATGCCATTTTCTCGCATGAAGCGCAGCTTCAACGCACTATTATATTTATCGGCGTTTCCCATTCTCTCATTAAACTTATCGTATTTCGCCGTTATTTCACTATTCGTCGACCGGCACTTCAGCGATCCCAGCATCAACATGATCTGTAAATCCCTGACTCGTGCCGCTTCCACTTCATAAGGCTGCCAGCACTGTGCCTCCCCCGCAGACGCAGCACCACCCAAAAAGAGCGCAACGAAACAACTGGCGGCACCCGCCGCCATCCTCAACCTAGACATGATGGACCTCGCAGAATCGGCTGGACCCCGCAGATCGAACATTAACATTTTGCCATAAAAATGCCATTAATTATTTGTTGACAGTGACATTTATGACGCATCCGGAAACATCGCGGAATTGCGTCCTTTCCCCTATCCCGACGCCTCAAAAGGCTATTATCCATCCGGATATTTTCATCGTCCGGCGGCGCGGCTACGCCACCACCGCCTCGGCGCGAGCGATCAGCGCCTTGGCTTCCTCGACATGCATGCTCTCGATCATGCGGCCCTCGAAACGCTCGGCGCCGCCAGTCGCCGCCTCTATCAGCCGCCGCGCATCCGCCACCGCCTGGGGATCGGGACCGAATACCTGATTGGCGACCGGCACCTGGCTGGGATGAATCAGCGTCTTGCCATCGAAGCCCAGAATATGCCCCGCCGCGCATTCGCTTTCGAATCCGGTCTCATCGTCCAGCCGGTTGAACACCCCGTCGAACGCCGCGATCCGGGCCGCGCGCGCCGCCAGGATGACCGATTGCAGCGACAGCGCCAGACCGTCCCGTCCCGCCGACGGCGGAATTCCCAGATCCTGACGCAGGTCGTTATTCCCCATGAACAGCCCCTCGCAGCCCTCCGCCGCCGCGATCGCCTGCGCCGCAACGACGCCGGCGGCGCTTTCGATCATCGCGATCACCGGCTTCTGGCAGACGCTGAACACATCCTTCACCTGGCGGGGATTTTCCACCTTGGGCAGCACGACATAGTCGGCGGCGGACGCCTTGAGCGCCACCATCTCCCGCCCATGCGACGGCGCGCCCTCGACATTGATGCGCACCGCGCAGAGACGCCCGCCAAAGCCCTCCGCCACGGCTTCGACCGCATTGGCCAGCGCCTCTTCCTTGCGATCGTCGGGCACCGCATCCTCCAGATCCAGGATCACCATGTCGCAGGGCAGGGTCCGCGCCTTGGCGATGGCGCGGGGGTTCGACGCGGGCAGGAACAGCAGCGATCGGGCGTGGCGCAACAACATGATGAAACTCCTATCACTTTGCCTTTTCCCATTCATGATTTCACGTCATAGTCCAAGCGGATTTCAGGGGGGAAGCAGCGATGCTGACGACATTCGCACTGACGGTGACATTCCTGGTGCTGTTTTATCTGGCGGTGAGCGTCAAGGTCGTGCGCCAAGGCTATCAATATACCATCGAACGCTTCGGCCGCTTCACGGAAGTCGCGCGCCCCGGCCTCAATTTCTATCCCGCCTTCTTCTATGCGGTGGGGCGGAAGATCAACATGATGGAACAGGTGGTCGACATTCCGGGGCAGGAGATCATCACCAAGGACAATGCGATGGTCTCGGTCGACGGCGTCGTGTTCTTCCAGGTGCTGGACGCGGCCAAGGCGGCCTATGAGGTGTCGGAACTCTATGTCGCGATCATGCAGCTCGCCACCACCAACCTTCGCACGGTGATGGGGTCGATGGACCTCGACGAAACCCTCTCCAAGCGCGACGAGATCAACGCCCGCCTGCTGTCGGTGGTCGATCATGCCACCAATGCCTGGGGCATCAAGATCACCCGCGTCGAACTCAAGGACATCCGCCCGCCCGCCGACATCGTCAACGCCATGGGCCGCCAGATGAAGGCCGAGCGTGAGAAGCGCGCCCTCATTCTGGAATCGGAAGGCCTGCGCGCCTCGGAAATCCTGAAGGCCGAAGGCCAGAAGCAGAGCCAGATATTGGAGGCGGAAGGCCGCCGCGAAGCCGCCTTCCGCGATGCCGAAGCCCGCGAACGCGAGGCGGAGGCAGAAGCCAAGGCGACGCAGATGGTGTCCGACGCCATCGCGAATGGCAATGCGCAGGCGATCAACTATTTCATCGCCCAGAAATATGTCGAGGCGGTGAGCCAGTTCGCCACTTCGCCTAATGCCAAGACGATCCTTTTCCCGGTCGAGGCGACCCAATTGATCGGCACTTTGGGCGGCATCGGCGCGCTGGCGAAGGAGGCATTGGGGGAAATCACGCCGCCTCCACCCCCTGCCGCGCCGCCGCGCCGCGGCCCGTTCGGGCAGGGGCAGGCATGACCGACTGGCTCGCCATGCTGGACGATCATTGGGGCTGGCTGGTCTTCGCCGCGCTGCTCGGCGTGGCCGAGGTTCTGATACCCGGCGTGTTCCTGATCTGGGTCGCGCTGGCCGCCGCCGTGACGGGCCTTGCGGCCCTCGCCTTCCCGATCTCCGTGCCTCTCCAGTTGCTGCTTTTCGCGGGCCTTTGCCTGGTGTCGGTATGGGGCGGGCGGCGCTGGTACACCGCCAATCCGGTGGATTCGCAGGATCCGCTGCTCAACGACCGCACGGCGCGACTGGTGGGAGAGATCGTCACCGTCGTCGAACCGATCGACAATGGGCATGGGCGGGTGAAGGTGGGGGACAGCGTCTGGTCCTGCCGTGGTCCCGACGCCCCGGTCGGAACAAGGGTCAGGGTGATCGGAGCGGAGGCATCGGAGTTGAAGGTGGAACTGGCCTGAGAGCAGCAGTTATAGGTGTGGAACGGCCAAAACCCGCCTCACCTACCCCACCCGATACCACCCCGCCACTCGATCCAGCGCCAGCGTCAGCACCAGTTTGCCCGCGCGGCTCGGCCAGCCCAGCGCCTTTTCCGCCGCGACCAGCCCTTCGCCCGCGCAAACGACGCGCCACAGCACATCGGCCAGTCCCGGCCCCGCCGCGCGGATCGCGCCGTCGAACCGTTCCCGCGCAGACAGTTGCGCAAGGCCCGGCTCGACCGTCCCCGCCCCTCTGCCCTGCCGCTGCCCCGGCGCCGCATCCCAGCGCATGGTGATTCGCGGCCCCAGCCCCGCCTTTTCCCAATCCGCGCGCAGCCTGTCCCCGGCGAGATAATGCCGCTCGCTCAAATGCCCCCGCGCATGCAGCCAGGCGAGCGGCGATTCGTGCAGATTGACCGCCACCTTCTGCGCCCGACCGAAGGGATCCTCTATGATCTGTTCGACAAATTGCATCGCCATGGCGCGTCTCCCTACTGGAACTGGATGCAAGGGGACTTGCCACGCCCATCAGTTTGTAGGAAAGCATAAAAACCAAATAGGTAAAAAATAGGACGAGATATGATCACCCGCATCCGGGAGGTACGCAAAGCCAAGGGACTGACGTTGGAGCAGGTCGGCGCGTTATGCGTTCCCCCGACCACCGCCCAGACCATCGGCCGGCTGGAAACCGGCACCCGAACCGTATCGGTCAACTGGCTGAACCGCATCGCCAAGGCATTGGGCGTCGCCTCTTCCGAACTGGTCGCCCTGCCCGGCCAGAATGTCGTGCCGGTCGCCGCGCTGCTGGGGCCGGAGGGCGCCCGCGCGCCGACCCGGCCGCTCTCCCTTCCCCCTCCAGCGCCCGTCGATGCGATGGTCGGCGTTCAAGTATCGGGCAGCATCGGGGATTACCGCAGCGGTGATGAAATCTGGTGCCGCCGCATCCTGCCCGACGAATTTTCCAGCGTGCTCAACCGCGACCTGCTGCTGCCGCGCCATGCCGGACGCTTTCTGTTCGGACGGCTGATCGGGCGCGAGGACGACCGGCTGCACATCCTTCCTTTGGGCAGCGGTACGCGCCAGCAGGTGATAAGTGACCCACCTTGGGGCGCCGTGGCCGTCCAACTGGTGAGACGACTGTAGACAAAGGCGATTTCATCCTTAACCCTGCCCTGACCATGGTTGACGCGAAGCTACCCGTTAGGAAGATGCGATGACGCTGAACGTCCTGATGCTGTCGACCCTGTTCCCGGACATGAGCCGTCCCAATTTCGGCGTCTTCGTGGAACGGCAGGCACGGGAACTGGCGAGCCGGGACGGCGTCCAGGTCACGGTCGTCGCGCCGCTGGGCATCCCGCCCTGGCCGCTGTCGAAGGCGAAGCGATATGCCGCCCTGCGCGCCTTGCCCGCCAAGGAACGGTGGAAGGATCTGACCGTCCATCGCCCGGTCTTTCCGATCATTCCCAAATTCGGCGGGCGCTTCAACGTCCACAGCATGACCCGCGCCATCCTGCCGCTGGTCAGGCGCCTGCATGCGCAGCAGCCTTTCGACGTCATCGACGCCAGCTTCTTCTTCCCCGACGGCCCGGTGGCGCAGCGGCTTTCCCGCGCGCTGGGCATTCCCTATTCGGTAAAGGCTCGCGGCGCCGACATCCATTATTGGGGCATGCGCCGGGGCACGCGGAAAATGGTGCAGCGCGCAGCCGAAGACGCCGCCGGGCTGCTCTCCGTGTCCGACGCGATGCGCCGGTCGATGGCGCGCATGGGCATCGATGCAGACAAGATCCGCGTCCATTATACCGGCGTCGACCTGGACCGATTCGAACTGACCGACCAGGCGGCGGCGAAGGAAAGCCTGGGCTTCGAAGGGCCGGTGGTGCTGTGCGTCGGCGCGCTCATTCCGCGCAAGGGGCAGGAATTGCTGGTGCAGGCGCTACCGCAACTGCCGGGCGTCACGCTGCTGTTCGCGGGTCAGGGGCAATATCGCCGCGCACTGGAGAAACAGGCGGAGGAACTGGGCGTCGACCGGCGCATCGGCTTCCTGGGGTCCGTGCCGCATGACCGGCTGCCGCGCATCTATGCCGCCGCCGACGTCATGGCGCTGCCATCCTCGTCCGAAGGCCTGGCCAATGCCTGGGTGGAGGCGCTGGCCTGCGGCACGCCGATCGTGATCAGCGACGTCGGCGGCGCGCGCGAACTGCTCGACCGGCCCGAAGCGGGGCAGATCGTCGCCCGCCAACCCGAAGCCCTGGCCGCCGCCATCAGCGACATATTGGTCAACCCGCCCGAACGGGAAGCGGTGCGCGAAACTGCGCTGCGCTTCACCTGGGCCGCCAATGGCGACGCGCTGCTGGAGCATCTGCGCACGATCGCCGGTCAGGAATCCTGATCCCAGAAGGCGACCAACCGCGCTTTCCCATCCGGCGTGGGAAAGCGCCCTTCATCAAACGGCACTTCTCCCCAACGCCACGGCGTCAGTTCATCATAAGCGGGGTTGGAAATGGGCGCATGCCGTTTGAGGTTCAGCAGCCGCGCCCCCTCATTGCGATAGGCGGTCAGCCGCACATGCTCGCGATAGATTTCCGCGGGCCGTTCATAATGAAAGGCATCGCGCCAGCCCATGGCCTGGGCGATCCGGGTCATGATCCACCAGTCGGGCTTCGCCTCTCCAGGCAACGGGAATAGCCACCGCTGCCGGCTGATCAGCCGGTCGGCGCCGGTCAACGTCCCGTCCTTTTCGATCCATACCGGGGCAGGAAGCGCGATCATGCGCAGCGTCTCCACTTCCGGCTCGTTCCACGGCGTGGTCAGGATGATGAGCGGCACCTGCTCCAGCAGGCCACGGATCGGATGCGAAGCCGACGGCAAGCCGCCCGGCATCAGCAACGCCTTGATGCGTCCCGTCTCGATCGCGTCGGCTAGCGCGGCGCCTGACAATCCCGGCCTGTCCGCCAGCGCGGCCGCGCCCCAGAAGCGGCCGACCTGCGCCAAGGCCTCGATCGAAAAGTCCCGGTGCGCGGCCAGTTCACCGGCCCGGCATCCGACTTCGCGCGCGCCCATGCCATTGGCGGCATCCGTCACCGCAAAGGGTGCCGCGCCCGGCTTGCCGATCCGCCCGGTTGCCAGATGGAAATTGAGAATGGCGGCCGACAGGCGCCGCCCTGCCTCCCCCGCGCCACGCGGGCTGAACAGCGTCACCAGCCGGGGCATGGCCGCCACCCGCTCATAAAATCCGCGCACTTCCCCCGGCGCCAACTCGCAGGCCCGCGCCACCGACCAGAGATCATGCCCCCGGCGCAGGCCCACCCAAAAGTCCGGCGGCACGAGCAGGTTCCGATTCAGAAAATCCCGGTCCAGCACGCCATGATCATAGCAATGCAGCAGCAACCCGCTCAGCAGCGCCGCCTCGCTGCCCGGCGCGACTGTCAGGCGCTCATCGGCCTCGACCTCCTGCCCCTCGTCCGTGCGCGCGATCAGGACAAGGCGCGCACCCTGTTCCGCCCGCGCCTCGGCAATCCGCTCATGCAGCACCGGATGACGGCGCGCAGTCGCTTCCCCCACCAACAGCAGCATGTCCGCCTGCGCCAGATCCTCATAGGCGGCGGGCATCACATCTTCGCCAAAGGCGGCACGTTGCGCCGCCGCCATGCCGCCCGCCGCGCTGGCAGGCGCATCGATATGGGCGGAGCCGATGAAGCCCTTCATCAGCTTGTTGGCGACATAATAATCCTCGGTCAGCAGGCCGCCCGGCACATGCATCGCCACGCTGTCGGGGCCATGACGGGCGATGACGCTAGCAAGCCGGCGCGTGGCCTGATCGATGGCCCGATCCCATCCGACCGCACGGCCATCCACCATCGGCCGCAGCAATCGGCCGTCCAAAGCGAGCATGTCCTTCAGCGCCTCGCTGCGGGTGCAGAGCAGGCCGCTATTGGCCGGATGCACGGGATCGCCTTCGATGCGAGCCTCGCGCCCCTCGCCGGTCACGGCCCGGATGCCGCATCCCACGCCGCATTGGCCGCAAAGCGAACGAACGACCGCCACGATGCGATCAGGCCTGGACCGGCGGGGTCGGACGAAACGTCATAAACTCCGCTTAACCGATGGCGGACCAAGACAAAAGGGCGCGAAGCTGGCAGAAGCAAAGCCATGCCGAAAGTGATTCTCCGCGCCGCTACGTTCGTCGCTATATTCTTTCATATACTGCTTGCCCCGGCCATGGCGCAGCAGCGCGGTCCGCTGGTGCTGGCCGCCGCCAGCATGCAGGAGGCGATGAACACCGCCGCCGATGCCTGGGCGGCGCAGCGCCATGCCCGGCCTGTCCTGTCCTTCGCCGCCTCATCCGCCCTCGCCCGCCAGATCAGGAGCGGCGCCCCGGCCGACCTGTTCGTGTCCGCGGATGAAGACTGGATGGACGATGTCGAAAGGGGGGGCTTGCTCCAGCGCGGCACCCGGGCCGACATGGCGGGCAACCGGCTGGTGCTGGTCGCCCCGGCGCGGGCGCCGCTGCGGCTGCGCATCGCGCGCGGCATGCCGATCGCCAGAGCGCTGGGCGATTCCCGGCTCGCCATGGCCAATCCCGACAGCGTGCCCGCGGGCAAATATGGAAAGGCGGCGCTCACCGCGCTGGGCGTCTGGCCCAGCGTCGCGAACCGTCTGGCGCTGGGCGACAATGTCCGCTCGGCCCTGACCCTGGTGGAACGCGGCGAGGCGCGGCTGGGCATCGTCTATGCGACGGACGCCCGCGCATCGAAGGACGTGGTCGTGGTCGGCGCTTTCCCGGCAGGCAGCCATGCGCCGATCCGCTATCCCATCGCCCGGCTGAGCGCGAGCCGGAACCCGCAGGCCGAAGCTTTTCGCCGCTTCCTGCTGTCGCGGTCCGGACAGAGCATCTTCGCCCGCTACGGTTTCAGCCGGCCTTGATTTTCTCTCCCCGTAACCGGGAGGGAAAATCACCTCTGACAGGCCACAATCGCGTCGATCACCGCCAGCGTCTCCTGCGGATCGCGCACCCGCACCGTATCCAGCCCCAGTTGCTTCGCCGGATAATCATTGCCGCCGGGGAAGATCGCATCCCCAATGAACATCATCGCGTCCAGCGCGATCCCGCTCGCGTCGCGCAGCTTCTTCAGACCATAGGCCTTGTCCACCCCCTCCCGCGTGATGTCGATGGAGGTCGCCCCGCCCATGTTGATCGACAGGCCCGGCAAGCGATCTCGCAAATCCGCCTGAATCACCCTGCGCTTGGCGAAATCGGGATCCCACACCTCCTTGGCGTGGATCGGCGCCTGCTGGCCAAGGGCGGAAAAGGTGATCTGGCTGCCGCGATCCTCGATCCGCTCACCCCACACCTGTTCCGGCACGAAGCCCGTCGCTTCCAGCGAAGCGTCGAACGCCGCCAGGATCGCCTGTTTCTGCGCCTCATCGAACAATTCGGCATAGACCGGGCGCCAACCGCCCTCGCCATGGGTATAGAGCTTCGTCCCGGTCGTCGGCATCAGCCACAGGCGCGAACGATCGGCCCGTTCCGGCAGTCGGCTCGCCACCTGCTTGTCGAACTGCGGCCAGTCGCCGCCGGAGATCACCGCGACATGCGCGACCTCCAGCAGTCGTGCCAACGCTTCCCCCATCGCCTCGCCCAGCGGCTGCTTGCTCTCGGCAAGGGTTCCATCGAGGTCGAAGGCGATCAAGGATTTCATGCGGGAAGCTCCAGAAGGGACAGGCTGCGGATTTGCCCTGTGAGCCGGAACGATGCAATGCCCATGACGAAGGCTGGTATTTTCCACTATCCTGCTAGAAAGAGGGCGGCATGATCCTCTCTCCCGAAGAATGGGGCATTGTTACTCTATCGCTCCGGGTCAGCCTGGTCGCGGTCGGGCTGATGCTGCCGGTCTCTTTCGCGCTGGCCTGGCTGCTCGCCCGGTCGCGCTTTCCCGGCAAGCTGCTCGTCGACGCCCTCGTGCACCTGCCGCTCGTCGTGCCGCCGGTCGTGACCGGATGGCTGCTGCTGCTGCTGTTCGGCGCCAACGGGCCGCTGGGCAGGCTGTTCGAACAGGCGCTGGGCGTCAGCTTCATGTTCCGCTGGACCGGCGCCGCGCTCGCCTCCGCGATCATGGCGATGCCGCTGATGGTGCGCGCCATGCGGCTATCGATCGAGGGCATCGACCGGCGGCTGGAGCAGGCCGCCCAGACCCTGGGAGCCAAGCGGCGGCGCGTCTTCTTCACCATTTCCCTGCCCCTGGCGCTGCCGGGCGTGCTGGCCGGACTGGTGCTCGGCTTTGCCCGTTCCATCGGGGAATTCGGCGCGACGATCACCTTCGTGTCCGATGTCCCCGGCGAAACCCGCACCTTGCCCATCGCCATCTATTCCGCCCTGCAAATGCCCGGCGCGGAAACGGCGGTGACGCGCCTTGCCGTCATCTCGATCCTGCTGTCGCTGGCCGCGCTGGTCGCCTCCGAAGCGCTCGCCCGCCGGGCTGGCGGCGGAAGGACCAACCATGTCCTTTGATATCGAGATCGACCACCGCATCGGTGAACGCCACATCGCCCTGCATGCCCATGCGGGCGCAGGCCTCGTCGCGCTCTTTGGTCCATCCGGCGCGGGCAAGACCAGCATCCTCAACATGGTCGCGGGCATCATCACGCCGGATCGCGGCCGGATAGCAGTCGCAGGTGAAACGCTGTTCGACAGCAGCGCCGCCATCAATGTTCCGGCGCCCCAACGCCGGGCAGGCTATGTCTTCCAGGACGGACGCCTCTTCCCGCATATGCGGGTGCGCGCCAACCTGCTCTACGGTCGGCATGGCGATGCGCCCTTGCCCTTCGAGGCGGTACTCGATTTCCTGGGCATCGGCCATTTGCTCGATCGCTGGCCCGCCACGCTTTCAGGCGGCGAAGCGCAACGCGTCGCGATCGGGCGGGCACTACTGTCCGGCCCCAGTTTCCTGCTGCTGGACGAACCGCTTTCCTCGCTCGACCCGGCCAGGCGCGAGGAAATCCTGACCGTCATCGAGCGGATGAAGCACGACCTTGCCATGCCGATGCTCTATGTCAGCCACGACCGTGCGGAAGTCGAACGGCTGGCCGATCACATCATTCCGCTATGAGCGGCAAGCCCACCTCCGCCAACGCACGATTGAGATAGGCCAGAAAAGCCTTCCGCCGCACCGACGCCCGCGCGCGCAGCCAGGCCAGCCCAACCACGGCCCGCCACTCCGCCACCTGGGCAAAATGACCGGGCGCAAGGCGACGATAATGATCCGCATAGCATCGCGCCGCCCAGTCCCGCGCCCTGTTGGTCAGCCAATCCTGCGGCCCCTCGCCAAAGCGCATCAGCATTTCCGTGCGCACTATATCCGGCGTGACCGCCCCCTGCGCCGCCTTCGACCAGTCGATCGCGACCGCCCCGCTGTCCGTCATCAGGATATTCTTGACGTGAAAATCGCCATGCAACAGCCGGTCGCCATCGGGCAGCCCATCCAGCAGGCGAAGCGCCGCCTGCTGCAAGGCCGCATCCGCAGGTCCGTAGACGATGTCCGTCCGCAACACGTCCCGCAGCGAGCGCAACCCCGGCGCCGGGCAGTCGTGAATCCGCCGATGGAATGCCGCCATGTCGCGCAGCATCGCGCCGCTGCGCAGCGGACGCACGCGCAGTTGGCGCATCATCGTCGGCCCCTCAATCTCCGGATAGAGGATCGCCCGCCCCGCCCTCAACCGCAAGGACTCGACCGGCCGGGCGACGGCGATGCCGCAATCCGCCGCCAGCGTCGCAGCGGCGAATTCACGGTCGATCATCTCCTCCGACACGGCAGCGTGGAAGATCTTGACGACAAAGCGCTCCCCGACGCGGCAAACCCGCGCGCTGGCGCCCGACGCCAGGGTCGCCAGATTATCCTCCACTATCCCGGAAAGCGTCGGCGGCGTCCCCGCCATGCTAACGAACAGCAGTGCGGGCGCTGTTCAGATCATGGACCACCGGCCCTCGCCGGACGGGCGCCTGCGCCGGCGGTCTGCGGGTCAACCGCTCGACCGCATTCTCGACCAGCAGGCGCAGCCCTTCCTCGCTCAGCAATCCGCCCCGGATCAGACAACGATCGATCAGGACCCGGCGGAAGGCCGAATAGAGCGCCATGTCGGGCGCGCCCGGCGCGGACCAGAATTCGTCCAGCGACCGTTTGTGCACCACGCCCGGCACCTTGTAGACCGCATGGCCCAGCACGACGACGGGCTTGCCCTCATTCAGCGCCAGCGTCCCCACCGTGCTGTTGACCGTCACCACGCCCAGCGATTGGCCGACCACTTCGGCAATGTCCCAGTCCGCCAGGTAGAGGACGCGGTCGCTGATGCCATATTGCGCCGCCAGCCGCCGCGTCAGCCGCCCCCAGGCCACCAGCCCCGGATCGAGCGGATGGCGCTTCACCACCAGCGCGGTATTGGCCGGAGCGTGGGCGGCAAAGCTCTTGATCACGAAACGCAGCGCCGCCCGCATCGTGCCGAAGGGCGAATGGACACGGATCTGATAATCGGAATCCAGTTGCAGCGGCAAAGTGAAATAGGGCCGGTCCTTGACCTTCGCCCATTCCTCCCGCGACTTGCGGCGCTCGTTCTGACGCAGGTTCAGCTTCTTGAACCAGCCCACCGTTTCCCAGAGGAAGCTGTTGGGCCGATGCGTCCGATAGAAGGGAAAGGCCGGCCGCATCAGCGCCGACGCCACGCCGTTGCGCCCGGTGTTGAAGGCGCGCTGGCGGAAGGTGGAGGGGATTTGCGGCTCCAGCCCGTTCTCCTCGGGCGGCAGGGTCTTCGCCTGCTCCAGAAACCATTCGGGATCGAGCGGCAGGGTCGAATTGCCGTTCACCCCATCTTCCTGCAGCGTCAGGAAATCGGGACGGATATAGCCTTCCTCCACCACATGGACGCGCAGGTTGCGCAGCTGCGCCATCTTGTGCGCGGAGGCATGATAGGGCCGGCAGTCGCCATAGAGGATCAGGTCGGTCACGCCATGGTTGACGATATGATCGTCGAAGAAGAGCGGCCAGTTGCGGAAGGTTCCCCGATAGTCGGTCGCGCCCTCGCCCGGCCAGTCGACCTTGTCGCCACCATTGATGTTGATCCGCAGCGCCCGGTGCCCCCGCACCCGCAGCGCATCGGCCAGCATCGCGAAATAGGGGCCATGCGGTCCCTGAAGAAACAGGAAGGTTTTGGCGGACGCGTCAACCATGAAAATACTCGGCGGACAAGGTCATAAATCTCTGCAACTTCCCCTGTAAAGTGCGCAGTCGGATTAGCCATGACATGGGCGACGGCGCCCCGCTTGCCAAACGCTCCACCATGATTTCAGGTCCGCAAGGCAGGCGAGTGACCGGGTCCAGATACCGTGGATAGAGAATCAAGGCGCCCGCGACAAGCTGATCCAGGGTGAGTCGACGCCCGCGCCGTCCATTGGGCGCGGCAAGATCGCGGGTCAGCCCCCAGCCCGCATAAAAAGGCATGCCATGGACCGTGACCGGCCGGTCGCGCATCAGCGCCTCGAACCCGGTGAGGGAGGAGAGCACATGCACCTCGTCCACCGCCTGCACCAGCGCCATCAGCGGCGATCCGGTGTCGATGGCGTCGGCCAGGGCGAGCACCGTGGCGTCGCTCAGATGGCCCTTGCGCAGCCCCGCCTGCACATCGGGATGGGGGCGATAAACGATGAAGGCATCCGGCTCGGCGGCGCGCACCCGCTGCAACAGGTCCAGATTGCCCGTCACGCCCGCGCCGCCATATTCGACCGACAGATCATCCTCGACCTGCCCCACGGCCAATATCGTCCGGCGGCCCCGGGGCAGATCGATCATCTGGCCCATATCCTTGCCATATTTGGTGACGCCCGAAGCCCGGATCATGGCCCGCAGGCGCGCCGCCCGCCGCTCCAGCGCCGGGGTAAAGCCCTGGGTCGCCAGCAGCTTTTCCATGTCGCTGGGAAAGCGCGCATCATAATAGATGCCCGACCGGTCGACCACCACCGACCCCGGCGGATGCAGCGCCGCGCCCAGCCCCTTCGAGCGCAGAAAGCCGTCCTCGACCTTGGCGACGGTCACGCCCTGCCGTCGCGCTTCGTCCAACGCGGCGGACGGCACGCGGGAGGGCCAGACCGCCAGCGCGCCGCCTTGCCTGATCGCCCGCCGCACGCCCTTTTCCGCCGACAGGAAAGGGGGCGAGCGAACCCCATCCCAGAGGAAATGACGGATCGCCTCCCGCTTCCAGAAGGCCATGCCGCTGGCCGCCGCAATGCCGTGATTGCCGTCCAGATGCCGCCGCCAATCGGCAAGCTGCGCCACGGCATGCAGGGCATCGACCGGCTCTCCGCTGAAACAATCGCGATAGCGCGCCGCCGCCACGGCCGACCGGGCCGCCTCCCGCAACACCACCGCCGCGACCGGCCGCTGATCTGCCCCATAGACCGGCACGCCCAGCAAACCGGCGATGATCGCCAGTTCATCATCCGCCGCCGCATGCACCGATCGCGCGCCGGCAATCACCGTCCAAAGGTCGACGGGCCACGGCAGATCACGCCCCGCAACGCCATTCCCGTGCCGACCGCCGCCAACCAGGCCGATTTCCTGCAGGGAAAGACCTTCCAGCGCTTCTTGCGGCACGGCTATTCCCGCCCGCGCCACCAGCCTGATCCCTTCCGGCCTGTGGCCCCAGAAAGCGCCGCCCACCCGCGCCTCGGCCATGGCCTCCAGCACGGCGTCGGCCACCGCGACAGGCGCATCCCCGATCTGCCGTGGATGGCTGATCGCGGCGGTCGCGGACTTGATTCCCGGAAAGGATGGAGAGCGCAGAAAAGCTGGCGCGTTCACGTGAAAAGCCGTCCCCTGCCCCGTCCAGTCCCTGCGCGCATGGAGCGATGCTTTCAGCCGCCAAAAAACGCAATCACATCAGCTTCTTGCTCGCCCGACGGGAAGACGTCAAGCGAAGGCCGAAGCCGTCATCTCCTGCAACATATCGGTTACAGTGTCGAAATAGGCTTCCCATGTCGGCGGCCGCCAGCCCGCGATCCGCGCCAGTTGCGCCGCCCGCTCGGGTGAATCCGGCTTGCCGTAAGCCTCGATGGCCCTCAGCCAGCCCAGGCCATCCAGCGGATCGAGATAATCCGGCGCATCGCCGCCAACCTCCCGATGCGCGACGATGTCGCTGCAAATCACCGGCACGCCCGCCGACAGGGTCTCGATCACCGGCATGCCATAGCCTTCCTCGAAGGAGGGCATCAGCATCGCCCTCGCCCCTGCGACCAGCGCGTTCATTGCATTGTCGGGCACGCTCCCCGCCTCGATCACATGGCCGCGCAGGATTTCGGCACGCTCCAGCATATCCACGACATTCTCATTCTCCCAGCCGCGCCGTCCGATCAGCACCAGCACCGGCGCCTGGTCGCCCAGCCTTTCCACCAGCCGCCGCCAGATGTTCAGCAGCAGCAGATGGTTCTTTCGCGGCTCGATGGTCGAGATATAGACGAAATAGGGCCGATCCGGCACGGCATGGCTACCCTCCACCACCATGTCCGGCGCATCGGCCCCGAAATGCGCCACCCGGATCACCCGCCCGTCCAGCCCCCGCGTCAGATGCGGCGCCAGCGCGTCGATCGTCGCCTGACTGTTGCCGATGATGCCATCTGCATAGCGGTCGATCGTCCGCACTCGCTTCAAATGCTCCTCCGCGCCCTGAGGCCGGGCGAATTCGGGATGGGTGAGCGGGATCACATCGTGCACCAGCGTCACGAATTTCGCGCCCTCCGCCCGCAGGATTGCGCCCACTTGCTCCCCATCGTCCAGATGATGCGGCGACACCTGCAAATAGATGCGCGGCCCCGCCGCCACCGGCACCGGGCGGGGCCGCAGCGCGATCAGATGGCGGATGACGGCGGCCTTGCTCTCCTTTTCATCCACCGGCCCCTTGTTGCGCCAGCGCGCCGCCGTGAACGCCAGGAACTGGCGCACGGCCGCGTCCTTCAACCGCCCATAATAGCCGCCCGCCGGATGCACGGCGGCAAAGGCCAGCCGATCCGGCATCCGCTCCAGCAATTCGCGGGCATAGATATATTCGACCCGGTCGATCCCGGTCGGCGCGGCATGGAAACTGCGCGAGAGCAGCCGCGAAATGTCGAGGATGATCTCGGCCGGCCGTTCACCGCCGGCAAAGCGCCGGCTTTCCCGCTTGGAACGCAGCGCCAACCGCGCACCGGGAGCCTTGAAGGGCTTGAGCGCCATGTCAGAGCGCTTTTACAGGGGTTTGGCGCATCAGAACTGGGCGCGAATCTCTTCGGCCAGCTTCTGCAACGCCGCCGGATCGGCAAAATCGCCCTGCGCATGCGCGACGAAGTTGCGCGACTGCCCCTCCCAGCGCGGCACGATATGGAAGTGCAGATGGAATACGGTCTGCCCGGCGGGCGCGCCGTTGAACTGCGCGACATGGATGCCGTCGGGGTCCAGCGCCTTGCGGGTGGCATTGGCGACCTTCTTCACCGTCGCCATCACCTGCGCCAGCGCCTCATCCTCGACGTCGAGGATGTTGCGCGCCTTGGACCATTTGGAAATGACCAGGCTATGCCCCTTCGACTGCGGCTGGATGTCGAGGAAGGCATAGCTATGCTCATCCTCATAAAGCTTGGTCGAAGGGATTTTCCCCTGCAGGATCAGGGCAAAGACATTGCCCTCGTCATAAGTGCCGTCGAGGCTCATCGCGCTTCCTTAAGCCAGATAATGCGCGCTTGTCTTAGCGGCGACTTCCTCCGCCGTCACGCCCGGAGCGAGTTCGACAAGACGGAACGCGCTTCACCGGCATCCGTTCGTTTCGAACGGATGCCGGTCAGATCAACCCAGCCAACGGACTCGACGGATCGGCATACATCCGCTTGCCCATGCGCCCGGCGCGATAGGCCATGCGCCCGGCCTCGACCCCCGCCTTCATCGCGGCGGCCATCAGCACAGGGTTCTTCGCCTCGGCAATCGCCGTGTTCATGAGGACGCCGGTGCAACCCAGTTCCATTGCCTGCGCCGCTTCCGAAGCGGTCCCCACGCCCGCATCGACCAGCACCGGCAGCGTGGTGCCCTCGACGATCAGCCGGATGGTCACGCGATTCTGGATGCCCAGACCCGACCCGATCGGCGCGCCCAGCGGCATGATCGCCACCGCGCCCACATCCTCCAGCCGCTTGGCCGCAATCGGATCGTCGACGCAATAGACCATCGGCTTGAAGCCTTCCTTGGCCAGAATCTCGGTCGCCCGCAGCGTCTCCACCATGTCGGGATAGAGCGTGCGCGCCTCGCCCAGCACCTCCAGCTTCACCAGATCCCAACCGCCCGCCTCGCGCGCCAGACGCAGCGTGCGGATCGCCTCTTCGCCCGTATAGCAACCCGCCGTATTGGGCAGATAAGTAATCTTCTTCGGATCGATGAAGTCGGTCAGCATCGGCGCGTTCGGGTCCGACACATTGACGCGCCGCACCGCCACGGTGACGATCTCCGCCCCCGAAGCCGCGACCGCCGCCGCATTCTGCTCGAAATTCTTGTACTTGCCGGTGCCGACGATCAGCCGCGACCGGAAGGTCTGGCCCGCGACGGTCCAGCTATCCTCATCCACCGCCGCGACCGGATGGTCGCCACCCCCAACGAAGTGCACGATCTCCAGCTCGTCGCCATCCTCGACGCGCACCTGCGCCAGCGTCGAGCGCGGCACCACCTCCAGATTGCGCTCCACCGCGACCTTTTCCGGCACGAAGCCCAGTTCGCTCGCCAGCTCCGCCAGCGTCAATCCGGCGCGCACGCGGCGATGCTCGCCATTGATATGGATGGAGATGGTTCCGTCGACGCTCAATGCTCTGTCCTGTCAAACAAGGTGTCTCGACTTGGCGCGACACGAAGGGCTAAAGATCAGCGCGCATATAGGGGCGTCCATGCCCCGCTCGCAACCATAAGGGGGACCGTCATGGCCGAAACGCGCAAAATCTATGTCCTGAACGGTCCCAACCTCAACATGCTGGGCACGCGCGAGCCGGAAATCTACGGTTACGACACGCTGGACGACATTGCCGAACGGATGGAGGACGCCGCGGGCCGCGCCCATGTCGAGATCGACTTCCGCCAGTCCAACCATGAAGGCCATCTGATCGACTGGTTGCAGGAGGCGCATGCGGAGGGCGCCCATGCCGTCCTCCTCAATCCCGGCGGCCTGACCCACACGTCGATCGCGCTGCACGACGCGATCAAGGGCATCACCGTGCCGGTGATCGAAATCCATCTGTCAAACCCCCATGCGCGCGAGCCCTTCCGCCACAAAAGCTATGTCGGCATGGCGGCGAAAGGGACCATCGCGGGCTTCGGCGCCATGTCCTACATGCTCGCGCTCGAAGCCGCCCTCGAACTGTAACTCGACGCACATAAGTTGCGCTCCGGCGCAAATGCGCATAGGCGCGGGCATCAGAAACGAAATTCACGGTCCAGGGACTGAAAATGAACGACAAGGCTGAAAAGGGCGCAATGCAGGTGGATGTACAACTGGTGCGCGATCTCGCCGCCCTTCTCGATGACACCAACCTGACGGAAATCGAGGTGGAAGACGGCGACCGCAAGATCCGCGTCGCCCGGACGGTCAGCAGCGCTGCCGTCGCCTATGCGCCCGCTCCGCTTGCCGCCGCCGCACCAGCCGCCGCCGCTCCGGCAGCAGCCCCGGCCGAAACGGCCACCAATGCCGTCCGCTCGCCCATCGTCGGCACCGCCTATCTCGCCGCCGAACCGGGCGCCGCGCCCTTCGCGCCTGTCGGCTCGACCGTGAAGGCGGGCGACACCGTCGTCATCGTCGAAGCGATGAAGGTCATGAACGCGATCACCGCACCGACCGCCGGCACGGTCAAGGCCGTGCTGGTCGATAACGGCCAGCCGGTCGAATATGACCAGCCGCTGATCGTCATCGAATAAGGCCGCGCAACCTATGGCCATTGAAAAGCTGCTGATCGCGAACCGGGGCGAAATCGCGCTTCGCATCCACCGCGCCTGCCATGAAATGGGCATCAAGACGGTGGCGGTGCATTCCACCGCCGACGCCGACGCCATGCATGTGCGCCTTGCCGACGAAGCGATCTGCATCGGCCCGCCCGCGGCCAAGGACAGCTATCTCAACATCGCCGCGATCATCTCCGCCGCCGAAATCTCCGGCGCGGACGCGATCCATCCCGGCTATGGCTTCCTGTCGGAAAATGCCCAGTTCGCGGAGATCGTGGAGGCGCACAACATCGCCTTCGTCGGTCCCAAGCCCGAACATATCCGCATCATGGGCGACAAGGTGGAGGCGAAGCGCACCGCAGGCGCGCTCGGCCTGCCGCTGGTCCCCGGCTCCGACGGCGCGCTCGAAAGCGTCGAGGAAGCGAAAGCGGTCGCCGCCAAGATCGGCTATCCGGTGCTCATCAAAGCCGCTTCGGGCGGTGGCGGGCGCGGCATGAAGGTCGTGCCGAGCGAAGATTTGCTCGAAACATCCATGAAGCAGGCAGGTTCGGAGGCGAAGGCCGCCTTCGGCGACGATACCGTCTATATGGAAAAATATCTGGGCAACCCCCGGCATATCGAATTCCAGGTCTTCGGTGACGGCAACGGCAACGCCATCCACCTGGGCGAGCGCGACTGCTCGCTCCAGCGCCGCCACCAGAAGGTGCTGGAGGAAGCCCCCTCCCCCGTCCTCTCCACTGCCGAGCGCGACAAGATGGGCGAAGTCGTGCGCAAGGCGATGGCCGACATGGGCTATCGCGGCGCGGGCACGATCGAATTCCTGTGGGAAGACGGCGAATTCTACTTCATCGAGATGAACACCCGCCTTCAGGTCGAGCATCCCGTGACGGAGATGATCACCGGCGTCGACCTGGTCCGCGAACAGATCCGCGTCGCGGAAGGCAAGCCGCTCTCGGTCGAGCAGCAGGATCTGGTCTTCACCGGCCACGCCATCGAATGCCGCATCAACGCCGAAGACCCCCGCACCTTCGCGCCGTCGCCGGGCACCGTCACCAGCTATCATGTGCCGGGCGGCATGCACGTCCGCGTCGATAGCGGCCTGTATCAGGGCTATAAGGTGCCGCCCTATTATGACAGCATGATCGGCAAGCTGATCGTCTACGGCCGAACCCGCGAAGGCTGCATCATGCGCCTGAAGCGCGCGCTGGAGGAATATGTGATCGAGGGCATGAAGACCACGATCCCGCTCCACCAGAAACTGCTGACCGACCCGGACTTCCTCAACGGCGACTATACGATCAAGTGGCTGGAAGAGTGGTTGGCGAAGGACGAACAGGCGTGACGAAAGCGACCATCTGGCACAACCCCCGTTGCTCGAAGTCGCGGCAAGCGCTCGCGATCCTCGAAGCCACACCGGGGGTTGAGGTGGAGATCGTCGAATATCTCAAGACCCCGCCCAGCCGAGCCGAAATCGAAACGGTGCTGAATAAGGCGGGCGTCCGCCCTTCGGAAGCGGTCCGCAAGGGCGAGACGGTGGTGAAGGAAATCGGCCTCAACGTGACGGATGACAAGGCCGTGCTGGACGCTATGGCGACGCACCCGATCCTGATGGAACGCGCCATCGTTATCACGGACAAAGGCGCCGTCATCGCCCGCCCTCCGGACCGCGTGAGCGAAGTCCTTTAAGACCCGCCCCCTACGCCGTCACCCCAGCAGAAGCTGGGGTCTCAGGCCATGTCGCGCATCGCCTCCCTAAATGCCTGCTTTCGCTGGCATGACGGAAAAGGGTGGAAAGCGGACTGGCGGCTTACATGCTGGAAAGTAGAGAAAGCTGACGCTAGAATACGGCCATGGATTTCTCCGGCTTCCTGCTGACTCCGCTCGCTGCGGTCATTACGGCCGTGTGGATTGTTGGCGCAAGCATCCTGTCAAAACCCAGCCCCGGCTTCCGCTCACCGTTTTTGCTCTCCTACGTATTGGGCGTGATCTTCATGCAGCCATGGAGAATGTCGGCGTGGGAGCATCTAGGCATGTTCGCTGTTATGCTTGTCATGCTCGCACTCTGGGTTGCAATAGGCTGTCTTGTCGGCGGATTACCTGCCGTCCTGGCCGTTTTAGTCGCTGGGAAACTCCGGCGTCGATTTACTAGCCGATAGGCCGCTTTCGGGCGGCGCAGCGTAAGAAGCGAATGGCCATGAATGGTCGCTTCCAGTCTATCCTTAGTCCATCCGGCCCTGAGCCTGGATGACTGGCAAACGGTCATGCGTGACTCAACCGCCACAGCCCATTCCCAAAAACATCCTATTTCTCCACCAGAGAGCGATTTTATCCTGTCCTATTCCGCTCCAACCGACCTATCCCGTTCCCTTCTTTGAAAAGTCCGACACAATCCGCCTCGCGCCTACGCGCGCCCAGGCACGCGCGCGCATACACTGTGAACTTCGGCCCAAAAATGGCGAATTTCCGTCCTTTCCATCGCATCGCCCCCGCCCTGAGCCAGGAACCCGCTTCCTACACCGACAACCCCACTGGAGCCACCCCGCATAACCCGCTATCCCCTCCCCCCATGCCTCAGAATCATCTCTACCTCGTCGACGGCAGCGGCTACATCTTCCGCGCCTATCATCAGCTTCCGCCGCTCACCAACAAGCATGGCCAGCCCGTCGGCGCGGTCTATGGCTACACCACCATGCTCTGGAAGCTGGCCGATGAGTTGGGCAAAGCAGAAGGCCCAACCCATCTCGCGGTGATACTGGACAAGGGCAGCCACACCTTCCGCAACGACATGTACGACCAGTATAAGGCGAACCGCCCGCCCGCGCCGGAAGACCTCGTCCCGCAATTCCCGATGATCCGCGACGCCACCCGCGCCTTCTCCCTCCCCTGCATCGAGGAAGCGGGTTTCGAGGCCGACGACATCATCGCCAGCTATACGAAAGCCGCCGTCGCGGCGGGCTGGCATGTCACCATCGTCAGCTCCGACAAGGATTTGATGCAGCTCATCCAGCCCGGCGTCGACATGTACGACACGATGAAGAATGAGCGGCGCGGCGCCGACTATGTCATGACCAAGTTCGGCGTCCAGCCCGAGCAATTGGGCGACGTGCTGGCGCTGATGGGCGACAGCGTCGACAACGTGCCCGGCATCCCCGGCATCGGCCCCAAGACCGCCGCCAAGCTCATCAGCGAATATGGCAATCTGGAAGCCGCGCTCGAAGCCGCGCCTTCGATGAAAAAGTCGAAGATGCAGGAAAATCTCATCGCCCATGCCGACATGGCGCGCCTCTCGCGCCGCCTCGTCGCGCTGCACGATGCGATGGACCTGCCCGAACCGCTGGACGACCTGACGCTCGAGGGCATCCCGCTTGAGCCGTTGCAGGCCTTCCTCGAACATCATGGCTTCAAGTCGCTGCTCGCCCGCGCAGGCGCGCCCGCCGCCGCCGTGGCCGTCGCGACCGCGGCCGCCGCCGTCACACAAGCGACGCCCCCCGCCGCCCCGGTTCATGAGGAAGAACCGCCGATCGACCGCAGCCTCTACGAAACGGTCGTTACCGAGGAAGCGCTCGACCGCTGGATCGCCGCCGCTCATGCCGAAGGTCTGGTCGCCGTCGACACCGAAACCGACATGCTCGACTGCGTCTCCTGCGCGCTGGTCGGCGTCAGCCTCGCCGTCGGCCCCAACGCCGCCTGCTACATCCCCGTCGGCCATGGCGGAAGGGACATGTTCGCGGAAAAGCCCGACCAGCTCCCCCTCGCCCTCGTCCTTGCCAAGTTGAAGCCGCTGCTCGAAGACGACAGCGTCCTCAAAATCGGCCAGAACCTGAAATATGACATCACGGTCCTGCGCCGCCATGGGATCGAGATCACGCCCTATGACGACACCATCGTCATGAGCTTCGACCTCGACGCGGGCCAGAGCCTCGCCGGCCACGGCATGGACGAGGCAGCCAAGGTCCACCTCAACCATATCTGCATCAGCTTCAAGGATGTGTGCGGCACCGGCAAGAGCCAGATCAGCTTCGCGGAAGTCCCGCTCGACAAGGCGACCGAATATGCCGCCGAGGACGCGGACGTCACACTACGCCTGTGGAAGCTGTTCAAGACCCGCGTCGCCAATGAAGGCGCGACCCGCGTTTATGAACTGGTCGACCGCCCGCTCGTCTCCGTGATCGCGAAGATGGAGCATGAAGGGATCAAGGTCGACCGCGAAGCCCTGTCCCGCCTGTCCGCTGAGTTCACCGCCGGCATCGCCGCGCTGGAAACGGAAATCCATGGCTTGGCGGGCCAGCCCTTCGCCATCGGCTCGACCCAGCAGCTTGGCGCGATCCTGTTCGAGAAAATGGGATATAAGGGCGGCAAGAAGGGCAAGTCCGGCGCCTATTCCACCGATGTCACCATCCTTGAGCAGTTGAAGGCCCAGGGCGCGGAAATCGCTGGAAAAATCCTCGACTGGCGACAGCTTGCCAAGCTCAAATCCACCTATACCGATGCGCTCCAGGCCCAGATCAACAGGGACACCAGCCGCGTCCACACCAGCTACAGCCTGTCGGGCGCGCAAACAGGCCGCCTGTCCTCGACCGACCCCAATCTCCAGAACATCCCCATCCGCACCGAAGTCGGCCGCCAGATCCGCCACGCCTTCGTCGCGGAGCCGGGCAATGTCATCCTGGCGGCGGACTATAGCCAGATCGAACTACGCCTCGCCGCCCATATGGCGGACGTTCCAGCACTGAAAGAAGCCTTCGCGAACGGTGAGGACATTCACGCCGCCACAGCCCAGCAATTGTTCGGAGAGGTCAACCGCGACACACGCGGCCGGGCCAAGACGATCAACTTCGCGATCCTCTACGGCATCAGCCGCTGGGGTCTCGCGGGACGGCTGGAGATCAGCGCCGACGAAGCGCAGGACATGATCAGCCGCTATTATGAGCGCTTCCCCGGCATCAGCCTCTACATCACCGAAACGATCGAGAGGGCTCGCTCAAGGGGCTATACCGAAACCCTCTTCGGCCGGAAAACCTGGTTCCCGCGCATCAAAGCGTCAGTCCAGCATGAACGTCAGGGCGCCGAACGCGCCGCGATCAACGCCCCGATCCAGGGCACCAGCGCCGACATCATCAAGCGCGCCATGGCCCGCATGGGACCGGCGCTGGCGGCGGAAGGACTGCACAAGGTCAAGATGCTGCTGCAAGTGCATGACGAACTGGTGTTCGAACTGCCGAAAGGCGATGTCGGGCATGCCAGCGCCGTCATCCGCCGCATCATGGAAGGGGCTGCGGAGCCGATCGTGAAGCTGAGCGTCCCGCTAGGCGTAGAAATCGGCCACGGCCCGAGTTGGGGCGCGGCGCACTAAACCCCGCATCTACTCCCGTCATCCCAGCGCAAGCTGGGATCTCAGGCGATAGGGCGCGGTATAGCCTCATGAGATCCCAGCTTGCGCTGGGATGACGGAAGACTTTTCAACCCCGCGCGTAACGGTCTTCATAACGGACGATATCGTCCTCCCCGAGATACGTCCCTGTCTGCACCTCGATAAACACCACCGGAATCTTCCCCGGATTCTCCACCCGATGTTTCGCCCCGGCCGGCACGTAGAGCGACTGGTTCTCGGTCAACAGCGTCACCGCCTCGCCAACCGTGACCTTGGCCGTCCCTTCGACGACGATCCAATGCTCGGACCGATGGAAATGGCTCTGCAGGCTCAATGACTGTCCCGGCTGCACCGTGATCCGCTTCACCTGAAAGCGCTCGCCCGTCAGCAACCCTTCCACCCAGCCCCAGGGCCGGTGATCTTTGGGAAAGCTCTCCGCCTGCACCGCGCCCTTCGCCTTCAGCGCCTCGACCGCCAGTTTCACATCCTGCGCCCGCGATTTGTCCGCGATCAGCACCGCGTCGCTCATCGCCACGGCGATGATGTTGCTAAGGCCGATGCCGACCAGTTCCATGCCCTCGCTGTCCGACCGCAGCAGCGTATCATTACAATCGATCGCGGTCGCCCCGCCGCCCACCGTCACGCCCGCGGCGTCAGGCCCGGCATGACTCCACACCGCGTCCCAACCGCCAAGGTCCGACCAGCCCGAATCATAGGGCACGACCGAAAGATTGTCGGCCCGCTCCATGATCGCATAGTCGATGGAGATATCCGGCGCCGCGTCCCACGCCTCCGCCGCCAGCCGCAAAAAGCCCAGATCGCCTTCCGCCGCCGCGACAGCGGGCCGCACCGCCGCCAGCACATCGGGCGCGTGACGCTCGAATGCCGCGATCAGATCCTTTGCCGCAAACAGGAAAATCCCCGCATTCCAAAGATGATCGCCGCTCGCCACCATCTCCAGCGCGCGGGCCGCATCCGGCTTCTCGACAAAGCGGGCCAGCTTGATCGGCCGTCCCGATCCATCCGGCTTCGCCACGACCTTCAAATAGCCATAGCCTGTCTCCGGCCGGGTCGGCTGGATACCGAAGGTCACCAGATCGCCGGTCCGCGCCGCTGCCAGCCCCTGGCTCACCGCCGCCCGGAAAGCCTCTGCGTCCGGCACCACATGATCCGACGGCGCGACCAGCATCACCGCATCGGGATCGCTCGCCACCAGATGCAGCGCCGCCGCCAATATCGCAGGCGCGGTGTTGCGCACCGAAGGCTCGATGATGATCGCTTGCGGGTCCACCCCTTCCTGCGCCAATTGCTCGGCCACGATGAAGCGGAAGGTCGCGTTGGTCAGCACCACCGGCCGGGCAAAGGCAAAACCCTCGCCCGCACCGGACAGCCGCTCCACGACGGAGCGAAACAGCGTCTGCTCGCCCAACAGCGGCACGAACTGCTTGGGATAGGATTTGCGCGACAAGGGCCACAGCCGCGTCCCCGATCCACCCGCCAATATCACCGGCGTAACATTCGCAGCGCTCAAATCAGACATATAACTCACTCGGAACCCATGAAATCAGCCGCAATCGGCCATGATTTGCCTGCTTATCGCCAGTCCGCGAATTTACCTAAGCCAGAATCCGGCCGACAAAAAAACGGCCCCGCAATCGGGACCGCTTTCTGTCAGTCGAACAGCTCTTCCAGAAAGCTCTTCTTCCGTTTCTTCTGATAATATCGCCCGTCGTCACGATCCGGCCGATAGCTGGGCGGTGGCACCGGAACTCCACCCACCGACCGCTCTATGATCTTGTCCAGTTCACCCCGGTCGAGCCAGACGCCCCGGCATTGGGGGCAATAATCGATCTCGACCCCCTGCCGGTCTGTCATGGAGAGCCCCACATGACAGACCGGGCAGAGCATGGCGGACACAGCCGCCTGATCCCGCATCCGATTATTCCCGCTCGCCGGTCAGGCTGAGCAGCATCTGGAACAGGTTGACGAAGTTCAGATAGAGCGACAGCGCGCCCATCACCTGCATCTTCTGCGCCACCTCATGGCCTGCATAGACGAAATATTCCGATTTGATGCGCTGCACGTCCCAGGCGGTAAGGCCGGTGAACACCACCACGCCGATGATCGAGATCACCATCTGCATGGCCGACGAGCCGATGAAGATGTTGATCAGGCTCGCGACCAATATGCCGATCAGGCCCATGATCAGGAACGACCCGAATTTCGACAGGTCGCGCCCGGTCGTATAGCCCCACAGCGCCATAGCGAGGAACATCACGGCGGCGGAGAAGAAGGCCTGCGCGATCGACCCGCCGGTGAAGACCAGGAAGATGCTGGCCAGCGACACGCCCATCACCGCCGAAAAGGCGTAGAAGGCCATGCGCGCGCCCGCGGTCGTCATCTTTTCGATGCGGAAGCTGAAGAAGAACACGAAGGCCAGCGGCGCGAAGATCGCCACCCACTTCAAGGGGGTGCCGAAGATCGCGGCGGCCAGCACCGGCGTATTGCCGATGAAGGCGGCGACCAGCCCGGTGATGACCAGGCCAATGCCCATATTGCGGAAAACGCCCAGCATGTGCGCGCGCAGCCCGGCATCGGTCTGCGCCGTCTGGCTCGCACCATAGCCCGGCATACGAACGGGATTGTTCACGGCGTTGTTACTCCATCCAACAGTCAGTTACGGCCAAAACAGCCTTGGGATCGAGTGGCCCGGCGCGGTCTTCGTGAGGTCAGAGGGGGGCAAACGCTCACGAACCTGCACCGAGCACACTCGATGCGGTCCGACATCGCGGCTGGATCATGTCACACCAATCCAACCGCCAGAGGGGCCCGGCCCGCACGAGCAATATCGGTGGGGGAACGCTTAAGTGCAAGGGTCGGGGCAAGCGATCGGCCCGTCAGCAACAATTTGTTACAATTCCCCTCCCCTGTTGACGGCAATCCCGAACAGCCGCATGGCTCTGCGCCATGAGCGACCAGTTCACCCCTGCCGAGCAGCATGCCGACGCCCCCTTGCGCCTGTTCAACAGCCTGACGCGCACGGTCGAGCCCTTCACGCCGATCGAAGCCAACCACGCCCGCGTCTATAGCTGCGGCCCGACGGTCTATAATTACGCCCATCTCGGCAATCTGCGCGCCTATGTCTTCACCGACACGCTGCGCCGGACGCTGCTGTGGAAGGGGCTGGACGTCACCCATATCATCAACATCACCGATGTCGGCCATCTGACCAGCGACGCCGACGCGGGCGACGACAAGATGGAGGCCGCCGCCCGCGCCCAGGCGAAGAGCATCTGGGACATCGCTGCCCATTACACCGATGCTTTCAAGCGCAACATCGCGGACCTCAACATCATCGCGCCCAGCGAATGGACGGTCGCCACCGACTATGTCCCGCAGATGATCGAATTTGCGGAGAAGATCGCGCCCCAGCATTGCTACGAACTGGAAACCGGCCTTTATTTCGACAGCAGCACCGTCCCCGACTATGGCGCGCTTGCCGGCGGCCGCGACGACGCAGCCCATGCCCGCATCGATCCGGTCGCGGGCAAGCGCAACCCGTCCGACTTCGCCATCTGGCGCAAGTCCCCACCGGGCGAGCAGCGCCAGATGGAATGGGACTCCCCCTGGGGCAAGGGCGCGCCGGGCTGGCACCTCGAATGCTCGGTGATGAGCGAGGCACGCCTTGGCCATCCGTTCGATATCCACACCGGCGGCATCGACCATCGCGAAATCCACCACCCCAACGAGATCGCCCAGAATCAGGCTTTCCATAGCTGCTGCGGCGAGCCGGACGCTGCCACCGCAGGCTTCACCGGCGCCCAGTGGTGGATGCACAATAATTTCCTGGTGGACCGTCAGGGCAAGATGAGCAAGTCGAAGGGCGGCTTCACCACCCTCTTCTCGCTGATCGACGTGGGTGTGCATCCGCTCGCCTACCGCCTGCTGTGCCTGGGCGCCCATTATCGCAGCGAACTGGAGTTCAGCGCGGAAAGCGTCAGCGCCGCCCTCACCCGCCTCAAGCGCCTCGTCATGGGCGTCGAAAATCTCAAGGCCCGCGCTGAAGGCATCACCTGGCAGTCGTTGCGACTGGACTGGCTGCGCGCCAATCTCCACCCCAAGCTCGCGCCGCTGCTCGAACAGTTCGACGCCGCGATCAGCGACGATCTGATGACTCCCCGCACCCTTCCGCTGCTGGAAGAGACGATCGCCCTGAAAAAGGTGCCGGTGGACGAAAAACTCTGCCTGCTGGCCGCCTTCGATCAGGCACTGGGGCTCAACCTGCTGACGATCAGCCGCGTCGACCTGCGTATCCAGCCCAAGGACACCCAGATCACGCCGGAAGAGATCGAAGCCGAACTGGACCGCCGCCAGACCGCCCGCGCCGAAAAGGACTTCGCCCTGTCGGACGAAATCCGCGACACCCTGATCGCCCGCGGCGTCGAAGTGATGGACGGCGACCCGCTCCGCTGGGACTGGCGCCTGAACCTCGCCTAAAGCTTGCCGGCAGGCGTTTGCACGGAGCGCGCTGGAAAACGTCCCTCATCTGAGGCAGGATGTGCGCGGGGAAGGCCGGTCCGTTTGGACAGGCCGCGCCGAAACGGGCAGATTCCGCACATGCTCAAACACGCAACGGCAGCGCTTATCGCGCTCAGTGCAATGGCGGCAATCCCAATTGCTGCACCTGCTCAGACCTATATGTTCGAGACGGGCACGACCCTGCTCGCCAAATGCCGCAACAAGGCGCCCGAATATGCGCTCGCCTGCACCGCCTATATCGTCGGCGCGGTGGACGGCATCAAGAAGGACGTGTTCATCGGCCGCGCCAGGCCCAATTGCTGGCCCGCGCAGATGGACGCGGAGGAAGTGAAGCGCATCGTCATCGCCTATCTCAACCGCTATCCCGACCAGCGAAAGGCGCCCGCCTCCGTCCTGGTCAGCGTCGCGCTCAACGAACATTATCCTTGCGAGAAATAACGCCGGTCGCCCCGGCCGCGCCGCTATAGGAACCCGGCACGCGCCACCGCCGCTATAAACTTGCGTCAGGCTCTGGTTGCGCGTAGGTGCGGCCCCTATTTTAGACTTTTTGGGAGACTCAAAGTGGCGGCGAAGTGGACGCCGGAAAGCTGGCGGGAGCATAAGGGCATTCAGATGCCCGTCTATCGGGATGCCCAGGCGCTTGGCGCGGTGGAGGCACAGCTCAGCCAGTTTCCCCCGCTCGTCTTTGCCGGCGAAGCGCGCAACCTGAAGGCGGAACTCGCCAAGGTCACGGCCGGCGAGGCTTTCCTGCTGCAAGGCGGCGACTGCGCCGAAAGTTTCGCGGAGTTCCACCCGAACAATATCCGCGACACCTTCCGCGTGCTGCTGCAAATGGCGGTGGTGCTGACCTTCGCGTCCAAGCTGCCGATCGTGAAGGTCGGCCGCATGGCGGGCCAGTTCGCCAAGCCGCGCTCAGCCGATACCGAGACGATCGGCGGCGTGGAGCTGCCCAGCTATCGCGGCGACAATGTCAACGACATCGCTTTCACGCCCGAGGCCCGCGAACCCGACGCCCAGCGCATGATCCGCGCCTATAACCAATCGGCGGCGACGCTGAACCTGGTGCGCGCCTTCTCGACCGGCGGCTATGCCAGCCTGGACCGCGTCCATGGCTGGATGCTCGATTTCATGGGCCGCAGCCCCTGGGCCGCAAAGTTCGAGGCGATGGCGGACCAGATCGGCCAGGCGCTCGACTTCATGCGCGCCTGCGGCCTGTCGCCCGAAACCGTACCGCAGCTAGGCGGAACCAGCTTCTACACCAGCCATGAGGCGCTGCTGCTTCCCTATGAGCAGGCGCTGACCCGGCAGGATTCGCTGACCGGCGACTGGTACGATACCTCCGCGCACATGCTCTGGATCGGCGACCGCACGCGGTTCGAGGGTTCGGCCCATGTCGAATATCTGCGCGGCATCGGCAATCCGATCGGCATGAAATGCGGACCCAGCCTGGAGCCGGACGCGCTCATTCGCCTGCTCGACATCCTCAACCCCTCGCGAGAGGCGGGCCGCATCACGCTGATCACCCGCTATGGTCATGACAAGATCGAGGCGGGCCTGCCCAAACTGGTCCGCGCAGTCCTGCGCGAAGGCCATCCGGTGGTCTGGTCCTGCGACCCGATGCACGGCAATGTGATCAAGGCGGCCAATGGCTACAAGACGCGCCCCTTCGACCGCATCCTGGCCGAAGTGCGCGGCTTCTTCGCCGTCCACCGCGCCGAGGGCAGCTTCGGCGGTGGCATCCATGCCGAAATGACTGGCCAGAATGTGACGGAATGCACCGGCGGCGCTGTGGCGATCACCGACGAAGGACTGGCGGACCGCTACCACACCCATTGCGACCCGCGCCTCAACGCGGCGCAGAGCCTCGAACTCGCTTTCCTGCTCGCGGAAATGCTGAACGAGGAACTGAAGGAGCGCCGCGCCGCGGCGTGAGGGAAAAAGCGCTTTCGTGTTCCTGCGAAGGCAGGAACCCAGTTCGAACCTTGGGACTGGACTCCTGCCTTCGCAGGAGTACGGAAACGCTTCAATCATGAGTAAATACAGCAGAATCCCCGGCCAGCACTGACGCCTTGAGCGAAATATACCGCGCTTGCCGACCTACTCCCTTCCCTTGCTCGACAGGATAAGGGACCATCAATGACGCAAGCACTGGCCGTCGAAACCCGCAGCTTCCGCGACCTGCGCGCCTTTGCGGCGGACGCGACGATCCCCGCCGACGCCCATGGCGATCCCTTTCTCGCCAGTCGCGCCGCGCTCGATCTCCCCCAAGGCCCGATCTCGATCAGCCTCGTCGTCCTGCCCCAGGGTCGCGGCCGCGTCGAAGCCCTGCCCGACGACGAATTCCTCATCCTCCTCGACGGCGCGATCACCCTCGAAACGGCCGACAGCATAACCCAGCTAGCCGCCAACCAGAGCGCCGTCATCACCAAGGGCACAGCTTTTGCCTGGTCCTCCCGCGAGGGCGCCCGCCTCATCGCCATGCGCCGCAACGGCAGCCCGGACAGCAGCCCCGCCATCATCTCCATCGACGAAAGCGCCCCGCTCGAACCGTCCAACCCACCGCTGGCCGAACTGCTGGTCGGCCCGACGCCCGACTGTCGCAACTTCACCGACTATCGCTCGGCCGACACCGAATTCGTCTGCGGCACCTGGGATTCGACGCCCTATCATCGCCTTTCCATGCCCTATCGCCATTATGAGCTGATGCACCTGCTCGACGGCAGCGTCACCTTCGTCGACGGCGACGGACGGGAAGGCACTTTCCGCAAGGGCGACATCTTCCTGGTCGAACAAGGCGCGCATTGCAGTTGGGAAAGCCGCGAACATGTGAAGAAAGTCTACGCCATCTACCGTCCCGCCTGAACTCCCCATTCTTCACCATCATTCCCGCTTTAGCGGGGATGGCGGACGTTGCCCGAACCCGTCATCGGCACTCACTGTCACGACGTCGTAACATTGTCATGATTCAGCCCTTGCTTTGGCGGTGCAGCAAGATAGCTTCCGCGCATGGCAAAGGAACCGCAATTGGCGACCATCGCCGTCTACAGCCTCAAGGGGGGCGTGGGTAAGACCACCTTCGCGATCAACCTCGCCTGGGCATCCGCAAGCATCTCGAAACGGCGAACATTGCTCTGGGATCTCGATCCGCAGGCGGCAGCGAGCTGGCTGATCTCCACCGACATGCAAAGCCGCGACGCCGCGCAGGCGATCTTCAGCAAGGATGTGGAGGTCAGCAAGCTGATCCAGCCCTCGACCGTGCCGGGCCTCGACCTGATCGCGGCCGATACCTCGCTGCGCAACCTCGACCATCTGTTCCGCGAGATGGACAAGAAGAAACGCCTCGCCAAGCTGATCGACACGCTGGGGCGCGATTATGACCGCATCATCCTCGATTGCCCGCCCGGCCTCACCGAAACCAGCGAACAGGTACTGCGCGCCGCCGACATGATCGTCATCCCGGTCATCCCCTCCCCCCTTGCCCAGCGCGCCATGGGGGAAGTCGCCCGCTATCTGGTCCAGCGCGGCGGCAGCCACCCGCCGATCATGCCGGTCTATTCCATGGTCGACCGCCGCCGCGCCCTGCACCGCGCCGCACTGGAATCCCAACCCGGCTGGCCCGCCATACCCATGGCCAGCACGGTCGAGCAGATGGCGGTTCGCCGCAAGCCGCTGGGCGCCTTCGCGGCTTCATCCCCGTCCGCCCAGGCCTTTGCCGGGCTGTGGACGAAGATCGAGCGGCAGATACAGCGACGCTAAAGGGAGCATGTGAGTTCTACTGGAGCAGAATCCGACCCGATAGCATCGGATCGGCTGCTCTAGACCCTTGTTTTGCCGCGTTTTCCGAGTCAGCAGACGATTCTATCTGGTTGGAAAACGCTCTGGCGCGTCGCCGCGTCCCGCGTTAAGTCTTTGCTTGATGACGATTGACCCGCTGGTGCTGTTGCAGGCTTACGCGATCGGCGTGTTTCCGATGTCCGACGATCGCGAGGCGGACGAGGTTTACTGGATCGAGCCGAAGCGGCGGGCGATCATGCCGCTCGATGGTTTCCACATCTCCCATTCGCTGGCCAAGACGATCCGGCAGGAACGGTTTCGGGTGACCGCCAATCGCGACTTCGCCGGGATCGTTCAGCTCTGCGCGCAAGCCGCGCCGGATCGGCCCTCGACCTGGATCAACCATCCGATCGAGCGCGCCTATCGCCATTTGCACGAGATCGGTTTCGCCCACAGCGTCGAAGTGTGGGAGGACGAGGAACTGGTCGGCGGGCTTTATGGCGTCGCGCTGGGGCAGGCTTTTTTCGGGGAAAGCATGGTGTCGCGGCGGACCGATGCGTCGAAGGTCGCGCTTGCCTGGCTGACGGCGCGGATGCGCTTCGGTGGCTTCACCCTGCTCGACTGCCAGTTCATGACCGATCATCTACGCTCATTGGGCGCGATCGAAATCAGCCAGCGGGATTATCTTCAATCGTTGGCGGGGGCGCTCGACGGCGTGGCGCTGGGGGCTGGACGGGCCGTGCTGGCGGGCGGCTCCGGCGTCTGGGCGGAACTGGCATTTTCGCCGCTCGCCGGGGACGCCTTGGCCGGACCGCCGTCCGATACCTCGCCCTTGTCGCCCAGCTTCACCGTGTCGGGGCCGGTTTCGGGCCAGGCCATCGTGCAGCTTCTCACCCAGACGTCATAGATCGGGTGCTGGACCACATTGCGGTCCGGCCGTTCCTTGAACAGCCAGCCGGAAAAATTGCGGCGCCATTTATTGTCGGCGGTGCTGCGCACGTCTAGCTGCACGAAAGCCCCGGTTTCCTGAACATTTTCCCAGGGCGCGGTGGTTTCGCAGGCTTGCAGCCGGACGATGGCGTCGCCCACGCGCAGCGCTTCGCCGGGCTTCATCTTCAGATCGGTGGTGATGCCGTTGCGCTTGTTGAGCAGGCCGATCACGGCGACCCGCTCGTTCATCGGCGTGCCGGACAGGGCCGACTCGTCGCCGTCGCGGATCTTCTGCCCTTCGATGCGGACGGGGCCGGTCCGGTTCTCCGTAGGCATGTCGTCGCCGCCGCAGCCTGCGAGAATCAGCGTGCAGCCGAGAATCGGCAGGAAGCGTCCCACCGGGCGCCGCGTCATGATGCGTCGGGGCTCCACGCCTCATAGTCGCCGGTCGCCTTCTGGCGCTGGCCGCCCTTTTCCAGCGCGCCCGAGGGGCGATAGGCCTGGGCGGTGCCGGTGGCGTTGGGGGTGAAGTCCTTTTCCCAGATGCGCGGCGGCGGCAGAAAGCTTTCCGGCGCGCCCTCGATCGTATGATGCAGCCAGCCGTGCCATTCGGCGGGCACGCGGCTCGCGTCATTGGGGCCGTTATAGATGACCCAGCGACGGGTCAGGCCATTGGGGTCGGTGCCGCCTTCATAATAGACATTGCCCTGATGATCCTCGCCCACCTTGGTGCCCTTGCGGGAGGTGTAGAGCGAAGTGCCGATGGTCGCGCCATCCCACCAGGTGAAGATCTTGCCAAGGATTCCCATGGGCGAAGCGCTTAGCCGTTGGGGCTGGCGCTTGGCAAGGTCGTTCTGGTCAGCGAGGGCAGAAATTGAGGGGGTTTGATGGGGCCGGCCGGTCGCAATCGCCCCAGTTGACGCGATCGCCTTCCCTGATCCCAAGTTCGGCCGCGCGGCCGCCGCGCAGTTCGAGGACGGCGGCGACGGGGATGCCCGCCGAAACCGGCTCGCGGGAATAGGGCACGGCATTGGCCTTCAGGAAGGCGATGCTGCCGTCGGTGTGGATGAAGAGCATGTCGAGCGGGATCAGCGTGTTCTTCATCCAGAAGCTCGCGGTGCGCGGCGGCGACATGGGAAAGAGCATGCCGGAGTCGGCGTCCAGCGACTTGCGGAACATCAAGCCCTGTTCCTGCTGCTTTTCGGTGAGGGCGACTTCGACGGCGAAGCGGTGGGTGGTTTTGGCGGTGTGGATGGCGAGGGGAAGGAGGGTGGTCTGCAGGGTGGCGGCGTTTTCCGTTTTGGGGGCGCTCTGGGAACAGGCCGCGAGGAAGGCGAAGATGAGGAGAGGGAGGCGCTTCATGGGGATGGAGTTAGCCTATTCGCCGGGAACGGTCGATTCCTCCATCGTCGCTCCCGCCTGCGCGGGAACGGCAAAGGGCTATATGTCCGCTTCCGGCACTTCCCCAGGCGCGGCGTCGGTCCAGCGGCGGGCCGTGGCGTAGCTGTGACCGGCGCGCAGGAAGGCGGCGATCCATTTTTCGCGTTGTTTCGGGTCCGGGCGTGCCTGCGCATAGGGGCCGATGCGCTTGCGGCGGGCGAAGCGGTCGGCGGCGGTCCAGCCTTCGTTCCGGGTCTGAGTGTCGGCTTCCTCGCGATCGGATTGCGCTATGCCGTCGGCGCGCAGCGTTTCGGCAACGCGGCGCGCACCATAGCCGCGGCGGGCAAGCGAGGCGCTTTTCATCACCGCATAGCTGGCGTCGTCGACATAGCGCAGTTCCGTGAGGCGATCGACCAGCGCCTGCGGGTTGGCGGGCTCTTCCCCTCCCCAGCCGCGTTCCTGGATTTTCCGGCCCAAATAAGCGAGCAGCTTGGCCCGGCTGGTCGCGAAACGCCCGACATAGCGCAGCGCCAACTCGCGCAGGGCTCCTTCGTCGAGGGGAGAAGGGGGACGTTTATCGGCCATGGCAACGCTTCATGTGGTGCTTATGCCTTTGGCGCCTTGATTATGCCACAGTGGGGCCGGAATTTTACCGCCCCTTTGGGAGTAGAAGCCCAGACTGGAATGCAACTATCCGGTGCAAAGTCACGCGAAAGCTGTTAGCGGCGCGCCGGAATATGACAAACATGACATTGGGTGACACCAATATGACGGGTTCGCAAAGCATGATGGCACCTACGCCGACCACCGACGATCTGCCCCGCCGTTTTTCGGACTTCGAGACGCTGGGCGAAGCGCTGGACTATGCTGCGGCCGGACGGCGTGGCCTGAACTTCCACGATGCGCGGGGGAATCTGGCGCGGCCCTATCCGTTCAGCGAACTGCGCGCGGACGCGCTTCGCTGCGCCCACCGGCTGATCGCCCATGGGGTGAAGCCGGAAGATCGCGTGGCGCTGGTGGCGGAAACGGGTGCGGATTTCGCCCAGCTTTTCTTCGGCATCGTCTATGCTGGCGGATGGCCGGTTCCGTTGCCGCTGCCGACCAGCTTCGGCGGCAAGGAAAGCTATATCGACCAGCTCAATGTCCAACTGTCGAGCTGCGATCCGATGCTGTTCCTCTTTCCCAAGGAACTGGAGGAGATGGCGGGCGAGTCCGGCCGCCAGATGAATGTCGAGAGCATCGCTTTCGAGGATTTCATCGCCCGTGACGCCGTGCCCTGCGCCCTGCCGCAGGCGCAGCCGCAAGAAATCGCCTATCTGCAATATTCCAGCGGTTCGACCCGCTTCCCCCATGGCGTGGCGGTGACGCATCATGCGCTGCTCAGCAACCTCGCCGCGCACAGCCATGGCATGCAGGTGCAGGACAGCGACCGCTGCATCAGTTGGCTGCCCTGGTATCATGACATGGGCCTGGTCGGCTGCTTCCTGTCGGTCGTCGCCAATCAGGTGTCGACTGATTATATGAAGACAGAGGATTTTGCCCGCCGTCCGCTGGCATGGCTGGACCTCATCAGCCGCAATGAAGGCACGTCGATCAGCTATTCACCGACCTTCGGCTATGACATCTGCGCGCGCCGCATGTCGAGCCAGACCAAGGCGCAGGATCGTTTCGACCTGTCGCGCTGGCGGCTGGCCGGCAATGGCGCGGACATGATCCGCCCCGACGTGATGCAGAGCTTCGTCGATGCCTTTGGCGATGCGGGCTTCAGCCCCAAGGCGTTCCTGCCGAGCTATGGCCTGGCCGAAGCGACGCTGGCCGTCACCATCATGCCGCCGGGCGAGGGCATCATCGTCGAGCTGGTCGAGGAGACCGACCTGTCGGGCGGCGACGCGACCGAAGGGCGCCCGCAGCGCTTCCGCTCCATCGTCAATTGCGGCAAGCCCGCGCGCGACATGATCGTGGAAATCCGCGACGAGGATGGCGCCAAGCTGAACGAGCGCCAGATCGGCAAGGTGTGGACCACCGGGCCGAGCCTGATGGTCGGCTATTTCCGCGATCAGGAGGCGACCGACGCCTGCATGCTCGACGGTTGGCTCGACACCGGCGACATGGGCTATTTGAGCGACGGCTATCTCTACATCGTCGGCCGCGCCAAGGACATGATCATCATCAACGGCAAGAATCACTGGCCGCAGGATATCGAATGGGCGGTGGAGCAGCTTCCCGGTTTCAAGCAGGGAGACATCGCCGCCTTCGCCATCACCACGCCGGGCGGCGAGGAAGCGCCCGCCGTGCTGGTGCATTGCCGCACCTCCGACAATGACGAGCGCACGCGGCTGCGCGACCAGATCCGCGAGCGGGTGCGGGCGATCACCGGCATGAACTGCGTGGTCGAACTGGTGCCGCCGCGCACCTTGCCCCGCACCAGCTCGGGCAAGCTCAGCCGGTCGAAGGCGCGCAACCTCTATCTGACCGGCGAAATCCGGCCCTACGACATCGCCGCCTGATCCCCTTCGCACGGCGCCTGCCGGGCGCTGCGCTTTTTTCGCCCCAGCGTTACGGATTGATAACCGCTTGCTGTTAAACCGGCAGGGTGAAAAGCGGGCAAAGGCCATCCTCTGAACAGGCTCGTCAGGAGCGGATATCGCTTCGGGCGATGATGGGCCTTATCGCCGTTCCGGGCGATGCGGCGGAACGGGTGCTGGCCGCGCAATTGCGTTCGGCCGATCATGTCGCGCTGCTGCGGCAGGCGATGAATGTCTTCGGCCTCGTGTTTCTGTGGCAGGTTTTCGGGCATCATGGTTCGGCCCCCCGCCTGATGCTGTGGAGCGTCGCGCTGGTTCTTTCCATGGGCGTCGGCGCCTTTCTGGGACGCAAGCGGACCGCCGGCGGGGTGAGCGCGACCGATCTCAGGGTTCACGGCTTTACCGGCCTGCTCCATGGGCTGGTCTGGGCGGCGTGCATGATGTCGCTGTCCTCGGGTCATGGCGCGGGCCAGTTGGTGGCGCACTGGACGCTGATCAGTTGCGTCATGGTCTGCGGCGCGATCAGCTATGCCCCGACCCCGCTGGCCGCGACCGGCTTCCTGCTGCCCTGCATCGTCGGACTGTTCGCCATGTTCGGCGGACGGGATCAGGCGCCGCTGCTGGCGCTCGCCACCAGCTATGCGCTGTCGCTGCTGGTCGGCTGTTTCCTTTATGCGCGGACCTTCGCCCGCCAGCACAGCGCCAGCGTGCAACTGGAGGAAAAGAGCGAGGTCGTCAGCCTGCTGCTGCGCGAATATGAACATGGCGCGTCGGACTGGCTGTGGCAGACCGATGCTGCGCGGCGGTTGAACGGCGTGTCGCCGCGCCTTGCCGAAATGCTGGGCCGCACGCCGGCCGAGGCGGAGGGCGTGCTGCTGGTGCAGTTGCTGGCGGGCAGCTCTTGGGAAAGCGGCCTGTTTCCGACCGAATTGCACGCCCTTGCCGATCATCTGAAGCGGCGGGAGAGTTTCAGCAACATCGTCCTGCCGGTCGAACTGGCGGGCGTGGTGTGCTGGTGGGAGCTGTCGGCGTCCCCGCGCTATGATGAGGGAGGGACGTTCCTGGGTTTCCGGGGCGTCGGATCGGATATTACCGAGCAGCGGGAATCGGCCGAGCGGATCGCGCAACTTGCGCGTTTCGATCCGCTGACGGGCCTGCCCAACCGCACGCATCTGCGCGATGTGCTGGACAAGGCGATGGCGGGCGGCGCGGGGCGCGGCCCGGGCTGCGCCTTCCTGATGATCGACCTCGACCGGTTCAAGGCGGTGAACGACACGCTGGGCCATCAGATCGGGGACAAGCTGCTGACCCAGGTGGCGCGGCGGTTGCGGCATATCTGTTCCGGCGCGGAATTTTGCGGGCGAATCGGCGGCGACGAATTTGCCGTCGTCGTCCCGCAGGCGGGGGAACATCACGGTATCGAGAAGCTGGCGATCAAGATCATCAGCGGCCTTTCCGCCCCCTATCAGGTGGACGAACATACGCTCTATGTCGGCGCGTCAGTCGGTTCGGCGGTGTCGCCACAGGACGGCAGCGAATCCGAAGCGCTGATCCGCAGCGCGGACCTGGCCCTCTATCGCGCGAAGAGCGATGGCGGCGGCATGCATTGCGCCTATGAGCCGCAACTGCACGCTCAGGCGGAGGAACGGCGCCTGTTGGAACTGGCGCTGCGCGACGCGCTGGAGAAGAACCAGTTGCACGTCCTGTTCCAGCCGGTGGTGGAAGCGCAGGAGGGTGGAATCGTCGGGTTCGAGGCGCTGGTGCGCTGGACCCATCCGGAAATGGGGCCGATTTCACCGGTCAAGTTCATACCCGTCGCGGAAGAAGCACGGTTGATCGGGCCGATTGGCGAATGGGTGCTGCGGACCGCCTGCAAGGAAGCTGCGCGCTGGCCTGAAACCGCGCGGATCGCCGTCAATGTCTCGGCGGAGCAACTGACGCATCCGAGCTTCGTGGGCGCGGTGGTGTCGGCGCTGGCGCAAAGCGGGCTGGATGCACGGCGGCTGGAACTGGAAGTGACCGAGAGCGTGTTCGTCAATGCCGATACGGGGGCGCTCAAGATCCTCGATCAGTTACGGGGGCTGGGGGTTCGGCTGTCGCTCGACGATTTCGGGACGGGCTATTCCTCCCTCGGCTATTTGAGCCGTACGCGCTTCGACACGATCAAGATCGACCGCAGCTTCGTGGTGGGTGCGTCGAACAACAAGGCGGAGAGCCTGGCGATCATCCGGGCCGTGGTGACGCTGGCCGACAGCCTGGGCATGGCGACCACGGCCGAAGGCGTCGAAACCGAGGCGGAACTGGCGATGGTCCGCGGCCTTGGCTGCCGCAAGGTGCAGGGCTTCTATTTCGGGCGGCCCATGCCGGCGTCGGACGCGGCAGCGCTCTTCCCGACAGATCAGTTGCGCGCCCGGGCTTAGATTTCATACCGTTGGAATGTGGGCGTGTGAGCTAAGGGTGAGACTTTGGCTTAGGGACGTGATGGGTGGAAGGCGGACGCTTCCTGTTTTGTCATTCCCGCGAAGGCGGGAATCCATCTCCCAGCGTTGCATCAAGCGGTTAGGTCAGGAGATGGATCCCCGCCTTCGCGGGGATGACGAACTTCGAAAATGTCCGCTAGTGGTCGTTCCCAGACCCCTCTTCCCTCTTGAAAGGGGACAGGAGGAACTGGAGTGCCGGGATTATCCGGGATCATGCGGGGCCTCGCGGAATAGAACCGCCAAAAATCGGGCGTTTTCGACGTTTTACGGAAAAATCGGGCGGCCTTCGCTCTGTCTATAGTGAGTGGGCGTTTAGACAGTCGGCGGACCAGACAAATTAGAGTGCGCGCCTTCTGAGAAGAATTTTCGGCGCGGCGCGCCAGTGACTTTTAAAGCCCGCTCAGTCGGGGCTTTGAACCTTCTCAGAGCCGTTTAAGGGTGGCGATCGTCGGCATTTCGGGAACGGCGATCCAAAAAGAAGTGGGACCAGTGAGGTCCCACTTCGGGATTCCCCGTCCCACTTTGCTTTGACGCCTACGCCAACGGGGTTTTGTGCCAGTAAACCGGCGCTGGTCGCAACAGTCAGCGACCATGGAAGTGGGCCGATTTTTCAGTTGGGCTTGGCGCCCTCTTTCTCCAGCATTTCCACGACGCTATTGATGATGCCGAGAGCGAGGACCGCCTCATCACGGGTCAGCCTGACGCTCTCGGCATTGAAGTCGTCCAGGGCGGCCGACAGTTTACCGGACAGCAGCTGAGCTATCTCCAGCGCCGAGATTTCGTCCATCGCTTCCATCCCTTCGGATCAGCAGTTGCGGATTTGGAAGCGAGGCTATGATATCCGAAGGCTGAACGCCATAGGCCGCCGCGAGTGCGCTGACCTCGGCCTCTGTAACGGCGGCACCATAATGCAATTCCGATATGCGCGGCTGGGGAATGCCGGTGAGTTTTGCCAGCCTCACGGTCGGCAAAGCATTCTGGAATTGCCATGCCTCGAACCAGCGCGAGCCGGTGCGGATTGCTCGCGCCACCGGATGGGTCTCATCATAGGGCGCATAGAACTGGCTCTTGTCCACCGGGCGTTCGCCCTTGCGTCGTCTGCTGGACATCAACTGCTCCTTCCTTCTCGACGCGCAATTATCCGTTCGATGCGAGAGAGAGGCGTTTCCTGCGGAACTGGGCGAGGTTGTGAGACCTCACGCGGCACGGCCGGGACCAACTCATGCGTGGTCCAGATTTCGGCCAAGGGGTGCATGTAGATTTGCCGGTCCTTCCCAGGCGCCGGTTCATGTTCATCCCATTGGGCGAAACCGGCGTCGATCGCGTCGGCTTGGGCTTGTCGGAGGTCGGGTCGCCAAGGTGCCTTTGCGACGCCTCCGACGCCGAAACAATAAGCGGGATCGCGACGCCGGATCATCAGATTGCCAGCCAGTCGGTTTCGGCGTCGTCCAGAGCCTCATGCAATTCAGGGGGAGCGCCCACCGTGTTTAGGCGCTTGGAAACCGCTTTGACGTCGCCATCCTTCGGGAAGCCTGGGTCTTTGGAAGCGTCTCGCGCGAGATCGCCGATCTGATCTTCCCGCTTGCTCTGGGCCAGTAACCAGCGGCCGAAGCACTCCTTATTGGTATCGAACTGAGATGGATTTGGATGTTGCATATGTTCCTCCACGCCGACTCAATGTCGGTCGATCCAATGAGAACATAAAGAGAACATTAGAGTCAACGATGCCGCCATCCATGTGCCTCATTGGGACAGCCCAGGGAGCGTACTCGTTTCATTTACCGTTATGGAATAGATGAACTGCGAATCACGGAGTTAGCGGACATGCGCGCAACATTGCTGTTGGGAATGGCCTTGCTCGCCGGATGTGCTGATGCTGGCGCGCAAGAGGAACAAAAGTATCGGGCTATCGAGCAGTCGGCCCAGTCCTCAGTGGCTAAATCTGACGCCCTATGTCAGCAGGGAAAAGCTGTGGCTCACGCTTACCTCGCGGCCAACAACGACGCAAAGTTTCGCCATTGGCAATCCATGTCTCAGGCCGACTGCATGAGTGCGGCTTTGAAGAACGCGATGCGCTGATCAGAGCCTAAATTCTCTGTATGAAGCGACCGAGGATACGCGCGATCGGGACGAATTGATCGTCGCTCACTTCCTCCGGATAGATGGTATCGCCTTCTTCGCGATTGCGTGGCTGAAGCGAATAGCGCGCGACCTTTAAGCCCTGCTCGCGGCGCCAAAGAACGATATATCCATCCGCCAAATCTGACGGATCGCATTCCCTACAGAAAACCAAATCGCCTTCGCGCAAATCCTTGTCACCGCGCCTGCTTTCATAATCCGATAGGAGGCGCACAAGGTACAAATCCGACGCTGTGCCCAGTGTTCTATTGAGCCAGTCTTTGCGGAATGGCGTCCGGGATATTGGCTCACCTTTTCCTGTGTCGGTCAGTTCCCGGAGATCGAAGAAGGGCACCATCTCCCATTCTGCATCCGCAACGTCAGCGACTGCCGTGGAGACGGCTCTCTTGCCCGTGAGGAGATAATCCACATTCGTGCGGAGAACCTCCGCCATTTGTGAAAGGTGCTCGGTGGGAAACGGACGCTTGCCGCTCCAATAATTTGAGAGCGCAGAGGGTTTTATACCTGCTGCTGCTCCAAAAGAAGATACGTTTAAATTCAATTCCTTAGCACGTTCGCGGACTCTCTCCGCCATTTTCTCCACAAATCCACCTTGATGGTCCATGTTCGTGGCGTTAGAGTCCACGTTTGTGGATACAACAGAAGGAGAAGCGCTCATGTCAGCCGTGAGCCTCCATCCGCATGTGGTGCGTGGAATTCTGCGCATGCGGTACGGAACGATGGGGAAGTTTTCGCAGAGCCATGGCCTCAACGAGTACCAGTTGAGGGACTTCCTTCGTGGACGCTCGTCCACGGCTAAAGAGGTTGTCGCGCAGGAGCTGGGGATTGATCCCGATCAACTCACTATCTCCACTGATTCCACCAACGTGGAGTTTCATAGCAGACGCTCTAAGCGCTCGCACCGTCAAAATGCGGAGGCCCGCTAGACATGGCCACCGCAGCTAAGGAAATCACACCTGTGGTCGCCTCGGTCTTCCAGATCGCTCCAGAGGACATTCAGGTAGACGACCGCATCGGCCTGTTTTGGCCTGACAAGGCGGCGGCGCTGGGCAAACTCATGGCGCTGGATGGGCAGCACGAGCCGATCAAGGTTCGGAAGAACGGCGCTCGCGCCAAAAAGCCTTGGACGCTGGTCGTCGGGCTGCACCGCCTAGAAGGTGCGAAGCTGGAAGGCTTCCGAGCGATCGATGCTATTGAGGCTTTTGGCGATGCCCGTCAGCTCCGCGACATTGAGGCTTCGGAGAACCTTCACCGTCGCAGTCTCGCGCCGATCGAGCGCGCCTGCTTTGTCCGGGCCGTCGCGGATGCCTCGGAAGCCCGGCTGAAAGACCAGCATGGCGATTTGTCACCAGAGCAGATCGCGGTTCGTGCCCGCTGGGACGCAATGAGGGCGAAAGCACCGGGCGTCGAGCGCGACGATGACCTGAACGAGGCTGAGGCAGACCATACGAGTGCCAACTTGGCACTCGTATATGGGTGGGCAGATGAGACTGCGGAGGCGCTGGGACTTTCGCGGCGCGCTATGTTCCGCGATCTCGCCCTCCACCGCGCCATCGTCGCGCCGTTTCCTGACCTTTACCGTGACCTTGCGAAGCATCCGGTGGCTGAGAATGCCTCGGCGCTGCGGGAGATCGCTGCGATCAAGGATTTGGCGAACCGCCGGTCGCTGATCGAAGGCCTGATCTCCAATCCCGAACTGACGCTTGCCCAAGCGAAGGAAGGCCTTGGCCTTTCCAGCTCGGCCGCACCGGCGCCGACCGGCGCGACCAAGTTCATGAACAACACCACAGCCAACCTCGCCCGCCTGTCGGCTGGCGATCAGGCGAAGATCGCCCCGGAAATCGTGAACACGATGAAGTCAAGCGCGCTGCTCGCCCTGCGGGCCGCGCTGGACGCCCGCATCCAGAAGGAAGGGATTGAGGCATGATCCGCCGCACTTTCCACAAGCATGATGTCCTTTGCGCTGCCGAGGGGTGCGACGTGCCGGTCGGCCGTGGACATATGTTCTGCAAAGGGCATTATTTCAGCCTTCCGCAGGAACTGAGAGATCAGCTTTGGGCAGCTTGGCGCGCGGCAATGGCCGCCCGTCGCGGCACCACCACGATCGCGGAGCAAGCCCGCATCAATCGCGAGTGCCGGCAAGCTTTCCAGAACTGCCGTGATTATCTGCGCTCGGCGCCGACGACATCGGCCGCTGCCATGGCCACGGTCGCGATTGCCGCCTCTGGTGAGCAGGTTCGCTTCGTCAACGGGAGGCGTCTGTGAGCAAGGCGCTTGGCTATCCGACCCGCACCGCTGCCGCGATCGCCCTTCAGGGACAGGGATATGGCAACCGGCAGATCGCCGAGGCGCTGAACATCTCGGTCAGCACCGTCAGCGCGCTCCTCGCCAGCGGCTACCGCGCCAAGAAGCGCGGCGGGACCGGCGCACCCTCCGAGCGCGGTAAATACGGCATGGGCACCGCGCAACTCGAAGCGCGGATCATGGACCTGTACGACGCGGGCTCCCGGCAGGGTGAGATTGCCAAGGCGCTGAATATCAGGCCGGAAACGGTCGGCAAGGTCGTCGGCTACATGAGTGAGGGCGCAACCGACCTAGCCTTTGGGCGGTGCGCTGCCGTCCGTGCATCAGCCTCGCTGCTGGCCGCCATCCAACGTCATCATCCGGAAAGGTGCGGACAATGATGCTCGGCCAGTATGTCCTTGCCATCCGCTCCAGCCTCGATAGCGGGGAGTCGCCACGCAAGATCATCGCGGCGCTGGAGCGCGACCACGGCGCCCAGCTCAAGCTGATCGGCGGCACTTACCACCTGTGCTTGGCCACCATCACCGGCACCAGCAGGGCCAGCGGCGATGTGCTGCTCGAAGCCTGGATGCGCGCAGCCCAGCGTCAGGTTGAACTGGAGCGCGCCCGATGAGCGCCGCTTCCCCGCGCCCCGATCGCCACCCGCAGGACTGGTATGTCGAACCGACATGGACCGTTCGCACGCTTGTTCGCGAGATCAAGCTCGACGCGGAATATACCTTCTGGGACCCCTGCTGTGGGCTGGGCACCATCCCCTGCGCGCTGGCCGACGCGGGCTTCAAGGCGATCGGCACTGATCTGGTCGATCGCTGGGATTCGCAGACGCTCGGCCTGCCGCACCTGTTCATGGGTGAGCATGATTTTCTCGGTGCGCAGACGCATCTGGCGGAGTTCTGGCCGCTTCTCAGCATCATCTTCAACCCGCCTTACTCCTACGAGGACGACATCGCAGAGCGCTGCGTACGTCGCGCCCTGAAGCTCGCCAGCGGCAAGGTCTGCGCCCTGCTGCCGATCCGGTGGCGGGCCAGCGAGAAGCGCTATCGCTTCCTCCAGGACGAATTCCCTCCGCTCGAAATTCTTGAGTTCTGCGACCGTCCATCGATGCCGCCGGGCACCGCGCTGCATGAGCGCGATCCGAAGACCGGCAAGCTGACCGCATGGCGGCGCGGAAAGACCGATTACGCATGGTATGTGTGGGACCGGCATATTCCCAAGCCGACCACCATCACCCGTCTCGTCGCGCCCCGCACGCCCGCGCAGAAGATCGCTGATCGCGACTATGATCTGCGGCGCGTCGGTGCGCTCCCCCAGCTGGAGATGGCAGCATGACGAACCAATCCGCCCAGGCAGATCGCTTCGCCCGCGCTCGGCAGGAATTTGCCGAGGCGATGGAACGCGGATGCACGATCCTGCAACTGCGCGAGCTGAAGGCAGCCGAGCGCCACGCCCTCCGCCAGCGCGCCCGCGTCGAGGTTGCCGATCACACCGCCGACCTGATGTCGCAACCGCCGCATCAGCCTGATTTCCTCGCGTTCGATGCGCACTGGATGATGAGGGACTGACGGTGGCGAAAGAAGCTTCTGCCCGGCTCCTCGCGGCCCTGCGGCGCCATCATCCTGACCGCTGCGGCCAGCCTTCCAACCTGAAGGCCGCTCCCGCGATCCTGACGCCCGCGACGATTAACCGTTTGCTCAGCTGGATGGATGCGCGCCGCGCAATTCCCCGCATTGGTGACGGTGTGGAAGGAGCCGGTTCCTGATGGTCGCCTATTCCTTCAAGGCTCAATTCGCCGAACCGATCATCACGCTGGAGAAGCGTCAGACAGTGCGCCGCTTGCGCAAGCGCCATGCCCTGCCCGGCGAAGCTGTCCAGCTCTACACCGCCATGCGCACCCGGCACTGCCGCAAGCTGCTCGACCGCGACCCCGTCTGCAAGGATGTGCGGCGCATCGACATCACCATTGCTGGCGACCACCCCGAACTGATCGCATCCATTGCGGTCGAGGGTCTGGCGCTGGACGATGCCGAGATCGAGACGTTCGCCTGGGATGATGGCTTCCGCCCGATGGCGGACGGTTCTTCTGCACGGCATCACATGGGTTGGTTCTGGCTCAACAGCCATGGCACCGGCCTGTTTGAAGGCGTCGTGATCCGATGGGAACCGCGCCTTGGCTAAGAAGAGCGTGCCCAGTCCTGCCCAGTTCGCCTTCACGTTCGATGCGCCGCAGCCCGCGACGCTTCCGGCGGCGCTGGCTGGCATGGATGCGCGCGTTGCCCGAACTGTCGGGGAAATCCTGAAGGACGATGATCGTGATCGGCGCGTCATCGCCGCTGAGATGACCGTCCTCCTAGATGAGGAAGTCACGAAGCTGATGCTGGACGCTTACGCCAGCCCGGCCCGCGACGGTCACAACATCAGCTTTGCCCGGATGCTGGCGCTAATTGCCGTCAGCAACCGCTTCGATCTGCTCGACCGCGAGCTGCGCGAAATCGGCGCGGCGGTGCTGGTCGGCGAAGAAATCCATGCGGCGCAGGTCGGTCATCTGCGCTCCGAAATCTCGAAACTTACGGCCCAGCTCAAACAGATCGAGCGCATGGCCCCGACCATCACAAGGAACCGTCGAGCATGATTGAACTGGGGGGTGGTAAAAGTTGGTTCACTGCAGCGGAGATCGCCGATCTCGCCCTTCCGGGCCTGCCGCGCAGCAAGCGCAAGGTGAACGAACGCGCTGACAGCGAAAATTGGGCGCTGAGCCTGGACGACGCCGGTGCGCCCCGCGCCCGGCCGCGCAAGGGGCGCGGCGGCGGACTGGAATATCATCTGTCCCTGCTGCCCGACGCGGCGAAAGCCGAGCTGGTGAAGCGGGGAATCGCATGGGTTCCCGCCAACGATGAAGACGCCGTGTCGATCGCTCGGCAGGCCCATGGCTGGGCTTGGTATGAGATGCAGAGCGACAAGGTGAAGGCAGAAGCCGTCCGTCGCGCGAGCATTATCGACATGGTTGAGCGGTTCCGGTCCACCGGCATGAACATGACGGCCGCCATCAACGCTGTCTGCACCGCCGAAATGGTCAGTCCCCAGACGATCTGGACTTGGCGCAAGCTGGTAAACGGCGTTGCCCGTCAGGATCGCCTGCCCGCGCTCGCGCCGCGCCGGAAGGGCGGCGGCCGGGAAGCCGATGTTGATGCCGGTGCCTGGGATCAGCTCAAATCGGACTATCTGCGCCCGGAGCGGCCAACCTTCAGCAGCTGCTATTGGCGGACGGTCAACCTCTACGCCGCGCCGCGCGGCATCACCCTGCCGAGCGAAAAAACGCTGCTGCGCAAACTGGAGCGGGAAGTCGATCCGCGACTGGTGATCGCGATGCGCAAGGGCATGGAGCAGCTCCGCGCCATGGTTCCCGCCCAAGAGCGCAGCGTCGCGCATCTCCACGCCATGGATATGGTCAATATCGACGGCCACAAGTTCGACGTGTTCGTCAATTTCGGGAAGGACCTGCGCGGCGAACCGATCATCGCCCGGCCCATCCTTGTCGGCATCCAGGACGTTTACAGCCGGATGATGCTGGCGTGGCGGGTGGGAGATACCGAAAGCGCGCTGCTCACCCGTCTGGCCTTCGCCGATCTGCTGAAGCGGCACGGGATTCCCAACCGTTGCCTCATGGATAACGGCCGCGCCTTCGCTTCCAAATGGATCAGCGGCGGCATCAAGAACCGCTATCGGTTCAAGGTCCGCGAGGAAGAGCCGCTGGGTCTGCTACCCTCGCTCGGCATCAAGATCACTTGGGCGCTGCCCTATTCGGGCCAGTCGAAGCCGATCGAGCGTGCATGGCGCGATGTCGCTGACATGATCGCCAAGGACCCACGCTGCGCGGGCGCATGGTCGGGCAACCATGTCGACAACAAGCCAGAAAATTACCGCGAGAAGGCCGTGCCCCTCGCTGCGTTCCTCGAAATTGTCGAGCAGGGAATGCGCATCCACAATGAGCGCGCCGGGCGCCGCACCGAAACTGCGCGCGGTCGCAGCTTCGCCGAGACGTTCGCCGAGAGCTATGCCGCCTCGCCGATCGGCAAGGCCACCGAAGAGCATCTGCGCCTCGCTCTGCTCACCGGCGAGCAGCTCCGTTCCGATCGCAAGAGCGGCGCCGTCACGATCGCGGACAATCGCTATTGGTCAGCCGATCTCAGCCGACATGCAGGCCAGCTTCTGACCGTCCGGTTCGACCCCGACGACCTGTCGCTGCCGGTCCATGTTTACGACCAGGGCGGCCAGTTCCTCTGCACCGCCGAGCGCTGGGACGCTTCCCGCTTTGACGACATGGGTGCGGCCAAGCGCACGGCGAAGCTGCGCGGCGATCTGCGCAAGCAGGTCCGCAAGGCCCGCGATCTGGAGGAGCTGCTGTCGGCCGAGCAACTGTCCGATCGGATGCGGATGGAAGTGGCGCAGACGCAGATGCCCGAACCTGCCGTCCTGCGCCCCACCCGGTTCCGGGGCAACGCAGCCCTCAAAGCAGTTTCAGAAGTCCTTCCAGCGGCTTCTCAGGACAGTTTCATCGAGCAGTTTTCCAGCGCCGTCAGCGGCCTGCGGCTGGTCGAGTGAGAAAGGGCCGTGGCGATCGAGTTCGAAGGCGCCCGCCACGGCCACCGAACGCGAGGCGAAGGTCATCGCCCCGCATCAGCACAAGGATGGTTAGCATGAACAATGTGAACGAAATAGAGGAGTCGCCGGACTTCATCAAAGACCAGCGGGACTGGCTCAATGAGCATAAGCAGGTCCGTGGCCTGAGCTGGGCGCAGCTTCACAGCCTGATCGGCCGCCCCGCCGCAACCCTGTCGCTGTTCTCCAGCGGCAAATATAATGGTGGCCCGGCGGCTGGCGGTAACGGTGAGATCGCAAAGCAGATTTATCGCTATCGCCAGACGCTGACGCGGCAGGCGGAACTGAAGTACGAAGCGCCGGAAATCCCCGGCTACTTCGAGACCCGCACCGCCAAGGAAGTGATGCATCTTCTGTCCTGGGCGCAGCGCGGCCGCATGACCCTTTGGGCGGGCGGTCCCGGCACCGGCAAGACATCGGCGGCGAAGGAATATGCCGAGCGCGCCAGCAACGTCTGGTATGTCGAAATATTGAAATCGACCAAGACGATTTCGGCGCTCTGCACCCGCGTTCTGGAAGCGATGCGGGACTTCACCGCGCCGCCCGGCACAGCTCGCATGTCCGCCTATGTCATGGGCAAGATGCGCGATACGCAGGGCTTGTTGATCCTGGACGACGCTCAGCACCTCGACGTTGACCAGATTGAGGAAGTTCGTGGCTGGTTCGATCTGACCGGCGTTGGCGTGGCCTTTCTCGGCAATGAGAAGGTCGTGTCGCGGATGGAGGGCGGCGCCCGCAAGGCCGAGTTCGCCCAACTCTACAGCCGCGTCGGCCTGCGCATGATCCGCTCGCTTCCGCTGCGGGATGATGTCGACGCTCTCGCCGCCGCCTGGGGCGTGGAGAACGCCGATGTGATGGCGATGCTTCAGAAGATCGGATCGCGACCAGGCGGCCTTCGCAGTTGCACTTATGCCATGGAACTGGCGGCGATGCTGGCGAGCGGAGAAAATAGCGAATTGGAGCTTCGTCACCTGGAACGCGCATGGTCGCAGCTCTCGACCCATCCGGTGGCGGCATGAGCGTCGAGGCAGAGATCGCGCACCTGAAGGCGATGATGCACGTCCGTTCCGACACGGCGCTGGCCGACTCTTTGCGGATAACCAAAGGCGCAGTGTCGACCTGGAAGCGTCGCGGCCGGGTCTCGATGTATATCATGCGGCGGGCCGAGTTGATGGTACAGCATGGCCAGATCGCGCCGGGCGACAGTATGGAACGCATCGCCTCGGAGATCGCGCTGCTGAGCGGACGGCTGCAAGACATGCGGTTCAGCAGCAAGCGACTGGCCGATGATCTGGAGCAGCTTGCAGCACGGGCGCGCGCCTTGGGCGGTGACACATGAGCCGGGTGCTGGAAAAGGCGCTGACTGCGCTGTTCACCGATCTGGAGACGGGCGAACTGATGGTCGAGGTGCAGGCCTTGCGCCTGGGCATCGGCCTTGGGCTGACCGTCGCCGCCTTCTTCCTGCTGTTCGGCTTTGCGTTGGGGGTGACACCATGATCGCCCTGGTCCAGCGGGTCACGATCGCCGCTCTAGTGGAGCGCGTGGCTTATGAGACCGGCCTTGCAAAGTCGGACATCCGGGGGCGGTGCAGGAAGCACAAGCTGTTCCGCGCCCGCGCCGCTGTCGTCTGGCTCGCTCAGCGCCTTACTCAGATGAGCAGCGTCCATATCGGCCGGCTCCTGGAGCGTGATCATTCGACCATCCTCCATGCCGCCATCAAAGCCGAGGTCATGCGCGAAACCGACCCGGCGTTTCGCCGCATGACCAACCGCATTCTCACCCATTTCCGCGATCTTCAGGAGGATTGAATATGCCTGCCAATGCCGCTGTCCGCATTGATGAGGACAAGTCCCGCAAAATCCTGCTCGCCAAGGTTCATCTGGCGAAGAAGCAACTGGGCCTGGACGGCGACACCTATCAGGGCGTGCTGATGCGCGTCGCCGGTGTCACCAGCGCCGGGAGCTGCACCGTCCCCCAGTTGCGCCTGGTCGTCAGCGATTTCGAGCGGCTGGGTTTCAGCTCCAAGGCTCGCAAAAGCAGCGGCGCGCCGCGCGCCGATCATCCGGTCGCGCGCAAGGCCCGCACAATGTGGATTTCGCTCGCGCTGCTCTGCGCGATCGACATCAACCCGTCCGCCGCCATCAAAAGCGATAAGGCGCTGGAGATGTTCGCCAAGCGCCAGCTCGGCAGCGAAAAGCTGCAATGGGCGAACCAGAGCCAAGCCGACAAGTTGATCGAGGCGCTGAAGGCGATGGCCGACCGCCATGGCTGGGATCATTCGATCAAGGGACTGGCCAAGGTGCACTATGTCCACGCGCTGAAGGTCCGCCTGTGCTTCGCCATTCTCGCCAAGCTGAAGCGCGCCGGATTGGCTGGTGAGGATTGGACGCTGGGACAGGCCGCGTTCCGTCTCTGCGGCATTAGCGACGGCAACAGCGCGTTGTGGTCGACGCAGGAACTGGAGCATATGTCCAACGCGCTCGGCCGCCATCTGCGCACCTATGGCGGGCGGGACGTGTTCAAGGAGGTTCGGCCATGAACCGCCGCGCCCAGCACATGCACCTCGCCTGGGAGTCGCAGCCGCTTCTGCGCAGCGCCGAGCCAGCCCGCCGCCGGTTGCTAATCGGCCTCCTTCCTGTCGCCTTTCTGGCCGGGCTGCTGCTCGGCCTGATGATCTAAGCGAGGCCACCGCACCGCGATGGTCGACCGGCTCGGACATGAACTGCTGGCCCTGCTAGGCGAGAGCGCGTTTGTCGCTCTCGCCTCCGCTTTTGGTGGCCGCCGTCTCTATGTCCCCGGCGCGATCGCATCGGATCATGAGATCGCCCAGGCGATCGGCGAGGACGCCGCCGCACGATTGTCGCGCCGCATGGCTCCTGCCGTCATTCGCGTCCCTCTTGCCCGCGAGCTGCGGGCGCGCCATTATCGCGCCGCTGGTTGCAGCAACGGCGAAATCGCCACGAAACTCGGCCTGACCGAAACCGGCGTCGACAAATTGTTCCGGAGGATGCAAAACGCTCCGGTTAAGGGTGAGGCGTCCGACCGCCAACCCTCTCTCTTTCAAGACGATCTTCTTGACCTCTAGCCCGCCTTGGCGGGCATGTAATCGCAGGGCCTAAGATCGCATTGCTTGGGCATGGCCCAAGCGCAAAACCTTCCCCAAACTTCCGCCGCGAGCGCCCGATCTGGAGCGCTAGCCCATGGCTGAAACCACCAACAAACCGATCGCGGCGATCGTCGCGACCGCACTGGTCGCTGCGCCGGTCGGCGTTGTGGTGAGCGATCCGGCGGCGGACGTTGCAACGGGCCTGATCCAGAAATGGGAAGGCACGAAAACCGTCCCCTACAAGGACTTGATCGGCAAGTGGACCGTCTGCACCGGCGAAACCCGCGTCGCGATGCGGACCTATTCGCTGGGCGAGTGCAAAGCCTTCCTGCGGAGGGCCATCCGAAGCGACTATGGCCTGGGCGTTCTGAAGTGCGCGCCCAGCCTTCAGAACACGGTCTATCAGCTCGGCGCCGCGATCAGCGTCGCCTACAATATCGGCGTGACCGCTTGGTGCGGCTCGACCATGGCCAAGCAGTTCAACGCCGGTGACTGGTTCTCTGCCTGTCAGGCGTTCGCGCTCTGGAACAAGGCGGGCGGCGTTGTCGTCACCGGCCTCGCCAATCGGCGCAATGACGAAATGCGCGCCTGTTTCACCAACCTTTCGCCCGAACGCACCCTGACCCCCAAGGTCGCGGCGTGAAGGGGCTTCTCACCGCAATTCGCCTCATCTTTGGCGTTGCTGGACAACTGCTAGTGGAGGTCGCGCGCTGGCTTCTGGCGGACCTTCGCCGACTGGCGATCGTCGTCCTGATCGCGCTGTGCATCTGGTTCCATGGGCAGGCCAGCAGCAACCGCGATCTAGCGCAGTCTCGCAAGGCGCAGGCTGGGCGCTGGTATCAGACGTTCCGAACGCAGAAGGCCGAGATGTTGAAGCTGGTGGGGCTGATCCGGGAAGCGCGTCGGGAAGCGGCAAACAAGGACCGCGAAAACGACGCCCGCGTCCAGCGGGAATGGAACGCCCATCTTCAGGAGGTGACGAATGACTATCGGACGGATGTTGTGGCTGCTCGCGCCGAGCTTGCTCGCAGGCTGCGGGACGCCAGCCAAAGATCGAGTGCAGGCAGCGCTGCCAGTGGTAGCGGAACAGCGGCACTGTCCAGCCTTTCCACCCTGTCCGCCGGAACTGTGCGGCCCGGTGAAACGGCCATCGTGGATGTCGCCGACCTCGGCATCGGCACCGACAACACCGTAACGCTCGAACATCTGATCGACGCCTGGAAGCGGGCGGCGGCGATCGACGTGAACGGCCAGCGCTGAGAGGGCCGTGAGAAATGTTTTCAGCACCTGACCAAACGGGGGAATTTGTGAGTTCTGGAGGAGCCTTTCCGGCGATCCTTGCGCTGATGCTCAGCGCCGCGAACATGCTTTGGACATGGCACGCGAAAAGCCAGTCGGCTGCGGCCGATCGGGTCAAGAAGGTTGAAGAGGGTCAGGGCGAGCTGGAGAATCGCGTCCTGAAACTGGAAGCCGATTTCCGGCACCTTCCGACCAAGGAAGATTTGTCGGCGGTGTCGCTCCAGGTGGAGCGCGTCCTCGGCAAGGTCAGCAAGCAGGAAAGCGAGATCACGTCCGTGGCCCGCACCGTCAACCGCATCGACGACTATCTGCGAGAGAAAGCATGAACTGGGAAGAAAAGAACGCCGAGGACGGCCGTCTGGTCATCCTGAAGGAACTAGCTGCGCAGGTCGATGGCCGGTTGAACGAAGTCTCGCTGATGAACGTCCTCGACGCCTTCGCGATCAAGCGCTCACGCAATTGGGTGCGGACGCAGATGCGCAAGCTCGCCGAGCTGGACGCCGTGCGCATCACCGAGGCCGGAACGGTCATGATCGCGCAGATCACTTCGCTGGGCCGGAACCATGTCGAGCGCCGCGAGATCATCGACGGCGTGTCGCGTCCCTCCGACGATGCCTAAGCAGCGCAAGCGGCGCGGCCTGCGCAAGGTCCAGCTGGTGCCCGCAAGGGCGCTTCCGCTGCTGAAGGAAGCGGGCGTGATGCTGCCCGATGGCGAACCGGAGATCGTCTATGGCTATCTCGATCGGCAGGGCGGCCCGCGCCGCATCATCGCCCGTTACCCTGGCGGCTGGCGCGCCGATCTGCGCATCCGCGTCGATGGCAGCTATTCGCTGACCCAATCCCTGAAGCTCAAACTCACGACGCAGAAACCGGAGGGCGCATGAGCGCAGAGGAAACCGATCGCCGCGAAGGCCGGGGGCGCCTGTCCACCATCGATCAGCTGCCGGTGGAGGCAGATGAGGATATCGCTTGGGCGCTGGAGCAGCTGCGCGGTCGATCGATGCCGCAGACGGCCATCGTCATCGAGTTCAATAAGCGGCTGGCCGATCGGGGAATCGCAGGCGTCAGCAAGTCTGCGTTCAGCCGCTGGTCGGTGCGCAAAGCCATCCAGTTCCGCAAGCTGGATGAAGTGCGCCATATCACCTCCGAGATCGTCGGCGACCTTGGCACCGATGGCGCGGATCAGGTGACGGTCGCCGTGGCCGAGATGCTGAAGGTCGCCATTTACGAGCTGCTCGAAGCAGGCACGGCCGACAGCAAGAGCGTCATGGAAATGTCCCGCGCGCTCACCTCGGTCGTGTCGGCGCAGAAGACCTCCAACGAGCATCGCAAACGGCTGGAAGATCAGGCACGCTCCAAGGTCGAACAGGCTGCTGAGAAGGCTGAGAAGGTCGCGACCGAAGCGGGTCTCTCGGCCGAACGCGCCGCGCAAATTCGCCGCGAAGTGCTGGGGCTGCGGATATGACCGATTTCATCTCCTTCCTCCAAATTCTCGGCGTCGGCCTGGGCGCTGTCGGGCTGACGGCCGCCGTTACATGGCTGGGGATCAGGCAGGCCGATCGCGCCGTCGCGGACTTCTTCCAGGATGACGACGATGCCGGATAATCCCGCGCCGATGATGCCGCAGCCGTCGCCGGTGCCGGTCGTGATGACGCGCAACCCGGACAAGCTGCCGGGCGATCTGCCGCGCGGGTTTGAGCTGCCGGAAGATCATGATCCGCTGGCCGATGGCATCCTCATGGATCACCAGAAGGAATGGCTGGAAGATGACGCCGACCTGAAGCTGGGCGAGAAGGGCCGCCGAACCGGCATCACCTATGCGGAGGCGCTGGACGATACGATCATCGCGTCGTCGGCCCGGTCAGCCGGTGGCGATAATGTGTTTTACATCGGCGACACCAAGGACAAGGGGCGCGAGTTCATCGGCTATGTCGCCCACTTCGCCAAGGTCGTCGCGAAAGAGCTGGTCGATGTCGAAGAGTTCATGTTCGAGGATCAGCAGGAGGATGGCAGCTCGCGCTTCATCAGCGCGTTCCGCTGCACCTTCGCATCCGGCTATCGCGTCGAGGCGCTTTCCTCCAGGCCAGAAAATATCCGTGGCCTTCAGGGCGTCGTCGTCATTGACGAAGCGGCCTTTCACAAGGACGTGCGCGCGGTCCTGGACGCGGTCAACGCCCTCCTGATCTGGGGCGGCCGCATACGGGTGATCTCCACCCATAACGGCGTCCTCAACCCGTTCAACGAGCTGATCCGCGAGGCGAAGGCCGGAAAGGTGCCCTTCAGCCTGCACTTCATCCCCTTTGCCAAGGCGGTGACCAATGGCCTGTTCAAGCGCGTCTGCCTGACGCGAAGCAAGCCCTGGTCGGAAGAGGCAGAGCGCGAATGGGAAGCGAAAATCCGTGGCGCCTATGGTGCCCGCACGGCGCAGATGAAGCAGGAGCTGGACGCCATCCCGGCCGACGCGGAAGGGGCCGCCCTGCCGCGCGTCGTGATCGAGCGCTGCTCCGATCGTTCCATTCCGGTCGTTCGCTGGCATCTGCCCGACAGCTTCAAGGAAGCCGATCCGGCCATGCGCAAGGGGCTGACAGAAGAGTTCCTGCTGCGCCAACTCCGCCCGCATCTGGATCGCCTCGACCCGCGCCGCCGCCACGACTTCGGTATGGACTTTGCGCGCAGCGGCGACGCCTCCTCGCTCATCGTCAACGAGCTGACGCAGGACCTCGTCCGCCGGGGGCGCCTTGTGATCGAGCTGCGCAACGTCCCGTTCGAGACTCAGCGCGATGTCGTGTTCTTTGTCGGTGAGGCGCTGCCGCGCTTCGGCCACGGCGCGTTCGACGCCACCGGCAACGGCGCCTATCTCGCGGAAGTCTCGCGGCAGAAGTGGGGCGCCCGGATCACGGAGATCAAGCTCAGCCAGGAATGGTATCGCGCCAACTCCCCGGCCTATGTTGAAGCCTTCGGCGACAACTCCATCATCGTTGCGGCCGACGATGACATCATCCGCGACCACCAAGCGCTCCAGTTCGTCAACGGCATCATCAAGGTGCCCGACGATATGCGCTACAAGGGCGCGGACGGTCTCGATCGGCACGGCGACAGCGCGATCGCCGGTATCATCGCTTGGTATGCGTCCCGCCAGGGCGCGATCGACTATGGCTATCAGCCGGTCGCGACCGCGCCCCGCCAACTGGACGGCGCCGAGGCCGACGACTGGGACGGCGAAGAAGCGCCCCGCGATTGGTGGCGGCCGCCGCTTGGCACCCGTTTCCGGGGGCTGTCATGAGCGGGGCGCTCAGAAGCCCCAGAAACGCCTTGGGAGCGCTTCAGGCGCATCCGGGCGTCCCAAACCCACTTACGGCCCTCAGCGGCCTCTTAGACCCTCTTAAATCGCTCTTGTTTGGAAAGGGACCGCGTCCATGACGGTGCTGGTCGATCATCGCGGGCAACCGCTGCGCAAAGAAGTCCTGACCCGCGACGTGGCGGCGCCGACGCTGGCCGGTGTCCGCTCGCCCATGTCGGGTTATCCGGCCGATGGCCTCAACCCACGCAAGCTGGCGCGGATCATGCGCTCGGCTGACCTTGGCGACCCGCTTTCCTATTTCGAACTGGCCGAACAGATCGAGGAACGCGACCCGCATTATGTCGGCGTCCTCGGTACTCGCAAGCGGTCGGTGGCGCAAATCGATGTCACGGTCGATGCGGCGAGCGACGATCAGCGCGACGTGGAGATCGCCGACATGATCCGCGCCTGGATCGATCGCGACGAACTGGCAGACGAGACATTCGATATCCTCGACGCGATCGGCAAAGGCGACAGCTTCACCGAAATCATCTGGGACACCAGCGCCGGTCAGTTTCAGCCGACCCGGCTGGAATGGCGCGATCCGCGCTGGTTCACCTATGACCCTTGCGACGGGCGGACGCCGCTGCTGCGCGGTGGCGAGGATGGCAATGGGCAGGATTCGCCGCTGCCGCCGTTCAAGTTCATTCGGCATCAGGTCAAGGCGAAGTCGGGCCTGCCGGTTCGATCGGGTATCGCCCGCATTGCCGCGTGGGGCTGGATGTTCAAGGCATTCACCCAGCGCGATTGGGCGATCTTCACCCAGACTTACGGCCAGCCGGTTCGCATCGGCAAATTCCGTGCTGGAGCCAGCAACGAGGACAAGGCCACGCTGTTCCGCGCCGTCGCGAACATTGCGGGTGATATGGCAGCGATCGTGCCGGAAGGCATGGAGATCGAGTTTATCGAGTCGAAGAATGTCGGACCCGGCTCAGAGCTTTATGAGAAGCGGGCGGACTGGCTGGACCGCCAAACCTCCAAGGCGGTGCTGGGCCAGACGACAACGACCGACGCCGTTTCGGGCGGTCATGCCGTGGCGAAAGAGCATCGCCTTGTGCAGGAGGATATCGAAACCGCCGATTGCAAAGCTCTCTCCGCCACGCTGAACCGCGATCTGGTCCGCACATGGGTCGATCTCGAATATGGGCCGCAGAAGGCCTATCCGCGCATCCGCATTGCCCGGCCCAAGGCAGAGGATGTGACGGGATTGGTCGATGCACTGGAAAAGCTGGTCCCGATGGGGATGCGGGTGCAGGCGAGCGAAATCCGCGACAAGCTCGGCCTCTCCGATCCTGATGCGAAAGCTGAATTGCTCCGAGCGCCAGCATCCCCGGCGCCGATCGGCCAGCCCGGCTCGCGCCTGCTCCAGTCGCTTCAGGCCGCAGTCACTCCCCCTGCTTCGGTTATCCCGGCAGACGCGATCGGCGATCGTCTGGCGGATGAGGCCCGACCCGACATGGCGGATTGGCTGGAGCAGATTGAGGCGATGCTGGCTGCGGCAAATGACCTGGGCGAATTTGCCGAGATGCTGCGCACGGCCTTCCCCCAGCTGGACGCCGCGCGACTGGCGGCGAAGATCGGCGCCGGACTGACCGCCGCGCAAGCCGCCGGGCGCTTCGATGTCGAGGAAGGCGGCGCGGATGCCTGATCAGCCTAGCGCTGCCGCCGGTGTCCTGCGGCGGCCCTTCACCGAACAGGTCGCATTCTTTCGGGGGAAGCTCGGCAATCTGGTCCCGACCGAACGCTGGGACGATCTGGAGCGGGACCAGCATGACACCGGCTTCATGGTCGCAGGCGCGGCCAAGGCTGATCTGCTCAGCGACCTTGCCGCCGCGGTCGATCGGTCGATCAGCGAAGGCAAGAGCCTGGACGCATTCCGCAAGGACTTCCGGTCTATCGTCGCGCGCAACGGATGGCACGGCTGGACCGGCGAAGACACCAAGGGCGGCCGGGCATGGCGCACGCGCACGATCTACCGGACCAACGCATCTACCAGCTATTCGGCAGGCCGCTTCGCGCAGCTGCTGGAGGGCAATTTTCCGCTTTGGGTCTATCGCCATGGCGGATCGAAGGAGCCCCGCCCTCAGCATCTGGACTTTGACGGCCTCTGCCTGCCGCCCGACCATCCTTTTTGGATGATCTTCTATCCGCCGTCCGATTGGGGGTGCAGCTGCTATGTCGTCGGCGCGCGGAGCGAGCGGGCAGCGCGGCGCCTGGGCGGCGATCCCGACAAAAAGCTGCCGGAAGGCTGGGACCGCATCAATCCCCGAACCGGCGTGCCCAATGGTGCAGGCCGGAACTGGGATTATGCGCCGGGGGCAAGCGTTGCGCCGGTCGTCCAGGCGGCTGCCGAGAAAATCCGCCACTGGGACTATCGTATCGGCAAAGGCTTCATGGATAGCGTGCCTGAAGCGGCGCGGGACGCGCTCGCCGAAAGCTACCGCGCGCTGCCATCCGTTGCGGACGATGCCCGCCGCTATGCCCGGCGCGTCTGGGGCGAGAGCGAAGGCACGATCGAACCGCTGCGGACTTTGGGGCTGTTGGGGCAGCGGCAGTCCCGCGCGATCGCGGACGCGGCGACGGACGACCAGGCGCCGCTGGACCTATTCGATTTCTCCATTGCGGGCCACGATCTCGAGCATGTCCGCAAGGCGCACGGATCTGATCAGACCGAAAACCCACGCGGTCAGCGCGCCGTGACGCCCGACGATTTCGCGTTGCTGCCGAAGATTATCGACCATCCCGACGCGATCGAGGCGGCGGGCGTGTCGAACAGCGGGGAGCAGCTCGTCAATTATGTGAAGCGGATTGGCGGCGAAACCTATGTCGCGACCTTTGCGATTCGTCGGCGCAGGCGGACGATCGCGCTGGTGACCATGTTCGTGCGGAAAGGGAGAAGTGGAAGCGCGTCCCCGGCCTAACGTCTGAGCGTCCCGCGCATGAACGCGGAAGGCCGATGCCCGTGCTTCCATGAAGGGTTATAGCGATGATCAAGGTCGAGTTCAAATATACGGCTGTTGGGGACGCGCTGCGCGAGACTGCCGCGCGCCTAGACGACATGACCCCGCTTCACCAAGGCATCGGCGAATATGTCGTCAACGCCACCAAAGAGCGGTTCAAGAAGGGCGTAGCGCCTGACGGTTCGGCATGGGCGCCCAAAAGCCCGGTTACCCTTGCCAACTATCTCGCCAAGGGCGATGGCGCCCGCCCCGATCCGCTGATTGGTCCCACCCGGCGCCTGTCCAACGAGATCGCCTCTCTGGCATCGCCCAGCGGCGTCGAAGTCGGCTCCTCGCTCGAATATTCGGCCGTCATGCAGGGCGGGGCGCGCAAGGGGGCATTCGGGAAAGACGGCCGGGGCCGTCCGATCCCCTGGGGCAATATACCCGCCCGCGTCTGGCTTGGCCTGTCGGATGCCGACGAAGCCGCCATCATCGACATTGCCGATGAATATCTCGAGGCCGAGTTCGATCAGCGGGGCTTCAACGCGCCGCAATAATCCTGATCGTTTGATTTCGGGCGCGGCTGGTGGCAAGTTGCCAGCGCGCCAAATGCGCCAAAAACCCCGATAATCCGGTCTATTGCCCGCCTTGACGGGCATGTTTTGCCATGCGTCCAGCAGGCAGAACAACGGCATGACGAAGCCGTCCTCCTCTGTTGCCCTCTGCTCCGCGCTCGCCTTGGCTGATGCCGCCAGCGCGCCGGAATGGATCCATCTGCTGCCAGCCGGGCCGATCTTCACCAATGACGGCCGGGGACCCTATCGCGTCGCTGATGTCGTGGCGCTGATGTCCAGTTCACTGCGCAATGGCGACAAGCTCGTCCTGGACGAAAACCACGCAACCGATCTGGCGGCGCCGCGCGGCGAAGAGGCCCCGGCTCGCGGCTGGATTGTCGAGCTTCAGCATCGGAGCGATGGCGTCTGGGGCCGTGTCGAATGGACCGACACCGGCCGCCAGAAGATCGAGGCCAAGGAATATCGCGGCGTCTCGCCGGTCATCCTGCACCGCAAGGACGGCACGATCGACGCCGTGCTGCGCGCCAGTCTCACCAACAAGCCCAATTTTCAGGGTCTTACGGCCCTTCATCAGGAGGAAAGCATGGATTTTCGTGCATGGCTGATCGAGGCGTTGGGCCTCGACAGCACGGCCGACGACGCTGCCATTCAGGCAGCGCTGAAGGCCAAACTGGACGCGAAGGACGGCGCGGGTGCCGATGTCGCTCTCCAGTCCGCGCTGGCGCCGATCGCGTCCGCGCTTGGCTTGACGACAGGGGCGGACGCCGCCGCTGTTCTGGCCGGTGTCCAGCAGCTGCGCGCTGGCGACGGGTCCGATGCGCGCATCACCGCTCTCCAGTCGGAGCTGGCCTCGGTCACCAATCAGCTGAACACTTTGCAGAGCGACGGTAAGCGCACGGCGGCTACCAGCTTCGTGGATGCCGCGATCGCGGCGGGCCGCGTCGGCGTGAAGCCGCTGCGCGACGACTACATCTCCATGCACATGGAGAACCCCGGCCGGACGGAAAAGCAGATCAATGCGATGCCGATCCTGAAGGGCGCGGCCACGCTGACCACGACGCCTGGCGTCGAGGCCAAGCCCGGCGATCTGACCGACGCCGATCACGCCGTCATCTCCCTCATGGGCCTCGACCCGGAGGAATATAAGAAATCGCTCGCTGCGGCGGGCCAGCAGGAGGCCCGCTAATGGCTGCTTTGACTGCCGACCGTAACACGCCGCTGCGCACCGCAGGCGTGGAAAGCCACCCCGTCAAGGGTGCCACCACCATCTTCGCCGGAGCGCTCGTCTGCCTCGACGCCAGCGGCCGGGCCGTTCCCGGTTCGACGGCAACCGGCCTGATCGTTCGTGGCCGCGCCGAAGAGAATGTCGCCAATGCCGGGGCGGACGGCGCGGAGAATGTGAAGGTTCGCCAGGGCATCTTCCGTTGGGCCAACAGCGCCTCGACCGACGCCATCACCCGCGCCGAGATCGGCGATCCTGCCTACATCGTGGACGATCAGACGGTCGCCAAGACGAACGGCACGAACACCCGGTCGGTGGCGGGCACCATCCGCGACGTGGACGCCCAGGGCGTCTGGGTCGAAACCCTCTGAGGAGCCTCTTAGAATGATCATCAACGCCGAAAATCTGGCGGCCGTTCGCACTGGTTTCAGCACGGCCTTCGCCAAGGGTCTGGGTCAGTCCAAGCCGCTCTTCCAGCGCGTGACGACCGTGGTGCCCTCCAGCACCAAGGAGCAGAAATACGGATGGCTGGGCAAGGTGCCCAATGTCCGCGAATGGATCGGCGGCCGCGTCGTCCAGAACCTTTCCCAGGGCGACTATGCGATCCGCGAAAAGCCGTGGGAACTGACGATTGGCGTCGACCGCGACGACATCGAAACCGACAATATCGGCGTCTATTCGCCGCTGTTCGAGGAAATGGGCCAATCCACTGGCGCGTTCTGGGACCTGCTGGTCTGGGCGCTTCTGAAGGACGGTTTCACCACGCCCTGCTATGACGGCCAGAATTATTTCGACACCGATCATCCCGTCCTGGACGCGGCCGGTGCGATCACTTCCGTCGCCAACACCGATGGCGGCGCCGGTGCGCCCTGGTTCCTCCTGGACGTCAGCCGCGCGATCAAGCCGGTCATTCTCCAGAAGCGCAAGGACTTCAAATTCGTCGCTCGCGACAAGGACACGGACGACAACGTCTTTGACCTCAACGAGTTCAAATATGGCGCCGACGCCCGCGCCAATGTCGGTTTCGGCTTCTGGCAGTTCGCCTGGGGATCGAAGCAGACGCTGGACGCCGCCCATTATGAAACCGGCCGTGCCGCGCTGACCGGCATGAAGGGCGATCATGGCCGACCGCTCGGCATCAGTCCTAATCTCCTGGTGGTTGGGGCGTCGAACGAAGGCGCCGGCCGAAAGCTGCTCCAGTCGCAGCTGGTCAATGGCGGCGAAAGCAACCCCTGGGCGGGAACGGCCGAACTGCTCGTCTGCCCGTGGCTCGCCTGACCATGGCGGGCGCGACGAAGAAGGTGGCGGCTGGGGCGGTTACGCCGACCCCTCCCGCAGCCGACAAGCCGCCGGTGGTCGAAAACACGGCCGCCCAGGTCAACGAGGTGCTGGAGACCCCGGCACGGGTCGCAGAAACCGCCCCTCCGGCGGTCCCGGTTCATGTCTCGATCGACGCTCTGATCGAGGCGCTGAGCAGCGGTTCCGATCGGGCCGAAACGGCGGGCCTGCGCGTCGTCGGTCCCCGCAAGGGTCGCCGCCGCGTCGGTCGCGCCTTCGGGCCGGAAGCCGTGGTCATTCCGCTGATCAACCTCGGCGAGGATGAACTGCGCTCGATCGACGGCGATCCCGAACTGTCCTGGTCCGTGGTGCCCTTGGCCCCAGCGGACGAAGAAGAAGGCGACTGATGTCCTACGCATCCCTCCAGATGCTGACCAAGCGGTTCGGTGAGCGGGTCCTGATCCAGCTCACCGACCGGGCGGAAGTGGCCGCCGGCGAGATCGACACCTCGGTTGTCGACCAGGAGCTGGTGAACACCGATGCCGTCATCAATGGCTATCTGGGGAATCGCTACCGCCTGCCGCTCGATCCGGTGCCCGAACAGGTCACCGATCTCGCGCTGTCGATCGCGATCTACAAGCTGCACGTCTATGCGCCTGATGAGAAGATCAAGGCCGACTATCAGGACGCGCTGCGGATGCTGCGGGACATTTCGGATGGGAAGGTCAAGTTAGACGCTGCGGGGGTGGAACCAGCGTCGTCCGGGGCGAGCGGGGTCCAGTTCATTGATCGTGAACGCCCGCTCTCCCCGGAAAGCATGACCGGTTTCATCTGATGTTCGAGGCCGTCAAAGCGCGGCTGGCTGACATCGCGGCGCTCGAACGCCGCATCCAGCCCGCCGCGAGTCTCAGCGAGCTGATCGCCCAAAACCGCCTGCCACAGGTGACGCCTGCCGCCTTCATTCTCCCCTTGGGGCTGCGGGGCGGCCGGGCCGACGCGGCGACCGGCATTTACCGCCAGTCGATCGCTGAAATGCTGGGCGTGGTGCTGATCCTGCGGAGCGCGGGCGACGCCACCGGCGCCAAGAGCGCGGACGCCCTGACCCCGCTGCGCAATGCCGTGATTGATCGGATTGTCGGCTGGGCGCCGACCTCCGGTTGGAATGGCAGCGAGACGATCGGCGTCTTTACCCTCTCGCGGGGCGAGCTGATCAGCATGTCGGCCGGGGCGCTTGTCTACCAGCTCGACTTTTCCGTCGATGACCAAGTGAGGATTTGAACGTGGTTCGAAAGACTTCTGAAACTCCCGCCCAGTCGGGCGAAACGCCGGTCAGTCCGGCATCGGATGCCTCCGACGATACGCGGGTAATTTTGCACCGCGTATCGGAAGACACGCCTGGGGCTCCCCAACCGATCGTGGCTACCGACGCCAACGGCATTGAGCGCCCGCTGACCGGCGGAACCTTCGTCCGCATCGACGGCAAACTCCAGCGCAGGGAGGCGTAATTGGCCCTCGAACCTATCAAGTGGCGCAGCAAGATCATTCTGGTGAAGCCGGAAACGACCTACGGCGTCGACCCTACGCCGACCGGCGCCGCCAACGCCATGCTGCTGACCGATGTGCAGTTCCAGCCGATGGAAGGCCAGGACGTAAGCCGCAATCTGGAGCGGCCCTATCAGGGCGCCCAAGAGGACCTGCCTGTCGGCCTCTATTGCACGCTTTCCGGTTCGTTCGAACTGGTTGGCAGCGGCACGCTGGGCGAGGCTCCCGCCTGGGGGCCGATGCTGCGCAGCTGCGGTGTTGCGGAAGTCGTCGAGGCAGGCGTCTCGGTCGAATATTCCCCGATCTCCGAAGGGCAGGAAAGCGTCGCAGCGCATTTCTACATCGGGCCGAACCGCTATGTCCTGCTTGGCGGGCGCAGCACGGCCCAGATCACGCTCAACGCACTGGGTATCCCGGTTTGCCGCGTGACCATGACCGGCCTCTTCACCGTGCCCAGCGTCCAGACGCGTCCCACGGTCGACCTGAGCGCCTTCAGGGAACCTCAGGTCGCCAGCAAGGCGAACACACCTGTCTTCACGATCGGCGGCACTTCGTTTGTCATGCGCAATTTCAGCCTCGACCTCGCCTGCGATGTGCAGGCGCGCATGTTGGTCGGCCTGGAGCGCATCGTCATCGTGGACAAGAACGAGCGCCTGACCTGTCAGGTCGAGGCGGTCCCGATGACCACCTACAATCCGGTGTCGAAGGCGCTGACGCCCAAACCGCGCCAGCTGATCAATCTCGAACACGGCACCGTGGCGGGCGATCGCGTCAAGATTGAAGCGGGCGCAGCTGCACAGGCTCGCTTCGCGGGCGGCACCGAAAATCAGGGTGTCGAAGAATGGCCGCTGACCTTCTCGCCGCTCCCCACCGATGGGGACGACCAGTGGAAGATCACGCTGACCTGATCCGCAGGAATACCGAGGGGCTTTGACGGCGGGGCGGCTGAGGTCCGGTTCGGCGCCCGCAACAGCCCAATGACCATACGGGCCGACCGTGACGCGCGGCCCGACCAACTACCCCCACCCAATGAGGAGTCCCCATGTTCATTGTCGATCTCGACCCGCAGTTCACTCACGCCGTCAAGGTCAAGGTTCCCGTCGACGGCGGCCACAAGGAAGAGACCTTCAAGGCCACGTTCCGCGTCATCCCGACCGATGAGATGGGCCAGTATGACCTCAGCGACGGCGAAAGCTCGGCGGTCTTCCTGCGCCGCGCCATCGTCAGCATGAGCGAGCTGGTCGACCGCGACAAGGAGCCGCTCTCCTACAATGACGATCTGCGCGATGAGCTGCTGCGCCGCCCCTATGTCCGCAGCGCGTTGGCGCGGACCTATTTCGAGGCGGTGACGGGCGCGAAGTCGGGAAACTGAAAGACGCCGCCCGGCACTGGGCGTCGGGCGGCCCCAAGGATTTGAGCGAGGCACAGGGAGACGCGGACAGGTTCGGCCTCCCTGCCGAGCTGATCGAAAAGCTGGACAGGAAAGAGCCGGGATTCCCGATATGGCCGGAAAACATGCCGATCGCGAATGCGTTTCTTGCGGTGTCCAGCCAGTGGCGAACCATCCCGCTCATCAGTGGCCGCGTGCATTGGCAGGGGCTGGACTATGCGGGCGTCAGCGCCGGGCTGGACCGCGCCGCCATGTCTCTCTCCCCGTCGCAATGGATGGGGCTTCAAATCATGGAACGCGCCGCAGCGGCCGCGATGAACAACTCTCGCGGGTGATTGGCTGATGACGCTCAAAACCTCCCTTGTCATCACCGGCGACAGCAGCGTTGCCAAGGCGGCGGTCGATACGCTTCGCGGCGGTATCGATCAGCTGGGCAGCAGCGCGAAGACTACCGCCCCGGCCGCCCAGCAGCTGGACAAGGCGATCGGCGGGGTCGCGACCACCGCCCGCGCCGCCGCCTTCCAACTCAGCGACCTCTCGCAGCAATCGGCCGCGCAGAGGCACGAGCAGGAGAAGGCAGCTGAGGCCGCAGGCAAGCTCAACACCAATATCGGCCTTCAGCGGGCAGGCTATCAGCAGCTCGGCTTCCAAATTCAGGACGTGGCCGCCAGCTATGCCAGCGGATCGCGGCTCAGCACGATATTCGCCCAGCAGTCGGGCCAGTTGGCGGGCGCGATCGGCCTGATCGCGCAGGCCAGCGAGGACACGAACAGCAAGCTCGGCAAGTTCGCCACGTTCATCGGCGGGCCTTGGGGAATCGCGCTCAACATCGCGATCGCGCTCGGCGCTGCCCTGTGGAGTTCGCTGAGCAAGGTTGACGACGCCAGCCAGGAGGCGGCGAAATCCACGTTCGATTTCAGCAGCAGCTTACAGGCTGCTCAAGGCTCCATCGCCACCTACACGGACGCGGTGTCACAGGCGGAACAGGCGACGCGAGGCCTGATTAACACGCAGGCCCTGTTGATCGACAACAGCCGCGCAATCGCAAAGCAGACTGCGGCCGATCTGACCGGTCAGATCGCGACGCTTGATGCGCAGATCGCCCAAAAGACGCAGTCCGCTGGTGCTTGGTGGAAAAACGTCCCCGGTCTTTCCTCCATTGGCGTTTGGGAGCGCGGTCAGATCACGACGCTGCAACAGCAGCGGAGCGATCTGAAGGACGAGCTGGGCAAATGGCAGAAGGTTTACACTGACGCCCAAGTCGGCTTCGAAGAACGCAGCGCCGTCGAAAGCGCCAGCGCTGACGCGCGGGCACGCGGCGAGATCGAGCGGGCGCGTGCGCGGCTGCGCGAGCGTCGCCAGTTCACCCTCAACAGCAGCACCGGCGACGTGCCGTTGGCTGATGGAGCGAGCCTCGACTATCTGAGCGAAGCCGACTTCAAGCGGCAAATGTCCGACCTTCAGCGTCGGGAAGATGCGCTGAAGGAACGGGACAAGAAGCCGAAGAAGGACAACAGCGCGGCCAAGGCTGCCCGCGAGGCAGAACGGCTTGCCCAGTTCGGCGAGCGGGCCGAGGACGCGATCGCGCGCCTCAACGATCAGTTCAATGCGGCGCCCCGCGACATTGACCAGGCGCGCCAGGCGACCGGCAAGCTGGACGACATCATTGCCGATCTCGAAAAGCGTAAGCCCAAGAATTTCGAGACGCTGATCGCCCAGGCGCAGGCGGTAAAGCCGCTGATCCAGGAGAGCCTGCAACGGCCGATCCGCGAGATGCTGGACGACCAGCAACGCCAGATCGCGCTGGGCGCGCTTCAGGTGCAGGGCCGTGAGGCCGAAGCGTCCGCGCTGCAAGTCACCTATTCGCTCATGGACAAGCTGGGCGTGGAGAGCGAGTCGCAGCTTGCCACCGAACTGGCGAAGCGCGGCGTCACCGGCGATCAGGTGCGGCAGCTCTACGGCAATCTGGAGTTGATGCGCGAGCAGACGCGCGAGATGAAGGCACAGCAGGCCATCCAGCAGGCATTCCTGACTGGCGTCGCTGATATGCGCGAGAATGTCCGGCTCACGCTGGAGAGCCTGCGCAAGGATGGCCCGAAGGCGTTCGGCGATTTCTTCAAGCGCAGCCTGGACGTGGTCGATCGGCTGTTTTCCGATGTCGCGGTCGAGAAGCTGTTTGGCGGCATCTTCCGCGATCTGGAGGATCAGGTCACCGGCGCGGACAAGGTCAGCGATGCCGGGGACAAGATGGCGAAAGCCGTCGATGCGGCATCCGGGGAGATCATCAATCTCGGCAAGGCCGCCGCGACCGCGATCGCCACCATGAAGGGCGCTGCGAACGGCTCGGCCGTGCCCGCCGGATGGATCGTGGGCGATGATGGCAAAGCCTTCGATCCCAACGCGGCGATTGAAGTCACGGCGGCGAAGATCGACCCTCTCAAAGAGCTGAAAGGCGGCTTCAGGCAGGGTTATGAGCAGGTCTTTGGCGACCTGAAGAAGGGCATGAAAGATGTCTTCAGCGACATCTTCGGCGACCGGGGCTTGTTCAGTTCCTCGCTGGGGAAGACGCTGGGCACGGTCGTTGCCAACGGGCAGGTCGGGGCAACGGCGGGCAATCTCGTCACCGGCCTTCTCGGCATCAAGGGCAGCAGTACGGTCGGCGCACTAGGTGGGGCGATCGGTGGCGCGATCGGCGGGCCGATCGGGTCGATCGTCGGCGGTGTTCTAGGGTCGGTCGTCGGCGGCCTGTTCAAGAAGACGAAGACAGGCGCGGCTAACATCACCAGCGTCACCGGCGACGCGGTGCTGAGCGGCAATTCATCGACCTATAAGAAGAGCGCGTCGGCCGCCGCCGGTTCGGTCCAGGACGGGCTTTCGCAGATCGCAGAAACTCTCGGCGGTGGCGTTGGGTCGTTCAATGTCACCATCGGTCAGCGCGACGGCGACTGGCGAGTCCGCGCCGGTTCCGGCTCGCTCAAGGTCAGCAAGGGCGCCACCGATTTCAACGACGATCAGTCGAGCGCCATCGCCTATGCCATCCAACTTGCGGTTTCCCAGGGAGCCATAACTGGCCTTTCGGCGGCCGTTCAGAAGGCGATCAAATCCTCTGACGACATCAACGACGCGCTCGCCGAAGCGCTGAAGGTGAAGGAAGTGGAGACGCTGCTGGGCGGCATCGGCGCCGAGCTGCAAAACCAATTCCAGGCACTGGAAACGCAGGCCAAGGAACGGCTGCGCATTGCGACCGAATATGGTTTCGATGTGGTCGCGATCGAAAAGAAGAACGCGGAAGATCGCGCCAAGCTGGTCGACCAGCTGCTCACGGAGCGTATAGGTTCGATCCAGACGCTGTTGAACGATCTGAAATATGGCGACCTTTACGAAGGCTCGCTGGCAGACCAGCGGCAGGCGTTGCTTGCCGAAATCGCGAAAGCCAAGACTGCGGCCGAAGCGGGCGAGGACGGGGCGGCGGACAAGCTCGCCACCCTTTCGCGGCAGCTGGTCGAACTGTCGCGCGATGCCTATGGCACAGCCGGGAGCGAATATGCCTCCGACCGCGATAGCGTCATCAACGCGAGTGAAAATATCCTTCAGATCGAGACCGATCGCATCCAGGCGGCGGCGGACGCGGCTGCACAGACGAACACCACGCTGTCCACCATCTCCGATCAGACGGCCGTCTCCAACGATCTGCTCGCCAAGATCGCGGCGGCGCTGACGGCGGCGGGTGGCACGAATGCTGCGCTGGCGGCCGCCCTCAATACTTCGCTGGTGAGCCGCACCGCATGAGCACGGTCATCCGTATCCGGGCATGGCCGCGCACGGCCGCGACCGGCGCGGCCGTCGCTATCTTTCTGGCGGGCGGCAACAATGGCGCTCCCCATTATGACGGCAATCATTACCGGGCGGGGATCATTGCAGATCCGCGCTTCGAACAATCAATCAGCTTTGACGATGGCGGCTGGGCTGCGCGATCGGTGTCGCAGGCCAGCGCCATCGGTTGGCAACCCGCCAACCCCAACCGCCTGGACGATCTTGCCGCCCTCTACTGGCGGGACGCGGCCATTGAGATCGACCGGATCAAAAATGGCGTTACCACACGGCGGCTGAGCGGAACGATTGCCGAGGCAACGATCAGCGACGGCAAGCTGGTCATCACCAGCGCCGACCTCAGCAACCGCCTGGACAAGCCGTTCGTCACTGCGACTTTCGCGGGCACTGGCGGCATTGAGGGCGGCGATGCAGCGGTCGGCCGCGTGAAGCGCCGCAGCTTCGGCCGGGTGTGGAATGTCGAGGGCCGCATCCTCGACAAGGCCAACAACATCTATGAGTTCGGTGATCCTGCCTTTCCAATCCAGGGCGTCTCCGCATTGCGCGACAAGGGGCGCGCAGGGCCGCTGGGCATCCTTGGCTGGCAGGGCAGCATTGCTGCCACCCTGGCCGCGCTACAGGCCGCCGAGCCAGTCCGGGGCGGTGGTGTGTTTGCGCCGTCCATTGCCTGCGCCAAATGGTGGACCCAACCCTCCGGTCCATTGACGGCCGATCTATATGGCGAGGCCGCAGGCTATGCGGAGACGGCGCCCGGCATCGCCGCGCAGCTCCTGTCCGCAGCCGTTGGACCGTCGATCGCCAATCTTGCGGAAGCGATTTCGCTGCGGCCGGGCGCGGCGGGCCTGCATATCGGCGATAACAGCGAGACGACTGCGGCCGCCCTCGACCGGCTGCTCCAGCGCGTCACCATGATCTGGTCGGTGACCGCGACGGGCGAAATCGAACTGCGCTCCTGGACATTCGCTGATCCCGTCGAAGTGTTGCAGGCGACTTTCATCAGCCGTGAACGGACGATCCAGCCGGTTTACAGCCGACAGGTCGGCTACAAGAAAAATGAGCGGCTGCATGGCGACGGGGAAATCTCGATCGTGCTTCAGGCCGACGATGTCGTCTATGCGGATGGCACCTCCGCCGAGAGCCTGAAGCCAGCAGAAGCGGGCGCGACCAACGGTGCGACGGCAGAGCAGGCCGCCGAAATCGAGCAGCACCGCATGGATATCGAAGCCGCGAAGGCTGATATTCAGGAACTGATCGACACCTATGGCAGCACGGCCAGCGCCGCTGCCAGTGCCGATGCCGCCGCCCTTGCGCGCGATAACGCTGACGCCGCCGCCGCCAACGCCGTGCAGGCTGCTTCGGACGCGGACGAAGCTCGCGATGCGGCTCAGGTCATCCTGGACGACGCGGGCACCGTTCGGGATCAGGCCGTCGCCGCAAAGACCGATGCCCAGACAGCAGCATCGAACGCCTCCACCAGCGCAACGCAGGCGAGCGCGAGCGCAACCAATGCTGCGGGTTCCGCATCGACGGCCCAGACGCAGGCGACCAACGCGGCCAATAGCGCCACCGCCGCTGGAAACTCCGCGACGGCCGCCAGCACCAGCGCCGGGCAGGCTTCGACCAGCGCGACCAATGCGGCCGGGTCAGCATCGGCGGCCTCGACCAGCGCCACCAACGCCGCCAATTCGGCCACGGCGGCGGGCAACAGCGCGGGCGCCGCAAGCACTTCGGCATCCACCGCCAGCACGAAGGCCACCGAAGCGGCCCAGTCCGCCAGCGCGGCGCAGACCAGCGCCACGACCGCAAGCACCAAGGCGGGAGAGGCCAGCACGAGCGCCGGGCAAGCCTCGACCAGCGCCACCAATGCGGCCGGGTCGGCGTCGGCGGCATCGACCAGTGCGACCAACGCAGCTAACTCGGCTGGGGCGTCGGCTGGATCAGCGAGTGCGGCGGCAGGGTCGGCATCGACCGCCTCGACCAAGGCGACCGAGGCTGCCAATTCAGCCACCAGCGCCAGCACCAGCGCCAACACCGCGACGACGAAGGCGGGCGACGCATCGAACAGCGCGACGGCGGCAGCAGGGTCGGCATCGAGTGCGGCGACCAGTTCCAGCAATGCCGGGTCGAGCGCTACCGCTGCACAGAACAGCGCGACTTCCGCAGCGACACAGGCGGGCAATGCGGCGACCAGCGCGACAGCTGCATCAGGCAGCGCGACTACCGCCAGCACGCAGGCAGCAGCAGCAGCAAACAGCGCGACACTTGCCGCGTCATACCGCGATCAGGCTCAGGCGACGATCAACAAGACTTGGCCGTTTAGTCTGGCGCCGGTGGATCGTGACGCCTATTGGCTCGATCCCACAATGTCCATCGGCGGGCCAGGAAGCGCCGACTGGCCCAGCCCATACATCACCCAAACGCCAGCCAACACAGGCCCGCAATATAGCCGGATATTCTTCAACAAGTGGAGAAGCCGTAGCGAGATTGGCCGCAGATACCGGGTGACGGGCTGGTGCTTCTCTTATGCCACGAACATCAATTCCACCATGATATGGATTGTGTCCAGCTCTACTGGAGCGTGGGACGGGACTGCTGTTGGCCTTGGGGCTGCCGTCATTATCTCCCAGCCGGGGTCGAACATCGGCACGGGCTGGAAGAAGTATCAGTATGAATTCGTGGTTGACGCGAATTGGAAAGCCTATTGGACCCCAGTTTTTGAGTTTAACACGACCGGCGCGTCTCCGAACGGGCTAGTCCACCTCACGCCGATGATGGTCGAGGACATCACCGCCGAGTCGGGGATGCAGTCCAGCATATCGACCAACGCCATCGCCATCGCCACGGCCAACGACGCCATCGCCAGCCTTACCCAGCAGGTAACGGCGGGCAATCCGAACCTGTGCCCGAATGGCGGGTTCGAGAACGGGCTGTCTGGCTGGAGCGGTTCCGGCTGGTCGTGGAGGAAGAACGGTTGGGGGCCGCAGGTTTATCGGGACGCGACTGGAGGCGCGAGCGGCACCTTCGCTCTCACCGGCAGTAAGTTCCAAGTCTGGCCCAGCAACCCGTTCACGGTGACAGCGGACTTGGTTTTCTTCGCCACCGGCGGGGTGATCTATGTCGACATGCTCTTTTTTGACAGCGGCGGCGCCACGGTTCTTGATAGTGGGCAAAATCCAAAATCGCCCAGCTTCGACTTCAGCGATACAGGGCTCACGCGACAGCAAGTAAAGGTTACGGCGATCGCGCCAGCTACTGCGGTAGAGGCCCTTGTCCGCGTTGTGGTTGAGGGCGCGACCGGGTTGACCTATGCAGGCGTTCGCCAGGTCAAGGCGGAGAAAGGGTCCATCGCCACCCCATTCTCCAGTGAGGCGCAACTTACCCTCACCGCCGCCGCCGCGACCGACGCCTACGACAAGACGCGCGCCTATTGGCAGGTCAATGCCGCCACGCCGGGATCGCGCGCCCAGCTGACCGTCTGGGCCGATAATGGTGGGGCGGGCGTCGATATCGTTGGCAACGTGGCGATCAGCGGCAATCTGGTCACCGATGGCACGATCAACGGCGTGAAGCTGGCGGATTTGGCCGTATCGACCGCCAAGCTCGCGGCCAACGCGGCGACCGTCCCGGTCGGGACGTATGCCGATGGCTCGATCTCCTGCGCGGCAAACGCCTGGACATCCATTGCGTCGCTGTCCTTCTCAGCAAGCAATTTCTCGGTTCTGATCGCGGCATCCTGCCTGATTGCGAACGATACGGCGGGCGGCGCCACCAACGTCGATATGCGGGTTCTGCGCAACGGCACCCAAATTTTCATCCAGGATCAAATCCGGGCCTTCGACTCCGCTGGGGGCAATCGGGCCTGGACCTACACGATCATGGACAGCCCAGGCAGCGGGACCGTGACCTATGATGTCCAGATTTACCCGCGATCGGCCCGCAACGTCACCCGCCGCAGCTTGGCGTTCATCGAAGCAAAGAGGTAAGCCATGGAATATTTCATCATCTATAAGCCTGCCACTGGAGAGGAGCTGATGCGCGGTTCCGGCCCTGACGGCATCGCGCGTCTCCAGCAGCTCGCGCCCGATCGCGGCGTTGTCATCATCTCGGCCGAGGACGCGGCGAACGTCACGCCGCTCGATCAGATCGCGCCCGGTCTGCTCCGCGATAGCCTCTGGGAGTGGACGAAGATCATCCGCTCGCAAATGCTGGTTCGCGGTGCGCTCACCGATTGGGGCGTGGTGGACTCTGACGCCAACGCGATCCTCAACCTTCATATGAAGGCTGGGGCCGCGATGTGGCTCAATCATGAGGGCATTGCTGGTCCGATGCACTTCACGATGCGCGATAATTCGGTCGTGGAGCTGACGCCGACCGAGGTGCTGAAACTGAGCGGGCAGGCCATGGCCTATCTCGACGGCATTCACGAATTTGCGCGGGGTCTGCGGGCCAGCCTGGATGCGGCCAACACCGCCCTGGGCGTGCTGGCGGTCGATGTCTTTCGCGGGTGGCCCGCGATCTAGCCGGGAGAGGCCCGATGGTTTCACGTAAGAGGAGAATGAATGTGTCCGAATTGACTTCCCCATCGCTGACCGAATTGCAGGCCCAGCGCGCCCAATTGGACCGGCAGATCGCCGCCTCCACCGTCGCGCCGTTGCAGGCCGCTCACGCGCTCTTGCAGCAGCCCTCCACCGCCGCGCTGGCGGACGAACTGGAGCCGCTCCTTGCCCAACTGCCAGCGGGCGATCTGGCGCATGTGCAGATCAGCAATGTCATCACCGTCATTCGTGCCGTGCCCGGCATTATCGACCAGGAACTGGCCCGCGTGTCGGCGCTGGTGGGTGAGCCGGAATGAATGTCGATGCCGATTTCGGGGCTTGGCTTCGTTCGGCATGTTTGAATGCCGTCATCAGCTCGTCCGCGCTGGAAGATGCCTGGGGCGAGCTGGCGGCGGCGGGTGAAAGCGTTTCGGCGCTGGCGGAGAAGGCAGACGCGGAAGAGGAAGCCTCTCGCCAGCTCGACCTTTTCGGCGTGCCGATGGTGGTCGAAGTCCTCCAAGTGCAGGGGCTGCGCATCGATCTGTTTGCGCGGCCCGTCACGCTCGTCGCGCAGAGGGCGGGCTATGCGACTGGGGCCACCGTCTTTGTTCTGGGCGCCAAGGAGCAGGATGGCGTGGAACTGACAAACCTGACCGTATTGAGGAAACTGGCATGAGCGGCGTGCTGATCGTCAAACCGCTGCCGATCGCGGCGACTCCCACGGTCGCCGGATCGGGTGCGGACAATCTCAGGACGGAAGACCCAAACGAAGCATGGATCGCGCCGTCCACGGCCTCGCTGACCATGGACATCGACATGGGCGCGGCGGTTACGGTCGATAGTTTCTATCTGGGCTACACGAACGCAGCAGCGGCGGCGGCCTGGACGATCGCGTCGGGCACCGGGCTTGGCACCGGCCTGACCGTCATCAAAGCATCCGGCCCGATGCGGGCGGCTGACAGCGAAGGTCCGCGCCACCATGTCTTTGCTCGCATCGCTGATCCAGTGACTGCCCGCTATTTTCGCCTCACTTTGGCCCAGGCGGGCGCGTCGCCACTTTACGTCGGCGCGCTGGTGGTGGGGCTGGCCTTCGAGAAGCATCGCGAATTCGGCAACGGCCGTACCGCAGTTGATGTCGGCGCCAGACAGGATTTGCCGGGTGGCGGCTTCGGGATCGGTGACGGTGTCGTCAAATCCCAGTTCGCCTTCTCATTCATCGATCTCAGCGAAACGGAGCGAAACCGCCTCTGGTCGATCGAGAAGGATCGCGGGATTCGCAGGCCGGTCGTCCTTGTCGAGGATAATGATCTCACCAGCGGGATGAACGACGCCATTCACTACGGCGTCTTTGACCGCCTTCAGCCATTCGAGAGAGCCAATGCCCGCGAATATAAGCACGCGGGCATGGTGATCGACTGGGCATAGGATTCGCAACCCGCCGATCTGACGGGGGGCAAGGGGTGCGCTAACACCCCTTAACCGCAGGCTACGCTCCTGCATCTCAGCGCTGATCAGGCGCAGTTGATCCCCGCCACCGGGCACCCCGGCGGCCGGGCTTTTGGGGTGCAAAGATGAAGGAATTGGAAACGCTCTCGCCTGTGGCGCCTGTGCGGACGCTCGCGGGCTATATCGGGGGCAAGCGTGCGCTCTCTTCCCGGCTGGTGCCGGTGATCGCCGCGACGCCCCATGATTGCTACGTGGAACCGTTCGTGGGGATGGGCGGCATCTTCTTTCGCCGCGATCGGCGGCCGAAGGCCGAGGTGATCAACGACATTTCGGCGGATGTGACCAACCTCTTCCGCCTGCTCCAGCGGCACTATCAGCAGCTGCTCGACGTGTTGAAATGGCAGATCACCAGCCGGGCGGATTTCGAGCGGCTGGTGAAGGTCGAGCCGGAAACCCTGACCGAACTGGAGCGGGCGGCGCGCTTCCTTTTCATCCAGCGCCTCTCGTTTGGCGGGAAGGTGATGGGGCGGACGTTCGGGACTAGCACCACCGGCCCGGCGAGGTTCGACCTGACCAAGCTGGTACCGATGCTGGAGGATGTTCATGAGAGGCTGGCATCGGTCACGATCGAGCGGCTGTCCTATGATCGCCTAATCCCGCGCTACGACCGCCCGCACACCCTGTTCTATCTCGACCCGCCATATTGGGGTTGCACGGACGACTATGGTCGCAGCGTCTTCTCAGAGGATGATTTCGAGCGTCTGAGCGGCCTCTTACGGATCGCTAAGGGGCGCTTCATCCTGTCGATCAATGATGTGCCAGAAGTGCGGGAGATATTCGCCTGGGCGTCGATCGAGCCGGTGGAGCTGAACTATCGAGTAAGCGGCAAGGTGACGGCGGCTCGCGAGCTGGTTATCAGAGGGCCAAACTCGGAGGACGTATGAAAAAGTCGATCGCTTGGATGCTGAACTATGCTGAGGCCACGCTGAAGGACGGTAAAGCCATCGACGTTCTGCTGAATGGCCAAAGCTACAGCATCCATTCGATCAGCGGTGAGGTGGTCAAGGGTTTGATCACCATTACCCTCGCGGATGGAGGGGTGATGGCCTTCGACGCGGGGGCGAGCTGGGGCATCCTCCGTCGGGATTGAGTGCTACAGAAACTCTTGTCTCGCACTATGAAAGCTTTTGTCGCGCTTCACCTCTTTGAAACGTCCGACATATCGCGTCACCCCGCATACGCGCGCGCAGGCACGCGCGCGTACACTGTGAACTTCGGCGTGAAATGGTCGGTTCCGGACATGACGTTGAACCACCCCCGCTACCACAAACTCCGCCTGTGGCTCGGCAAGCGGAAGACGATCCCGCCTCCGTTCCAAAGAAAAAGGGCGGAACCTTGCGGCCCGCCCTCTTCTTGTCTTGCTGGCAGCGCGTCTCAGTAAACGCGGGCCTTGGGCTTGATATATTCCGCTTCGTCCGTGAGCGTGTAATCGTGCACCGGACGGTAATCGAGCGTCACCTTGCCGCCCTTGCCGCCCCAGCCCTCGAACCAGCTTACGGTGTGCTTCATCCATTCGCCGTCGTCGCGGTTGGGAAAGTCCTCATGCGCATGAGCACCGCGCGATTCCTTGCGGTTTTCCGCGCTCACCATAGTGCAGACTGCCTGGGACATGAGGTTGTCCAGTTCCAGCGTCTCGATCAGGTCGGTGTTCCAGATCAGCGAGCGATCGGACACGCCGACATCCTGCATGCTCTGATTGACCTCAGCCATCTTGGTGACGCCTTCGGCCAACAGCGCGCTGTCGCGGAACACGGCGGCATGCCTCTGCATGGTATGCTGCATTTCGAGACGGATCTTCGCCGTTGGCGAGCCGCCCTTGGCGTTGCGATAATGATCCAAACGCGACAGCGCCAGATCGGCGGCGTCGCTCGGCAAAGGACGATGCGAACCGTTCGGCTTGATCGTTTCCTTGAGGTGCAGACCCGTAGCACGACCGAACACGACAAGGTCGATCAGCGAATTGGAACCCAGGCGGTTGGCGCCGTGGACCGACACGCAGGCCGCTTCGCCGACCGCGTAGAGGCCCGGGACCACGACTTCCGGATCGTCGCCGACCTTGGTCACCACCTGCCCATGATAGTTACAGGGGATGCCGCCCATATTGTAGTGGACGGTCGGCGTCACGGGAAGCGGCTGGCGGGTCAGGTCGACGCCCGCGAAAATCTTGCCGCTTTCGGTGATGCCCGGCAGACGCTCCGCCAGCACCTTGGGATCGATATGATCGAGGTGCAGGAAGATGTGATCCTTGTTCGGACCCACGCCGCGCCCTTCGCGCATTTCCATCGCCATCGAGCGCGACACGACGTCACGCGACGCCAAGTCTTTCGCCGATGGAGCATAACGCTCCATGAAGCGTTCACCCTCGGAGTTGGTGAGGTATCCGCCCTCGCCGCGCGCGCCCTCGGTAATCAGCACGCCCGCGCCGTAAATGCCGGTCGGGTGGAACTGCACGAACTCCAGATCCTGAAGCGGCAGCCCCGCGCGCAGCACCATGCCGCCGCCGTCGCCGGTGCAGCTATGCGCCGAGGTGGCGGAAAAGTAAGCACGGCCATAGCCACCGGTCGCCAGCACGACCGCCTTGCTGCGGAAGCGGTGGATCGAGCCATCTTCCATGCAGATGGCGATCACGCCCCGGCACTCGCCATTTTCCATGATGAGGTCGATGGCGAAATATTCGATGTAGAAATCGGCGTCATATTTCAGGCTCTGCTGATACAGAGCATGCAGCATGGCGTGGCCGGTACGGTCGGCGGCGGCGCAGGTGCGCTGCACCGGCGGGCCAGCGCCCATATTCTGCATGTGGCCGCCGAAGGGACGCTGGTAGATCGTCCCATTCTCGTTGCGGCTGAACGGCACGCCGGCATGTTCCAGCTCGATCACGGCCGCCGGCGCTTCGCGCACCATATATTCGATCGCGTCCTGATCGCCCAGCCAGTCCGACCCCTTGACGGTGTCGTACATGTGCCAGGTCCAGTGGTCGGGCGAATTGTTGCCCAGCGAAGCCGCGATGCCGCCCTGCGCCGCAACGGTGTGCGAGCGGGTGGGGAACAGCTTGGTGATGCAGGCGGTCTTCAGGCCCGCCTCGGCGCTGCCCATGGTGGCGCGCAGGCCGGAGCCGCCAGCACCGACGACGACCGTGTCGTAGGTGTGGTCGATGATCTTGTAGGCTTCGCTCATTATTTGACGATCCCCGTGAAGGCGATCTTGGCGATCGCGAAGACGCCCGCGGCCGCGCCGCCAAAGGCATAGAAGTTCAGCACCAGCATGGAGAAGAAGGCCAGACCCTTGTCATGGACATAGTCCTCCAGCATCACCTGCATGCCGAGGCGCAGGTGCATGAAGATGCTGACGATCATCAGCATCAGCGGCACGGCGACCAGCGGATGGGCGATCCAGCCAGTGACGCTCTGATAATCGAGGCCCGGCAGGGCGATCAGGCTGAACAGCAGCCACAGCACCAGCAGCAGGTTGCCGATGGCGGTATAACGCTGCGCCAGCCAGTGATGCGCGCCGTGCCTGGCCGAGCCAAGACCCCGAACGCGGCCGATTCCGGTTCCGGTACCCATCAGAATTTCCCCGTGCAGATGGCGGCCCAGAAGGCCAGGGTGGCGAGCGTCGACAGGACAAAGGTCAGCAGCGACCACATCTTGTTGTTCTTCAGCTCATAGCCCGCGCCCATGTCGAGCACGAAGTGGCGCAGCCCCGAAAAGAGATGCTGGAAGAAGAACCAGCTCAGCCCCGCCATCACCAGATAGCCGATAGGCGAAGTCGCGCATTTCACGAAGGTCGCATAGGCTTCCGGCCCTGAAGCGGCGGCCATCAGCCACCAGACCAGACCCAATGCCCCCGCCGTCGCCAGACCGTTGCCGGTCACGCGGTGCATGATGGAGACGGCCATGGCTGGCCCCCATTTCCAGATCGTCAAATGCGGCGAGAGCGGCCGGCTCGTGGTTCGCGCCATATCTTCCCTACGTCCCTGATGTTTGTCCCTCGAGTCCCGTCCCCTTAGGAGCGAACCGCCAAGAGGGCAAGCCGCCCTGACCCAGCGACCAGTCGATCGCGATCCGGGCCACTCCGCATTCCGATGATCACAAGCCGGAAATACGGCTTTTTCGTCGCCCAAAGCGCACGTAATCGCCGTTGAACAAGCCTTTGGCGCCGAATGTCGGTCGGCCCTAAGAAGTGATTAACCAAATGGCGCTATCTCCCGACGCTACAACGAGACTAATTTGGGGTTCTGCCGCACATGACTTCAGCCGCCACGCCCAAAAGCACCATCCTTGCGATGATGAGGGAGGTCGATCCGCATGGAGAACTGGCGCAGGGATTGCGCCAGGTTCGCGATCTGGTGGGCGAAAACGTGACGGTGGCGGCGCGCACCTTCTACGACAGCTATGTCGAGCAGACGAACCTCAAAGCAAAGCTCAGCCCGGCCACGCTCGCCAAGATAGAGACGGAGGCGCATGAATATGTGCGCCAGAAGCTTGGCTATTATGAAGCGGGCGAATGGGCGATTTCCTCGATTGCCTGCGTCCGTCACGCCCGCAAGCAAGGCGCTCCTTTGCGCGCGGTGCTGATGCCCGTGGCCGCCGCCAATGAAAAGCTGATCGACCTTATCTGGCAGCGTACGGAGGAGGAAGCGGAACGCCGCCGGCTGGTCCATATCATGATGCAGGTCAGCATGGTCGATGCCGGGCTGATGGCGAACGTCATCGCCGGCGACGAAGCCGAAGCCCAGCGCAACGAGCGCCAGCGTTTCGGCACGATGTTCGAACAGCGGATCGTGGGGGAGATAGACGGCGCCTCGCAACTGGGCGAATCGCTGCGCGAACAGGCGAAGGATGCCTCCGCCGCCACGCGCGGCATGCTGGGCAAGGCGTCGGAAGTCGCCGCCGCCGCCGAACAATCCGCCCTGGCCATGCGCGAAGCCGCCCGCACCTCGGCGGGGTTGATCCGCGCCATCGAGGATGCCCGGACCGAGGTTGAGAGCGCCGCCGACGTCGCCCAGCGCGCCGCCCGCCAGTCGGGCGATGCCGTCGCCATGTCCACGACCCTGTCCGACCATGCGAAATCGATCGAATCGATCCTGGGCCTGATCCGCGACATTGCGGGCCAGACCAATTTGCTCGCGCTCAACGCCACGATCGAGGCGGCCCGGGCTGGCGATGCCGGGCGCGGCTTCGCGGTGGTCGCGCAGGAGGTAAAGAGCCTCGCCAACCAGACCGCCCGCGCCACGGACGAGATCGCGGGCAAGATCGCTGACATCCAGGCCTCGACCCGTCAGTCGGTCGAAACCAACGAACGCATCCGCAACACGGTGGGCGAGGTTCAGGCCAGCGCCGAACGCATTCGCCACGCCATGGACGCGCAGGCCCAGACGGTCACGATGATCACCGCGGCGGTGGACGAAACCGCGCTGGCCGCCGACTCCATGTCCTCGACCATCAGCGCGATCCGCCAGGATACCGAAGTGGTCGCGTCGGAAATCGACCAGCTCGAACGCGGCTTCATGAGCGTGGAAGGCAAGCTCTCCAGCCTGCGCGCCGCCTCTTCCGACTTTGGCCGCCAAGTGGCCTGACGGCCGGTTGGGGCCAATAGGGGACGTTGATAATATGGTCATCCCGGCGAAAGCTGGGATGACGGAAATGATGTCCGCCATCTACTCCGCTTCCCCTCTTTCCTCCAAAGGTCTAAAGGCGGCGGCATGAACGATGTTGCCACCCCTTCCGCGCCCAGCGAAGCCAAGGCGCAAAGCTGGAAAGTCACCTTCCCCTGCACCCGCGCCGAGGCTGAGGCGCTGGACGGCGACATCGCCGCCTTCGCCCTGATGGATCGCCCGCCCGTGCTGATGACCAGCGAGGCGGAACCGGACAATGAAGACAAATGGCGCCTCGACGCCTATTTCGAAGGCCAGCCCAGCCCCGCCGCGATCAAGCTGCTCCGATCCCTGGTCCCCAGCGCCGCCGGCACCAAGCCACAGGTCGAACAGCTCCCCGACGAAGATTGGGTGACGTTGAGCCAGCAGGGTCTGGAACCCGTCACCGCAGGCCGCTTCCACGTCCGCAACCTTCCCGGCGACCCGGAAGCGTCAGGCCATGTCAATTTCCTGATCGAGGCAAGCCGCGCCTTCGGCACCGGCCAGCATGAAACCACGGCGGGTTGCCTGATCATGCTCGACCGGATGCGCCGCGTCGGCATGCGGTTCGGCAATGTCGCGGACGTCGGCACCGGCACCGGCCTGCTTGCCTTCGCCGCGCTGCACCTTTGGCCACGGGCTTATGCCACGGCATCGGACATCGATCCGGTCGCCGTAGAGATCAGCGCGGCAAACGCCGCCGCCAACGGCATCGCGACCGGGAGGGGCCAGGGACAGCTTGCTCTTTATACGGCGGCGGGGGTGGATCACCCGGCCATCGCCACGCGCGCGCCCTATGACCTGCTGATCGCCAATATCCTGGCCGGCCCGCTGATCGAACTCGCCCCATCGCTCTGCGCGCTGGTGGAGGAAGGCGGCACTATCATCCTGGCAGGCTTGCTCAAGGAACAGGCCGATGCAGTTCTGGCCGCCTATCGGGCCCAGGGCATGCGCTTGGCCGAACGCACCGACAGGGGCGACTGGCCGACGCTGCGCCTGCGCAAACGCCCCCGGATCGGCTGGAAACGCCCGACCCGCATCGACAGCAACGCCCGTGGCGAAGCACCGGGATTTGGTAGCCTTTGACATTTAGGAGGGGTGGATAGCGGCCATTCTTTTCCGTCATCAATATCCACCTGTGGCCGAAACCCTCCCCCCTTGCCGATCCTTCACGACATCCTAATGTCGCATCCTGCCCCATCCCCAAAACAAGGAACCACCCCATGACCATCACCCGCCGCGTCACCGTGCATGAAGGTCCCGGCGGCCAGTTCGAGAGCATGGTGGTGTTCGATGACAGCGCGAGCGCCCCGCGCCCCGGCATCCTGCTCTTCCCCAATGTCCTGGGCACCAAGGAAGCCGATTTCGCCTATGCCGAAAAGGTCGCGGCGCTGGGATATACTGTCCTCGTCACGGATGTCTTCGGCCAGGGCAAGCGCACCACCCGCGCCGATCCCGACATGGGCCGCTACATGGCCGAACTGAACGCCGACCGCACCCTGCTGCGTGATCGCGTCAACGCCGCCCATGCCCTGCTGAAATCCCTCGACGAAGCCGACGAAACCCGCACCGCCGCGATCGGCTTCTGCTTTGGCGGCAAATGCGTGCTGGACCTCGCCCGCTCCGGCGCGGACATAGCGGGCGGCGTCAGCTTCCACGGCGTCTATGAAGCGCCCCCCTTCCCGAACGCGAAGATCACTTCCAGGCTGCTGATCTGCCACGGCTGGGACGACCCGATCGCGCCACCGGAAGCCACCGTCGCTCTGGCGAAAGAACTGACCGAAGCGGGCTGCGACTGGCAGATTCACGCCTATGGGCACACCGGCCACGCCTTTACGGACCATGACGCAAACATGCCGGAAAGGAGCCTGGCCTATCAACCGGACGCCGACCACCGCAGCTTTCGCTCGATGGCCGATTTCCTGGGCGATCTCTTTGGATGAACCGGTAGCTAAGGGTAAGGGAACGGAATAGCCAAAACCGGTTAGCTCCTATCCCTTCCCACTCCGATGAAATGCCGGTAAGTGCCTGCAATGGCTTCCCCTCCCACGCCGATTGCGCGTTCGCTCTTCGTCTTTTCGATCTTCTATGGCGGCATGGTCTGCATTGCGGGCGTGCTGGGGAACAAGCAGGTCACGCTGGGGCCGCTTTCCGCCATAGGGCCGTGGTTCGGTCTGGGACCACTGGCGGTGGAGGCCGGAATCTTCGCTTTCCTGCTGTTGGTGACGATCTCCAGCGCCGTCGCGGAACTGCATGGCCGGGCGGTCGCAAACCGGCTGGTGCAGGTGGGGTTCCTGCCGCTGATCGCTTCCATATTGCTCTCGATCGTCGTGCTGTCCGTCCCGGCGGCGGGCGACATGGACCCGGCCCGGCGCGACGCCTTTGCGCTGATGATGGGCGGCACACCGCGCATCTGGCTGGGCGGGATCATCGCTTATGGCATTTCGCAAACTCTGAATGTCACGCTCTTCGCGGCGCTCAAGGGGCGGAAGGACAGCCGCCTGCTCTGGCTGCGCGCGGCGGTGGCGAGCATCCTCTCCCAGATCGCGGACACGCTTCTCTTCGTTTCCATCGCCTTTTACGGCGTCTTTCCGATCGGGGAACTGCTGCTGGGGCAGATGCTGGCGAAGGTTGCTCTATCGGCCATTTTGGTGCCTCCGGTCATCTATGCGCTGGTCGCTTTGGGACGGCGATTGGATCGCTAACTTGCGATAGCGCGCCATTGGCCCTATGCGCCCGCGCATGAACAGCAAGCACGCCCCCGATCCGGCGCTCCTCGCCAAGGCCGAAACCCTCGTCGAGGCACTGCCCTATATGCAGCGATATGCGGGCAAGACCTTCGTCGTCAAATATGGCGGCCATGCCATGGGCGATCCCGAGGCGGCGCGCGATTTTGCCGAAGACGTCGTGTTGATGAAGGCGGTCGGCATCAATGTCGTCGTCGTTCATGGCGGCGGGCCGCAGATCGGCGCGATGCTCAAGAAGCTGGGCGTGGAATCGCAGTTCGTCGGCGGGCTGCGCGTCACTGACAAGGAAACCGCGCAGATTGCCGAAATGGTGCTGGCCGGTTCCATCAACAAGGAAATCGTCGGCTGGATTGCCGGCGCCGGCGGCCGGGCGGTTGGCATTTCGGGCAAGGATGGCGGCCTGGTCCTCTGCGAAAAGGTGTTGGGCAAGCGCGAAGCGGACCCTAATTCGGGCATAGAGCGCAATGTCGACCTGGGTTTCGTCGGCGATCCGGTGAAGGTCGACCGCAGCATCCTCGACACGCTGTCGCGGGACGGCATCATCCCCGTCGTCGCGCCGGTGGGCATCGGCGCTGATGGGCATACTTACAACGTCAATGCCGACACCATGGCGGGCGCGATCGCGGCGGAACTGGGCGCGTCGCGCTTCTTCCTGCTGACCGATGTGGCGGGGGTGCTGGACAAGCAGGGGCAGTTGCTGACCGATCTCGATCCCAAGGCGATCGAGGGGCTGGAGGCCGACGGCACGATCAGCGGCGGCATGATCCCGAAGCTGGAAACCTGCGTGCGCGCGGTTGAGGGCGGGGTGGACGCCGCCGTCATCCTGGACGGGCGGGTGCCGCATGCGATGCTGCTGGAAATCTTCACCGATCGCGGTGCGGGGACTTTAGTGCGCCGGTAATCGGCTTTTTGATCAGCACCGCCGGATCAGCCCAATGATAGCGCTGCTCCGGCTGGGTTCGGCCATCGGGGCCAAGCTTTTGCGTATTCTCGACCACCAGTCCGGGGCGTCATCCAGGGTGGCGTCGCGAAAGTCCATGGCATGGCGGTATAATGGCGGCTTGGTGAAATCCATGCTCTTGGCCGAACAAGCCCTGCATTTGGTGGAATAATCCGGTTCGGCGCTTGTGGCGCGGGCATCCCGTCGGCTAGAGCGAATTCCCATCAATTCGGAGATCGCATGGCCTACGCCCTCTATCAGATCATCGTCATCCTGCTCGATGTGCTGTGGTGGATCATCATCATTCAGGCCATTATGAGTTGGCTGATCGCCTTCAATGTCGTCAATCTTTCCAATGACTTCGTGCGCACGGTGATGGTCGCGCTGGATCGGATGACGGCGCCGATCTACAATCCGATCCGCCGGGTGCTGCCCGATCTGGGCGCGCTCGACCTGTCCCCGATGGTCGTGCTGCTGGGCATTCTCATCATCCGCCAGGCCATATTGCCGCCGCTTTTCGGGTTGGTGTGACGGTCTGGAGCCAGAACGGCGGCGATCTCGTCCTTTCCATCCGGTTGACGCCGGGGGCAACGAAGGAGGAGATCGGCGGCGTCTGGACGGATGAAAAGGGTGCGCAGTGGCTGGGTGCCCGCGTTCGCGCCGTGCCGGAAAAGGGCAAGGCCAATGCGGCGCTGATCGCTCTGCTGGCGAAGCGGCTGGATTGGCCGCGCAGCGCGATTTCGCTGGAATCGGGTGACACCAACCGGCTAAAGCGGCTGCGGATCAAGGGGGGCGGTGAGCTGTTGTCGTTCGCAAGACTTTCCGCCATCATCAAGGAACAGGTTGAAGCATCATGACCATCGGCAAGATCATCGACGGCAAGGCGTTCGCAGAGACGCTCCGCGGCAAGGTCGCGGACGGGGTGGCGGCCTTTATCGCGAAAACCGGGAGAAAACCGGGACTGGCGGTGGTGCTGGTGGGCGAGGACCCGGCGAGTTCGGTCTATGTCCGCAACAAGGGCAAGATGACCGTCGCCGTCGGCATGGAGAGCATGGAGTTCAAGCTCCCCGCCTCCATCGGTGAGGAAGAGTTGCTCGATCTGGTCGAGGAACTGAATGCGGACGAGCGGGTGGACGGCATTCTGGTCCAGTTGCCGCTGCCTGCCCATATCAACGAAGCCTCGGTGATCGGGACGGTCAATCCGGCCAAGGATGTGGACGGCTTCCATGTCGTCAATTCGGGTCGGCTGGCGACGGGGCAGGAGGCGCTGGTGCCCTGCACGCCGCTGGGCTGCATCATGCTGCTGAAGGATGAACTGGGCGATCTGTCGGGTCTGGAAGCAGTGGTCGTGGGGCGCTCGAACATCGTGGGCAAGCCGATGGCGCAATTGCTGCTGGCGGAAAATTGCACCGTCACCATCGCGCACAGCCGGACCCGCGATCTCGCCTCGGTCGTGCATCGCGCCGACATCGTGGTGGCGGCGGTGGGCCGGGCCGAGATGGTCAAGGGCGAGTGGATCAAGCCCGGCGCGACCGTGATCGACGTCGGCATCAACCGCGTCACCGATACGGAGGACGGCAAAAGCCGGATCGTCGGCGACGTCGCCACTGCCGAGGCGCTTGCCCATGTCCGCGCCATCACCCCGGTTCCCGGCGGCGTCGGGCCGATGACCATCGCGGTGCTGCTGCGCAATACGCTGGTGGCGGCGCATGCGCGGGCAGGTCTGGCGAAGCCGGAGGGGGTGTGAAGGCGCGCTGTGCGTTTCTTGCCCTAACCTTTTTGGCCTTGACGGGCGCGCGCCCGCCGATGCGCTATCAGCCTGATCCCAGCTCCGTCTTTGCCGCCGAACTCGCCTTCAACCGGCTGGCGCAGCAGAAGGGGCAATGGACCGCCTTCCGCGAGACGGCGGCGGACGAGGCGGTGATGTTCACGCCGCAACGGGTACTGGCGAAGCAGTGGCTCAAGGGCCGCGCCGATCCGCCTGCCTCGGTAAGCTGGACAGCTTCGACCATCATCGTGTCCTGCGACGGCAATCTGGCCGCCAGCACCGGCAACTGGAAAAGGCCGGACGGGTCGGTCGGCTATTTCACCACCATCTGGCGGCGCGACAAGAAAGGCGAATGGAAGTGGATCATGGACCATGGCGACACGCTCGCCATTGCCCGTGAAGCGCCGGAATTCCTGACTGGCAAGGTCGCTACCTGCAAGCGGAGCCGCGACGGGGAGGGTTCCCGGCCCGTCGGCCCGCCGCCAGGCGGCAAGCCGGACAAGGGCGAGACGCCGCCGATGTCCGGCGACGACAGCCTGACCTGGAGCGCCGACGTCGCGACGGACGGCAGCCGCCGCGTGACCGTGCGCATGTGGAACGGCGCGGATTATGAAACCGTGATCGACGACAAGGTGGCGGCGGGCGGATGACGGAGCTGTTCATCTCCGCCTTCGTCACGCTGTTCGTGGTGATCGATCCACCGGGCTGCGCGCCGATCTATGCCAGCCTCACCACCGGCGCGACCATGGCTCAGCGGCGCGGCATGGCGATTCGCGCCGTAGGCATCGCGGCGGCGATCCTCCTGCTGTTCGCGCTCTGGGGCAAGCAGTTGCTCGGCGTGCTGGGGATCGAGCTGGACAGCTTCCGCATTGCGGGCGGGATCATGCTGTTCATTATCGCCATGGACATGGTGTTTGAAAAGCGCACCCAGCGGCGTGAGGACCGGGCGCAGAAGATCGCGGAAACGCCGGAAGTCGAAGATGTGTCGGTCTTTCCCATGGCGATGCCGATGATCGCCGGGCCGGGATCGATCGCCACGGTCATGCTGCTGATGTCGCGCGCTGAGGGGATCAGCGAACGGCTGGTCGTGATCGGCGCGGTGGTCGTGACGTTGATGCTGATGCTGGGATCGCTGCTGGCGGCCGGGCCGATCATGGCGCTGCTGGGCGCCAAGATCGAGGCGGTGATCACCCGGCTGCTCGGCGTATTGCTGGCGGCGCTGGCCGCGCAGTTCGTGATCGACGGGCTGAAGGCAAGTTTTTAGGGGAAGTTTGCCTCTTTCCGTCCTGGAAAAATCCTGTCGGGTCAGATCTCTCCGATCATCTCCACCAGCACACCCAGACAATCCTTGGCGAGCTGGATCGACCGCGCCGGCGACCAGCCGAAGTCCGCATCGGGCAGGTCGTCATTATCCTTGAACGGCATTTCCAGCGTCATCGCCACCGCGCCGAAGCGCTCGGCCAACTGGTTGGTGGACATGGACAGGTTCGCCTTGCCCTCCGGCGCGGAAGGATAGCCCTTCTTCGTCTGAAAATCAGGCGTCCGGGCAGCGAGCGTATCGCGGTAACGGCGATATAGGGTCAACTGTCGCTCGGTGATCGAGGGAATCCCCTCGAACCCGGCCAGGAACACGGCCGCGATCGCCTCATCGCCATGCACGTCCATGGCAAAGTCCACCCCGACCTCGTCCATCGCCCCCCGCACGAGGAAAACCTCGGGACTCTTCTCCATTGATGGCTCATGCCATTCGCGGTTGAGGTTGATCCCCGCCGCATTGGTCCGCAAATGCCCGCGACGGCTGCCATCGGGATTCATGTTCGGCACGATGTAGAAGGTCGCCTTTTTCCGCAGCAGCCGCGCCACGGCATCCTCCTCATCACAGAGCCGCTCCAGCGCGCCTTCCATCCACCATTCGGCCATGCTCTCGCCCGGATGCTGCCGGGCATAGAGCCAGACCTTCTTCGGCCCCTCGCCCACCACCAGCAGGTCGAGCGGCTGCTTGTCGAGCGTCAGCCCCAGTTCCCGATGCTCCACCCCCGGCTGGGACGCAGCCCAGGCGACCAGATCATGGTGCCGCTCCATCGAATAGGGCGCGAAATAGGCGAGCCAGACCGCATTGACATCCGGCGACAGGCGAATCGTCAGCGTCCCATCGGCATAGCTGGTGTCCACCAGCAGCCAGTTCTCCCGATCCTCGCTGAGCCGCGCCTTGTAGCCGGGCCAGCCATCGGGATAGGCCGACGCGCCGCAATTGGTGATCGCCAGCTCGACTTCCCGCCCGGCCACGCCAGCCACGCGGAAGTGGAACCATTGGTAGAAGTCGCTCTGCCGGTCCTTGACGATCTCCAGCTCGGCGCGAACGCCTGCCGGGCTATCATCAAGGGAAATAACGCGAATATTGCCGCTGTCGAAAGCGCTGGTGATGGAGATGCTCATTTGACGGTTATAGTCCGGCCCGATTCTCCCGGATAGCCCCCGATAAGCGCCGCCGCGAGCTTCTGCGCCGCCAGACCGGGTTGAGAGGCGGGCGTTCCTTCACGCGCCTCGGTCTGCGCGCGGCCTTCCCAGATGGTGGTCGAATCGGCCCGGCGGCGGATCTGCACCTGCAATTCCGTGATCACCTGCCCCTTGGGCTTGCCCGACAGATTGATGCCGATGCCCAGGCCAAGCCCCGAATAGCCGCCGCTGCCCACGGCCCCACCCACGCCGACGCTCACCGGCTTGCCATTGGCGCCATAGCTGCTGGGTTCGCGGAAGATTCGGCGGAAGCCCACCAGCGCGACATAGTCGCTCTTCGCCCCTTCCCTGGCGGGGGTGAAGCCCACCCGCTGCAATTCCTGGTCCACGGCGGCGGCATAGGTGCGGAATTCAAGGCCGACATCGGGATTGCCCGCCATTTCCTCAATGGCGACCGTCCCGCTGCGCGCCGGATTGTCGATATGGAATCGCGTCACCTCCACCGCCGGAATGGCCGTGGCGCAGGCGCTCAGGGAAAGGGCCAACAGGGAAGGAAAGGCGATCTTTTTCAACATGGCTTGAACTCCGAAGGATATCATCCTCTACACGACACCGCGCCGCCAATCCCCTAAAAGCGTTGAAGCCATGGCTTTGCTGCATGGGGGATGAACGGCGGCGAATTGCGGTAGTTACCCTTGACTTTCGGCTGCCTCGCCCATAGGGGCTGCGCTTCGATTTTTCGATCACGCAAGATTCATTCAAAGGCTGGTTCCATGAAGATCCGCAATTCGCTCAAGTCGCTCAAGGGCCGTCACCGGGATAACCGCGTGATCCGCCGTCGCGGCCGCACCTATGTCATCAACAAGACCAACCGCCGCTTCAAGGCCCGCCAGGGCTGATTAGCGGGGTGGGGATAGCCGCCGTCATCTTCGACGTCGGCAATGTCCTCTACCATTGGAACCCCAGGGTTCTATATGAGCGCCTGATCGACGACGATCAGGCGCTCGACGCGTTTCTCAACGATGTGGTGACGCTGGACTGGCATTTGCAGCATGATCGGGGCCGCCCTTTCGCGGAAACCAGCGCCGAACTGATCGCCCGTCATCCAGAGCGCGCCGACCTGATTCGCCTCTGGGGCGAGCAGTTCATCGACAGCGTGGGGCCAGCGATCGCGGGCATGCAGGAAATCGTCCGTGAACTGGACGACTGCGGCATCCCGCTCTTCGGGATCACCAATTTCAGCGATGAATTCTGGCCGCCCTTCCATGCCCGCGAAGCCGCACTATTTGCGCCCTTCCGCGACATCGTCGTCTCTGGCGTGGAAAAGGTGGTGAAGCCCGATCCCGCCATCTACCGGCTAGCGCTTGAGCGATTCGGCCTGCACGCGGCACAAGCGCTGTTCATCGACGACCGGGAAGAAAATGTGATAGCGGCGGAGGCAGAGGGAATGCGCGGGCACCTGTTTCGCGATGCAGCCACATTGCGGGACGAACTCGCCGCGCTGGGCCTGATCGACGCCCCATTCAGCGCGCAAGGATAGCCAACCACCACCCGTCATGCTGAACTTGTTCAACATGACGGATGAAGACCGGGGCACCTCCATCCACCCCGTCCCCAATCAGCTCTCGTCCCGCCCTCTGAGCTCATCCCCCCGAATCGCCGCGACGTGCAACACATTGGTCGACCCCGGCGTCCCGAAGGGCACCCCCGCCAGCACGACGATCTTGCCGCCCTTCCCGACCATGTCATGCCGCAGCGCCATGCGCCGGGCCTTGCCGACCATTTCTTCGAACGTGCCGATATCCTTGGTCCGCACCGCATGCACGCCCCAGGTCAGCCCCAGCTTGCGCGCCGTGTCCGCCCGCGGCGTCAGCGCCAGGATCGGCGTCATCGGCCGCTCGCGCGCCACGCGGCGCACGGTGCTGCCCGAGGAGGTGAAGCAGGTGATCGCGCTTGCCCCGACCACCGACACGATGCTGCTCGCGCCCTCCGCCAGTGCGTCGGCGGTCGTCGGATCGGGCTTGGTCTCCGTATAGTGCAGGCGCCCGAAATAGCCCGGATCGCGCTCCACGCTATGGGCGATGCTGTCCATCATCGTCACCGCCTCGACCGGCCAGTCGCCCGCCGCCGTCTCCGCCGACAACATGATCGCGTCCGCCCCGTCATAGACGGCCGTCGCCACGTCCGACACTTCGGCGCGGGTCGGCGTCGGCGCCTTGATCATCGATTCGAGCATCTGCGTCGCCACCACGACAGGCCGCCCCATGCGCCGGGCCAGCGCCACGATCTGCTTCTGGAGCGGCGGCACAGCCTGGGGCGGCAGCTCCACGCCCAGATCGCCACGCGCCACCATCACGCCATCGGCCAGCTCGATGATCTCCTCCAGCCGCTGCACGGCGGAGGGCTTCTCGATCTTCGCCATCAGCGCGCCATGGCCGCCCATCAGCTTGCGCGCCTCGGCCAGATCCTCGGGCCGCTGCACGAAACTCAAGGCGATCCAGTCGCATCCCTGCTCCACCGCGAAGCTGAGGTCGCGCCGGTCCTTCTCCGTCAGCGCCGGCACCGGCACCACCACGTCCGGCACATTGACGCCCTTGCGGTTGGACAGCGTGCCGCCGACCTCGACTACCGTGTCGATGCGATCCTCCGCCACCTTCTTGACCCGCAGCACCATCTTGCCGTCGTCCAGCAGCAGCCGGGTTTCCGGCACCAGCGCGGCATAAATCTCCGGATGCGGCAGGTTCACGCGGCTGGCATCGCCCGGCGCCGGATCGCTATCGAGGACGAAGGCAGCGCCGGTTTCCAGCACCGCCAGTCCACGCTCGAAGGTGCCCACACGCAGCTTTGGTCCCTGCAGGTCGCCCAGGATCGTCGTCGGGCGGCCGAATTCCTTCTCCAGCGACCGGATCGCCGCGATGCGCGCGGCATGATCCTCATGCGCCCCGTGGCTCATATTGATGCGGAAAGCGTCTGCCCCGGCCACGAACAGCGCCCGGATCATCTCCGGGCTGTCGCTCGCGGGCCCAAGGGTCGCGAGGATGCGGACCTTGCGCGAACGGGGCGGTAATCTTGTCATTCTCAAACTCCTGACCGTCATGGTCGCCTCTGGGTTGCCAGGGCGCGGTTTTCGATTATCCGTGCTGCACGACAGGATGATGTAGATCAGCGAAAGGGTTCGCCGTGAGCGACAACATACTCAGCGACGCGGTTGCCGCAACCGCCTTCCGACGGCTGGTGGCGCATTTGCAGCACCGCACCGACGTTCAGAATATCGACCTGATGGGCGCGGCGGGTTTCTGCCGCAATTGTCTGGCCGACTGGATTGCCGAGGCCGACGGCACTCTCGGCAAGGATGAAGCGCGGGAGATCGTCCACGGCATGCCCTTTGGCGAATGGAAGGCCCGCTATCAGAGCGAAACGACGCCGGAACAGATCGCCCGCATGCAGGAGAGTGTGGCGAAGAACGCCGACAGCCATTAGGAGCGTGTCCCGACCGATTCACACTGACTGGAGATTCTCATGAGCGATGGCAATGTCGCCGCCGAACAGCTACGCCTTTTCATAGAGCGCATCGAGCGTCTGGAAGAGGAAAAGAAGGGCATCGCGGACGACATCAAGGACGTCTATCTGGAGGCCAAGGCCAATGGCTATGACGTGAAGACGATGCGGTCGATCGTGCGCCTGCGCAAGATGGAGCGCAACGCCCGGATGGAAGCCGAAGCGCTGCTGGATACATACAAAACGGCGCTTGGGCTGGAATAACCCCACAAACCAAGGAGAGCGTCCCGATGCCTGGAAATTCCGAGATCATCGTCAGCACCACCCCTTCTCTGGAGGGCCGGCCCGCGAAGGAATATCTCGGCATCGTCACCGGCGAGGTGATCGTGGGCGCCAACCTCTTTCGCGACCTGTTCGCCAGCGTGCGCGACATCGTCGGCGGGCGCTCGGGCGCCTATGAGGATGTGCTCCAGCGCGCCCGCGAACAGGCCATCAGCGAAATGCGCACTCGTGCGGCAACGCTGGGAGCCAATGCGGTGGTCGGCGTCGATCTCGATTATGAGACGGTGGGTTCAAGCGGATCGATGCTGATGGTGACGGCCTCAGGCACCGCGATCCTTGTCTGAGTTGCGCTTGCCGGGCGCGCCCGCTAGAGAGCGCGCTTCGGATCACAGACAAGTTTAGGAGCAGGCCGTGGCCGGCCATAGCAAATTCAAGAACATCATGCATCGCAAGGGCGCGCAGGATAAGAAGCGCTCCTCGATGTTCTCCAAATTGAGCCGCGAAATCACCGTGGCGGCGAAAATGGGCATGCCCGACCCGGACATGAACCCGCGCCTTCGCCTGGCGATCAACGCCGCCAAGGCGCAGTCCATGCCCAAGGACAATATCCAGCGCGCCATCGACAAGGCGATCGGCGGCGACACGGAGAATTACGAGGAAATCCGCTATGAGGGCTATGGCCCCGGCGGCGTCGCGATCATCGTGGAAGCGCTGACCGACAATCGCAATCGCACCGCGACCAATGTACGTACCGCCTTCTCCAAGAATGGCGGCAATCTGGGCGCGTCGGGCGCGGTGAGCCACGGTTTCGACCGCATGGGCCTCATCACCTATCCGGCGAGCGCGGGGGATGCCGACGCGATCTTCGAAGCTGCTCTGGAAGCGGGCGCGGAAGACGTGTCCTCGAACGAAGACGAGCATGAAATCTGGACCGCCATGGACGCGCTACATGAAGTCGCCAAGGCGCTGGAAGGCAAGCTCGGTCCGGCTGAAGGCGCCAAGCTCGCCTGGAGACCGCAGACCACCGTCGAAGTCGACGAAAGCAACGCCGCGACGCTGATGAAGCTGGTCGACACGCTGGAAGAAGATGACGACGTCCAGACCGTCTGGGGCAATTATGAGGTTTCGGACGAGGTCATGGAGAAGCTGGGTTGACGATGCGCGTCCCTCTCCCCGCGAGGGAGAGGGTTACGCAGCCTTGGCGGTTCTGCCGCCTGGGCGAAGTTGGGAGAGGCGGGAGCGCTGCATTCGATCGTTGCATCGCCCCTCTCCAAGTTTCGCTAGGCGGCAAGCTGCTAAGCGCCCCTATCCTCTCCCTTGAAGCGGCGAGGAAAAGATCATGATCATCCTTGGCCTCGACCCCGGTCTCGGCACCACCGGCTGGGGACTGATCGCCGCGGACGGCAATCGCCTCACCCATATCGCCAATGGACAGATCAAGACCGATTCGGAGATGGCGCTGGCATCGCGCCTGCTGGTGCTGGATCTGGCGCTGACGGACCTGATCCTCGAACATCAGCCCAATGGCGCCGCGGTCGAGGAAGTGTTCGTCAACGTGAATCCGCAATCCACGCTGAAATTGGGGCAGGCGCGCGGCGTCGTGCTGCTCGCAGCCTCGCGATCCGGCATGGAAGTGGGCGAATATGCCGCCCGGCTGGTCAAGAAATCAGTCGTCGGCGTCGGCAATGCTTCCAAGGAGCAAGTCCACGCCATGGTGTCCCGCCTTCTCCCCGGCGCGAAAGTCGCGGGGCCGGATGCATCGGATGCTTTGGCGGTTGCCATTACACACGCCCATCATCTGGCGAGCGCGCGTCGGATTCCGCGCAAGTAAGGCGGCGCCTTCGCAATAGGTATCAGGAAGTGGCCATTCCAAGACATTGATCGTATCCGTGTTCCTGCGAAGGCAGGAACCCAGTTCCGCCGCTTGTGGATCATCGCACCGTAGGAACTGGGCTCCTGCCTTCGCAGGAGCACGATGCGCTTCAAGAAAAAGCGCTAAGCCTACCGTCCGCTCTCCACCCATTACTGCCAATCGAAAGTCAACGGCGCCTCCCGAAAGGCAAAGCGGTCCAGATGGTCCGCCACCACCTGCTTGAAGCGCTCGACATCAGCGCCCTCCTGCGGTTCGATGGTGACGGTGAGCGCTTCCGCCCCCGCCGCCATCCGGATCGACCCCATGGGAAAGGCGATCACGCCCTGCTGCGCATCAAATTCGGTTTCGAACTTGTGGCCTCAATGCTTGCATAGCTGCTGAAGAGAGCGGCTGGCGCTGGCGGTCGGAACATGAGCGGTCAACACCATGGGTTACAGCCTTTCGATCTTGCTGGCGGCCTCGTCGATCAGCGACGCGACGTCGAACATGGTCTGAGCGTCGGCCCCTTCCTTTTCGAGCCGCGCCCGGACCGCCATGCCCAGATTGTGCATCGCCCGCCGGATCGGCGCGCCATCCGTGCGTTCCGCCTTTTGAGCAAGCGAACCCAGACGATCCATTACCAGCTTCACGCCTTCGTCATGATCGGCCAGATAGGCGGTGCCCGCTTCGGTAATCGCGAACAGCTTGCGGCTGCTTTCGCCCGGCTGTTCAGCGATCAGACCCATGTCCGCCAGCAAGGTCAGGGTCGGATAAACGACGCCGGGACTCGGCACGTAAACCTCCCCCGACAGCGCTTCAATCTCGCGGATCAGGTCATAGCCATGGCGCGGATTGTCCGTGATGAGCTTGAGCAGAATGAGCTTGAGCGCGTCATTGCCGAACAGACGACGGCGGCCACCGCCCCGACCGCCACCAAAATGTCCGCCCCGGCCACCTCCAAACGGTCCGTCCCCGAAACGACCGCCGAAGCCGCCGCGATCGAAGCCTTCCGGACTGGCAAAACGGCCATAGCCAAAGCCGCGACGTCCGCCGTGGTGAGAATGATGAAAATGCATATGTGAACCTTCAAACTGATTTATGATGGTTTGAGATATATCTTAAAAATAGCGAACGTCAAGATTTACGATATATCTTTTTATATCGAAGAGACGCCTGCCGGAAAACTCGCGGGCTCCTGCGAAGGCAGGAGCGGGTAGCAGAGCCACGCGCCGGCAAACAAAAAAGCCCGCCGAACATTGGTTCGGCGGGCCTTTTATCTCGCAAGGAGCCTGAGATCAGTCGGGCTTCTTCGCCACGCTGACCAGCGCCGGGCGCAGCAGCCGATCCTTGATCGTGTAGCCCGCCTGCATTTCCACCAGCACCGTGCCCGGTTCGGCATCGGCGGAGGGCACTTCCATCATCGCCTGATGCTTGTTGGGGTCGAGCGGCTGACCGACCGACACCAGCTTTTCAATACCGTTGCGGCCGAAAACGGCCTCCAACTCGCGCCCGGTGGCTTCCAGACCGACCACCAGCCCCTTGAACTTCTCATCCTCACGCAGGTCGGCGGGGATCGTCTGGAGCGCGCGCGCCAGATTGTCCGCCACCGACAGCATGTCGCGGGCAAAGGCCGTCGCGGCATAGGCGCGCGCGTCGGCCAGTTCCTTTTCCAGCCGCCGCCGCACATTCTGCGTTTCGGCATGGGCGTAGAGCACGTCCTGCCTGGCGGTCGCGAGTTCATTCTCTAGCGCGGCGATCCGCTCCGCCGCCGCGTCGCCAGCAGGCGCCGCATCCTCGGGCAGTTCATCCACGACTTCGGTATTCTCGATATTCTGTTTGTCTTCGCTCATCTCATCAATCTCGACAGCGTCTGTGCGGTAAAGTCCACCATGGGGATCACCCGCGCATAGTTCAAGCGCGTGGGGCCGATTACGCCGACCACGCCGACCACCCGGCCGTCACCGCCCCGGTAAGGCGCGGCTATGACCGAAGAACCCGAAAGGGAAAAGAGCTTGTTTTCCGATCCGATGAAGATTTTGGTCGCGCTGCCCGCCAGCGCGCTTTCCAGCAGCCGCGAAATTTCCTGCTTGCCCTCCAGCTGTTCAAGCAATTGCCGCACCCGCTCCAGATCGGCGGCGGTTCCGTCATCCAGCAGATGCGCCTGGCCGCGCACGATCAATACGGGACGCTCATCGGCATCCTGCGACCAGATCGCGATGCCGCGCTCCACCAGCTCCCGCGCCGCGCCCTGGAGCGCATGGCGTTCATGCTCCAGCTCGCGCTGCAAAGCCTCCCCCGCTTGCGCCAGCGTCAGCCCGCCAAAGCGCGCCGACATGAAGTTGGCCGCTTCATTGAGCATCATCGGTGTGATGCCCAGCGGCAGGTCGACCACGCGATTCTCGATCGACCCGTCCTGCCCCACCAAGACCGCCAACGCCTGCCGCTCGTTCAACGGCACGAAGCCGAATTGCCGCAGCACCGGCTCGCGCTTGGGCACCATCACGATCCCGGCGCAGGCGGACAGGCCGGACAGCGCAGCAGTCGCCGCCGACAGCGCCTCCTCGATCGGTCCACCCTCGGAAATGCCCGCCTCGATCGCGCGCCGTTCCTCAACGGATGGCTCCGCCGCTTGCATCATGCCGTCGACGAAAAGCCTGAGGCCAGTTTCGGTCGGCATCCGCCCCGCCGAAGTATGCGGCGCGGCGAGCAGGCCGAGCTCCTCCAGATCCTGCATCACATTGCGGATGGACGCAGGCGACAGGCTGAGCGACGCGATCTTGCTGATCGTACGCGAGCCGACCGGCAGCCCGGTGCCGAGATAGCTCTCGACCACCAGACGGAAAACGTCGCGCGCGCGCTCGTTAAGCTCGGTGATCGGGGTGACCGCCATGACGCTTATCTAGGCAAGCAGCGGGCGGCGCTCAAGCCCACGCTCATTTGCCCTTGGCGGGGGTTGGCTTCACCATCGCGGCGATATCCAGCATCCGGGGGATGGATGCGATCGTCGCCCGCAACTTGCCATAGCTTGCGTCCATGCAGCCCGACTGGAATTCCAGCCGCGTGGGCTGCGCCTCGCCATGGGTCCATTCGATGACATAGCCGGGCATGTCGGTCGCGAAGCGAGTGCAATTTTCCCCATGCGTGATTCGCTTGACGGTGCCGGACGCGGGCCGGAACTGCGCCAGCGCGGCGCGGAAGCGGCGATATTGCACTGGCGTCACGGTAAAGCGCGTTGGCCCCGGCACGGCGGTGAAGCGCTCCGGCTCGATCAGGCCCGACCCGTCCGGCGTCACGCGCAGGGTGTAGCTGGGGCAAGCTCCAAAACAGGGACCGGCGGAAAAACGAATGGTGTCGCCAACCTTTGTCGGCTTTTCCAGTTCGGTCTGTTCCGTCGCGCAACCGCCCAGCAGTGCGGTGGCCGCCAACATAACTATCGCTTTCGTCCCCATGCCCCACTCTCTACCATCTTTCGACTCGATCGCCACTGGCAAGACTGCACACCTGCCGCTAAGCCGCACCAACACAACGCTTCGGAGAAGAAAATTTATGCGTCCTTCCGGCCGCGCGCCCGACCAGATGCGCGAAATCACCATGGAGCCCGGCTTCACCATCCATGCCGAAGGTAGCTGCCTCGTCAGCTTCGGTGATACCCGCGTTCTCTGCACCGCCTCTATCGAGGAAAAGGTGCCGCCCTTCCTGCGTGGCAAGGGTTCGGGCTGGGTCACGGCGGAATATGGCATGCTGCCCCGCGCCACCCACACGCGCGGCAGCCGCGAAGCCGCCAAGGGCAAGCAGTCCGGCCGCACCCAGGAAATCCAGCGGCTGATCGGCCGCTCGCTGCGCGCCGTGGTCGACCTGGCCAAGTTGGGCGAGCGCCAGATCGTCGTCGACTGCGACGTGATCCAGGCCGATGGCGGCACCCGCACCGCCGCCATTTCGGGAAGCTGGGTCGCGCTGCGCATCGCCATCGACAAGCTGCTCGCTTCGGGCGCCCTCACCGAAGACCCCATCGTGCAGAAGGTCGCGGCGATAAGCTGTGGCATCTACAAAGGCACGCCGGTTCTCGACCTCGATTATGTCGAGGACAGCAATGCCGAGGCCGACGCCAATCTGATCCTGACCGGCGACGGCAAATTTGCCGAGGTGCAGGCGACCGCGGAAGGCGCTACCTATGATGAGGAAGAGCTGCTGCGCCTGCTGCGCCTCGCCCGCATCGGCTGCGCGCAGATCTTCGCGGCGCAGGACAAGGCTACGGGACGATAAGATGAGCGACGAGTTCGGACAGGAACAGGCGATCCGCAAGCTGGGGCCGGGCAAGCTGGTGATCGCCAGCCACAATCCCGGCAAGGTGCGCGAAATTGGCGAGCTGCTGGCGCCCTATGGCATAGAGACGGTCTCCGCCGCCGCGCTGGACCTGCCCGAACCCGACGAGACCGGCACGACCTTCGTCGCCAATGCGGAGCTGAAGGCGATGCAGGCGGCGGACCTCTCCGGCCTGCCCGCCCTGGCGGACGACAGCGGCCTGTGCGTCGAGGCGCTAAACGGCGATCCGGGCATCTTCTCCGCCCGCTGGGCTGGCGAGACGAAGGATTTCAGCCTCGCCATGCAGCTCGTCTGGGACAATATCCAGGCTCAGGGACCGGATGCGGGACATGGCGCCCACTTCATCTGCGCTCTGGCGCTGGCCTGGCCCGACGGGCATGTGGAGGTGTTCGAAGGTCGCGTCGACGGCACCATCACCTGGCCGCCGCGCGGGGACAAGGGTTTCGGCTATGATCCGATCTTCCAGCCGCATGGTCACAGCATCAGCTTCGGAGAAATGGAGCCGGAGAAGAAGCACGGCATGAGCCACCGAGCCGATGCCTTCGCGCAATTGGTGGCGACGGTTTTCTGACGAGCGCCTCTTTAGCCGAGCCGTACGCCTGCGCAGGAACAGGCTGTCCCTCGATCAACGTCCCCCACTGGCATATTGCGACGGCGCGCCGTCATCCCGGTCCAGCGGGTTCCGCCCAAAGACATTCCCGGCGGGAAAATAGCGGCAGACGAGATAGTCGTAGCTCTGCCCTTCGCCCAACGCGCAGCCCACCTTGCGCGTGCCGCGCCAGATGATCTGGGTATAATGGCCGACATCTTCCCATCGGCCGGTGGTGCTGAGATCAGGCAAAGTCCCGCTGCGCCGGAAATAGCGCTTCTCATCCAGGAACGAGCCGACCATCACCTCATAATCATAGAGGCCGCGCGATCCCATCCAGAGATTTTCGCCGCTGGGAATGGCGCGGCTGGCACGGGCGGAATGGCGGAAGATATTGGTCTGCGCCATCTGCCGCGCATAACGCGCCGCATCCGCCGCCAAGGCGCTGTCCCACGCCAATGGCGAAAGCCCTAGCGATTCGCGTTCCTCATTATGCATGCCCAGGATCACTTCGCGCATCAGGCCGTCATCGCGATCCGCTTCCTCCATGCCGTAATAGGAAGCAGGCATGGCGGGCGGCAGGGAAGGCGCTCCACGGGAAGGCGCAGCACTGCCCTGCCCCGCAACCGTCAGCAAAACAGCAGCCCACGCTAGCCGCGCAGGCCAAAGCCCTTTAAGAACGCCCCCACTCATGTCACCCGACCCCTTGATACCCGCTCCCGCGCCTCACGCATCGGACTTGGCCGACCCCATAGCCCTATATGTGCATTGGCCATTTTGCGTTTCGAAATGTCCTTACTGCGATTTTAACAGTCATGTGCGGACGGACATCGACAGCGATGCGTGGCGCGATGCGCTGCTAAAAGATCTTGCCCATGAAGCGGCACTGAACGGCGGGCGGCCGCTCTCCTCGATCTTCTTCGGCGGCGGCACGCCCTCGCTGATGCCGCCCCGAATCGTGGAAGCGCTGATCGAGGCGGCGGCGTGCCACTGGGCGCCCGCGTCCGATATCGAGATCACGCTGGAGGCCAATCCCAGCTCGGTCGAGGCTGCACGCTTTGCCGATCTTGCGGCGGCGGGCGTGAACCGGGTGTCGCTTGGTCTCCAGGCGCTGGACGATGAAGCGCTGCATTTCCTGGGCCGCGCCCATGACGTGCGTGAGGGATTGGCGGCGTTGGATATCGCGCAATCGGTTTTCAATCGGGTGAATTTCGACCTCATCTACGCCCGGCCCGGCCAGAGCGAGGCGGATTGGGAAACAGAACTGGCGCAGGGACTGTCCTTCGGCACCGACCATCTCTCGCTCTATCAACTCACCATAGAGCCCGGCACCCGCTTTGCGACACTGGTGGCGCAGGGCAAGCTGACGCTTGCCGATCCGGACCATGCCGCCAATCTCTATGAGCAGACACAGGCGATGACCGCAGCGGCCGGCATTCCCGCCTATGAGATCAGCAACCATGCCCGGCCGGGGCAGGAAAGCCGCCATAACCTCACCTATTGGCGCTATGGCGACTATGCGGGTGTGGGGCCGGGCGCACATGGCCGGCGCGGAGGGCTGGCGACGCTGCGGCACAAGAAGCCGGAAAACTGGATGAATGCGGTCATCCGCAACGGGCACGGCCTGCAAAGCGAGGAACCGCTGGATGGGAACGATCGGGCCAGGGAAGCGCTGCTGATGGGGCTGCGGCTTGGGGAAGGCGTCGATCTGGACCGGATCTCGCGCCTCTCAGGCCTGGCGGTCGAGGCTCTTGTCGATGGGAACGCGGTCGCACGATTGGCCGATCATGGGCTTGTCCGGCGACAGGGACAGCGGCTGTACGTCGAACCTTCCGGCATGCTATTGCTGGACGCTATCCTGCCGGAAATTGTGGCGGTCTAAGACCCCTCATTCCTCTCCATCCATCTGCGCGATTTCCTTGTCCAGGTCTCGCAGCACATCGGCTTTGATCTTGTCCGACATCCTGGCAGCGGCGGCGATCTGCGCCCGTGCAGCGATCAGCCCGGCACGGGCGGCGCGGTGCGCCTGCGCCGAGATCTGCGCCTCGCAAATGCGGACGCGGATGTGGCGGTGGCCATCGGCATCGACCGTCTCGCGCCGGTTCACGCTTTTGCCGTCTTCGCAGCCATTGGCGACATCGACATGCGGCACCATGCGGCGGATCTCGGCTTCGCTCGGGATGGCGTGGGACAAGGCCCGGTCGCCCTCATCGCGCATATCCATGGGCGGCGCGGGAGGAACCGGCGGGATCGGCGGCACCATGTCGGCGACGGGCGCTGGAGGGGCAAGCGGGGCGGGAGGTGCCGGGGGCACGCCATCGGCTTCCTCCGCAGCCCTGACATGGGATAGCGGCTGGGGCGCAGCGGGCGCGACCGGCGGTTGCGGCAACGCAATCTCGCTGGCGGAGGCAGGCTGCGCGACCAGATCGGCAAGCCGGCCGAAATTCATCGAATCGACCTTGCCGGTGATCGCGGCGACCTGCTGCGCCGCACGGCTCCCCGAAGCGGTCAGCACCAAGCCCGATGCAGTCACCAGAGCGACCGCCGCCATGCCCCAGCTAATCCGGCGCAGCGACATTTCATGGGCAGACAGCATTTTCAGCCTCCCTTTGAGCGCAGTGATGCGATTGAGATGACAGGCGCCGGCGAACTGGCGCCCTCCGGCAGCCTTCAATATGGCGCGGCCATAGGCATGGGCCTGATCCTGCCCGTAGAGCGACAAGACCCGTGCATCGCAGGCCTGTTCCTGATCCGCCCGATAGGCACGATAGGCGAGCCAGGCGATGGGATTGCACCAGTGCAGGCCCAGCAGCAGCAGCGCGATCATATTGGCGGCCAGATCGCCGCCCCGATGATGGGCGCGCTCATGCGCGATCGCCATGGCCTGCTCCTGCGGGTCGAAGCGCAGCGCGAAATCGGCGGGCAGCACGATAATGGGCCGCAGCACCCCGAAGGCGAGCGGCCCGCTTGCCCGTGGGCTGGTGATCAGGCGAATGCGTCCTTCCTCACCGATCGGCGTCGCGCCATTCAGGATGAAACGCCGGAAGCGGACATAGCCGATCACCTGTACGATCAGGAAGGCAGCAACGCCCAGCAGCCAAAGCGACGCCGCGATCTCCAGCCAGGGGATGCTCCATTGCGACTGGACGGGAAGCGCGGACGGCGCCGCATCCAGCAAGGTCGACAGGCCCGCCTGGTCCACCGCCCGCTGCAGGGGCGAAGGGCTGGAGACCTCCTGCGGCAGAGCGGGCAACATCATGCGCGCCAGCGGCAGCAACCACAGCCAATAGGCCACTCCCGCACCCAGCCATCGCGCCACTGGCCCACGCAACAGCATGACCAACGCCATCAGCAGGGTCGTGGCGATCAGCGTTTCTGCGATCCAGACGCTCATGATTTCAATCCCCTCAGGATTTCCTCAAGCTCGGCTATATCCTCCGCCGTCAACTGGTCCGCGCTGGCAAGCTGCGCCACCAGGGGCGAGACGCGCCCACCGAACAGCCGGTTGACCAGCCGTCCCGACTCGATGGCAACATACTCCTCCCGCGCGACGAGCGGGCGATACAAAAAGCGGCGGCCATCCTGATCGGCGGCGATGACATCCTTCGCCATCAGGCGGGAAAGCAGCGTCTTGACGGTCTGGACGCTCCAGTCGCGCCCGGCGGCAACGCGGTCCGCCACATCGGTGGCGGTCTGCGGCGCGCGTTCCCACAGCGCCTCCATCACCACCAGTTCCGCTTCGCTGATCTTCTCGCTCACAGCAATCATCCGCGTCCAGAATCGACTACAGACGTAATCGCATTGATTACATCCGTAGTCAAGCGCGCGGACATAAACTGTCGGTGCGCTTTACACGGGAGGTTCCCGCCCAGAGCCGATTAACCTTTCTGAAGCCTGGGAATGCAGCCTTTGCTGAAACTGGCACTGACTTTGCTATGTTTCAGTCATACCCGAACCGTTCAACTACCGGGAGGATGTGGCACCAGTCTCCGCCGCATTCTCCCACCCGGGTTTCCCTGACTCATCCGGTTCAGCGAACGATGTTCCCGCGAAGGCAGGAACTCGGCGGAGCATAAAAAAAGCGGCCCGGAAAACCGGACCGCCTCCAATCTCGCGCAAGAAAAGCTCAGTTGGCCAAGGCGACGCCCTGATCGGCCATCAACTGCTGCAATTCGCCAGCCTCATACATTTCCATCATGATGTCGCTGCCGCCGACAAATTCGCCCTTCACATAGAGCTGCGGAATGGTCGGCCAGTCGGAAAAGGCCTTGATCCCCTGACGGACGGCCTGATCCTGCAAGACGTCGACGCTTTCATAGGCGACGCCCAGATGCTCCAGGATCGCGATGGCGCGGCTGGAAAAGCCGCATTGCGGAAACAGCGGCGTGCCCTTCATGAAAAGCACAACGTCATTGCCAGTGACGATATCAGCAATCCGCTGCTGCACGGCGTCGGTCATTATCTGGTCCATTCCTGTCAGGCGCCGCAATTCGGCGCGCGCTTTGTCCGATGGCCGTTAATTGGGAACGGCAGTGGTGAGTTGCAAGGCATGAAGCACGCCGCCCATCCGCCCGCCGAGCGCGGCATAGACCGCCCGCTGCTGCGCGACGCGGCTCATGCCCCGGAAACTCTCCGCAACGACACGCGCCGCATAATGGTCGCCATCTCCGGCAAGGTCGGTGATCTCGACCTCCGCATCGGGGATCGCGGCGCGGATCATGTCCGCAATTTCGTCGGAGGCCATCGGCACGGCGGGAGGATCCTGACGCTTATTGGGCTTCGATGAACGTGCGGCGGGCAATGACCTGCTGCTCGTCCAGCGCGGCGCGGACGCCAGCCTCGTCGATTTCAATGCCGGCCTGGGTCATGTCGCCCAGCAGCTTGCGGATGACATCCTCGTCCCCCGCTTCCTCGAAATCGGCCTGCACGACCGCCTTGGCATAGGCGTCGGTCTCTTCGGGGGTCAGGCCCATTTTCACCGCTGCCCATTCTCCGAGCAGACGGTTGCGCCGCGCCTGGATGCGGAACTGCATCTCCTGGTCGTGCGCGAACATGTTTTCAAAGGCCTTTTCGCGGTCGTCGAAGGTGGTCATGCCTGTGCCCTGTATAAAAAACGGATCGTCTCGTCCGAAATAGGAAGATCGGGATGCTTACGCAACGGCGGGAACGAGCCAGGGACGCGTTCCGGCGTCCTTCGCCTCGAACGCGCCGATCGTGTCCGCCTGCCCCAGCGTGAGGCCGATCTCGTCCAGGCCGCCGAGCAGGCAATGCTTGCGGAACGGGTCGATCTCGAACTGGAAGCGGTCCTGGAACTGCGTCGTGACGGTCTGATGCTCCAGATCGACATGGATCGGGTCAGGAGTCCCATTGATTCCTTGGGCAACCTCCATCAGCCGGTCGATCGCCTCTTGCGGCAGCACCACCGTCAATATGCCGTTCTTGAACGCATTGCCGGAGAAAATGTCGGAAAAGCTGGGCGCGATCACCACCTTGATGCCAAGGTCCGCCAACGCCCACGCGGCATGTTCGCGGCTGGACCCGCAACCGAAATTGTCGCCCGCGATCAGGATCGGGCTGCCCGCATAGTCGGGGTCGTCGAAGACATTGCCCGGTTCCTTGCGCAGCACTTCGAACGCGCCCTTGCCCAGACCCGCACGGCTGATGGTTTTCAACCAATGCGCCGGAATGACGATGTCGGTGTCGACATTCTTCATCCCGAACGGATAGGCCTTGCCGTCGACGATATTCAGCTTTTCCATCAATGCGCCTGTTTGCTCGCGTTTTTGACGGCGGAGCGATGCGAGTCTTCCGCGCGCCCCAAGGTCGCCGCCATGGCGGCACTCGCCAGCGCGCCTAGCGCCAGCAGCCAGAAAACCTTTTTCATGCGACCGCCTCTCCCCTTTTTTCACCCAACAGTTCGCGCACGTCGGTGAGATGTCCGGTGATGGCGGCGGCGGCGGCCATGACGGGCGAGACGAGATGCGTCCGCGACCCCGGCCCCTGCCGGCCCATGAAATTGCGGTTGCTGGTCGACGCGCAGCGCTCGCCTGCGGGCACCTTGTCCGGATTCATGCCGAGACAGGCCGAACAGCCCGGCTCACGCCATTCGAAACCGGCTTCGGTGAATATGCGGTCCAGCCCTTCGGCTTCCGCCTGGCGCTTGACTAGACCGGAACCGGGAACGACCATGGCGTGCTTGATGCCGCTGGCGATATGGCGGCCCTTGAGCAGCGTGGCCGCGGCGCGCAGATCCTCGATCCGGCTGTTGGTGCAGCTTCCGATGAAGATATGCTCGATCGCCACATCCTCCATCCGCTGCCCGGCGGTCAGGCCCATATAGTCGAGCGACTTCTGCGCAGCCGCCCGCTTGGAAGCATCGGCAAAGCTCTCCGGATCGGGCACGACGCCCGTCACCGGCACCACATCCTCGGGGCTGGTGCCCCAGGTGACATTGGGCACGATGTCGGCGGCGTCGATCACGACGCTCTTGTCGAACGCCGCGCCTTCGTCCGTCACCAGCGTCTTCCAATAGGCAAGGGCGGCATCCCAATCCGCGCCCTTGGGCGCCATGGGACGGCCCTTCAAATAGGCGAAGGTCTTCTCATCGGGCGCGAACAGGCCCGAACGCGCGCCCGCCTCGATCGACATGTTGGCGACGGTCAGACGCCCCTCGATCGACATGTCGCGGAACACCGAACCGCGATATTCCATGACATAGCCGGTGCCGCCCGCCGTGCCGATGCGGCCGCAGATCGCCAGCGCCACATCCTTGGGCGTGACGCCAAAACCCAATTCGCCTTCGACCAGGACTTCCATCGTCTTGGACTGTTTCAGCAGCAGCGTCTGGGTGGCGAGCACATGCTCGACCTCCGACGTGCCGATGCCGAAGGCCAGCGCACCCAGCGCACCATGCGAACTGGTATGGCTGTCGCCGCAGACCAGCGTCGTGCCCGGCAGGGTGAAGCCCTGTTCCGGCCCGACGACATGGACGATGCCCTGTTCCGCATCGGCATCGCCAAAGTAACGGATGCCGAATTCGGGCGCGTTCTTTTCCAGCGCGGCGAGTTGCTGCGCGCTTTCCGGATCGGCTATCGGAATGCGGTTGCCCGCCGCATCACGGCGCGCCGTGGTCGGCAGGTTGTGATCCGGCACCGCCAGCGTCAGATCGGCGCGGCGCACCTTGCGGCCGGCAAGGCGCAGCCCTTCAAATGCCTGCGGGCTCGTCACTTCATGCACGAGATGGCGATCGATATAGATCAGACAGGTTCCGTCAGGACGGCGTTCGACGACGTGCGCGTCCCAAATCTTCTCATAGAGCGTGCGGGGCTTTACCATATCCCTTCCCCCTAGACCCAGACAGGACGGGGGAAAAGGGGGAAAGCGGCCAATTTTTCCTGTTTTCGCAGATAGCCGCGCTGCGATGATGCAAGGTCAGACAGTTAGAGCATTTTCAAGTTGACCGTTGACGGTCAACGGCTTGGAAAATGCGGCATCGAAAGAGTGGCGGCGCGATGATCCTCCACGATGCGCCCGGTGGCGCCGACTTCCGCTTCATGGCTTTCCTCGCGCCATGTTTCGGCCAGCGCCGCGCTTTCCCATTCGCGCAAGGCAGGCAGCGCCAGCATAAGATCGACCCAGGCCATGGCGACCGGCCCGACGTCCAGCCCATAGGTCCGCACCCGGAACACCACTGGCGCGTAAAAAGCGTCGACGGCGGTAAAGCCGTCCCCGGCCAGAAAAGGCCCGCCGAAACGGGACAGCCCCTCCCCCCACAATTCGGTTAGCCGGGCGATGTTCCGGTTGAGCGCGGGCGAAGGCAGATGCGGTTCCACCCGCACCCCGACATTCATCGGACAATCGTTGCGCAGCGCGGCAAAGCCGCTGTGCATTTCCGCGACGGCGCATTGCGCCCAGGCCCGCGCAGCCGCTTCCTGCGGCCAGACGCCGGGATGGCGGTCCGCCAGATAAAGGGTGATGCCGAGCGAATCCCAGGCGGTCCGGTCGCCGTCGATCAGCACCGGCACCTGACCCGTTGGCGAAAACTCACGAAAGGCCGCGTAATTTTCAGCGGCGGCGAAAGGCTCCATCCGGTCGGTGAACGGAATGCCCAGCACCTTCATCAGCACCCAGGGGCGCAGCGACCAGCTCGAATAATTCCGGTTGGCGGTGATGAGGGCGTAGGACATCGGCTTCTCCCCTTGTTGAAAGGCGCGCGAAGAATAGGCGCCTCCGCTTCGGGACAAAAGCCGGAACGAGCGAGGGTCACACAAGCTGCGCTTATGAAAAAACGGCCCGGAGCATGCAGCTCCGGGCCGTCCAGTCCTTCCACCCTGATCGCGAGGCTTGCACCCCCACGACCCGGACTTGTCAGCAGCTTTCAGGCTGCAAGCCGGTTCCCTCTCGGCCTTCAGGCCGCAAACTGGTTCCCCCGCGGCCTTTAGGCCGCAAACTGATTCATCGTGTTGTGCACGCCGCCAGCCTTCAGCGCCGCTTCACCCGCGAAATATTCCTTGTGATCGTCACCAATGTCAGAGCCCGACATGTTCTGGTGCTTGACGCAAGCGATGCCCTGGCGGATTTCCTTGCGCTGGACGCCCTCGACATAGCCGAGCATGCCCGCCTCACCGAAATATTCCTTGGCCAGATTGTCGGTCGACAAGGCAGCCGTGTGATAGGTCGGCAGGGTGATGAGGTGATGGAAGATGCCGGCCCGCGCCGCCGCATCCTTCTGGAAGGTGCGGATCTTCTCATCGGCCTCCCGGCCCAGATCGGTCGCGTCATAGTCCGCGCTCATCAGCTTCGCCCGGTCATAGGCGCTGACGTCCTTGCCCTCGGCAGCCCAGCTATCGAACACCTGCTGACGGAAGTTCAGCGTCCAGTTGAAGCTGGGCGAGTTGTTGTAGACCAGCTTCGCATTGGGCACGACTTCGCGGATGCGGTCGACCATGCCTGCGATCTGCTGGATGTGCGGCTTTTCGGTTTCGATCCACAGCAGGTCCGCGCCGTTCTGGAGCGAGGTGATGCAGTCGAGAACGCAACGGTCCTCGCCGGTGCCGGAGCGGAACTGGAAGAGGTTCGACGGCAAGCGCTTCGGACGGAACAGCTTGCCCTCACGAGCCAGAACGACATCGCCGCGCAGGCTGTTGATGTCCGTCACCTCTTCGACATCGAGGAAGCTGTTATACTGGTCGCCCAGGTCGCCATCTTCCTTGCTGTAGGCGATCTGCTTGGTCAGGCCTGCGCCCAGCGAGTCGGTGCGCGCGACGATGATGCCGTCATCGATGCCCAGCTCCAGGAAGGCGTAGCGGACAGCGCGGATCTTCGCGATGAAGTCCTCATGCGGCACGGTGACCTTGCCGTCCTGATGGCCGCACTGCTTTTCGTCCGAGACCTGGTTCTCGATCTGGATGCAGCAGGCGCCCGCCTCGATGAACTTCTTGGCGAGCAGATAGGTCGCCTCGGCATTGCCGAACCCGGCGTCGATGTCCGCGACGATCGGAACGACATGGGTTTCGTAATTGTCGATGTCGTGCTGAATCTTCTGCGCCTTGACCTCATCACCGGCCTCGCGGGCGGCATCCAGATCGCGGAACATCATGCCCAACTCGCGGGCGTCGGCCTGCTTGAGGAAGGTGTAGAGTTCCTCGATCAGCGCAGGAACGCTGGTCTTTTCGTGCATCGACTGGTCGGGCAGCGGGCCGAATTCGCTGCGCAGCGCCGCGACCATCCAGCCGGACAGGTATAGATAGCGGCCCTTGGTCGTGCCGAAATGCTTCTTGATGCTGATCATCTTCTGCTGACCGATGAAACCGTGCCAGCAACCCAGCGACTGGGTATAATTGGCCGGATCGGCATCATAGGCCGCCATGTCGCGGCGCATGATCCCGGCGGTGTAGCGCGCGATGTCGAGGCCGGTGTGGAAACGGTTCTGGAGGCGCATGCGAGCGACCGATTCGGCCGCGATGCCGTCCCAATGGCCCTGGCCCTCGATGGCGGTGCCAGCCTTCGTGATTTCCTGTTGGTAGGTCATGCTCAGTCCTTGGTCGCTCGATGGGGAATGAAGCCGACCTAATCGCCTTTTGTGCGGCGCGGCAGAGGGCGCGAAGTTCAGTTGTAGAACTTTACAATATTTGCGTGTAAAGTTGTAAAGGCTGCACAGGAGCGCTTTACGAGATGGCCAAGGATCGTCCGGTTTACATGGGGCCGCGCCTGCGCAGGCTGCGCCGCGAGCTGGGCCTGACCCAGGCGGACATGGCGGCGGATCTGGAGATTTCCGCCAGCTATGTCGCCCTGCTGGAGCGCAACCAGCGGCCCTTGACCGCCGACATGCTGCTGCGCCTCGCCCGCACATACAAGATGGACATGAGCGAACTGGCGGGCGACGGCGGCGCGGAGCAGACGGCGCGTTTGCAGGCGGTGCTGAAGGATCCGATGTTCGCGGACATCGACCTGCCCACGCTGGCGACCGGGGATGTTGCGGTCAATTATCCCGGCATTACCGAAGCCCTGTTGCGGTTGCACACCGCCTATCGCGAGGAGCAACTTGCGCTGGCCGACAGAGATGCGGGATCAACGGGCATGGAGGGGGAGGATGCCGCCGAAGCGCCCGATCCCGTGGCCGAATCCCGGCGCTTTCTGGGTGCGCGGCGGAACAGCTTTCCCCTGCTGGACGATGCCGGGGAAAAGCTGGGTCAAGAGGTCGAGGCGGCGGGCGGCCTCTCCGGCTGGCTGAAGACAAAGCATAATCTGCGCGTCCGGCGCTTGCCTTCGGATGTCATGGCGGGGTCGATGCGGCGGCTGGACCGGCATCGCGACGCGGTGCTGCTGGACGATGCGCTGGACGGGGCGAGCACGCAATTCCAACTGGCGCTGCAAATCGCCTATCTGGAGATGCGCCGCGATTTCGACGCGGTGCTGAAGGATGGCCAATTCGCCAGCGAAAGCGGCCGGAGGCTGACCCGGCGGGCGCTCGCCAGCTATGGCGCGGCGGCGATCCTGATGCCCTATACCGCCTTCGCCAAGGCGGTGGAGGCGCGACGTTATGACGTGGAGGCGCTGGCCCGGCAGTTCGGCACGAGCTTCGAGCAGACCGCGCACCGCCTCACCACGCTGCAAAAGCCGGGACAGGAGCGCGTTCCCTTCTTCTTCCTGCGTGTCGATCATGCGGGCAATGTCAGCAAGAGGCTGGACAGCGCAGGCTTTCCCTTTGCCCGCCATGGCGGTTCATGCCCGCTCTGGTCGGTGCATCACGCCTTTGAGCGTCCCAGGGAATTGCTGACGCAATGGCTGGAATTGCCGGACGGGCAGCGCTTCTTTTCGATCGCACGGACGGTGACGGCGGGCGGCGGCGGCTGGGGCGTGCCGAAGATCGAGCGGGCGATCGCGCTATGCTGCGCGGCGGAACATGCCCATCGGCTGATATATACGGCGGGCGAAACGCCGTCCGAACCAACCCCGATCGGCGTCACTTGCCGCCTGTGCCATCGCAGCCAGTGCATGGCGCGATCCGCCCCGCCGATCGGGCGCGACATGCTGCCGGAGGATTTCCGGCGGACTCACGCGCCTTTCGGCTTTGCGGACGGGTAATCCGGGATGACTGCCGATCGTGGCGGGTCCGGCTGACCTGAGCCGGACCCGTCCGCCCCTTTTTCCTTTTAGCGCGGATCAGACCCGCGCAAATCATCCTGTCTCAATCGCGAGACGGAGGGCGCCATGCGATGATCGACCGGCTCATGGACCAGATCGTCGAACAGCGCGCGATAATGGATCATCGCCCGGCGGAGATCTTCCGTATCGGCTTCGCCCCGCGCATGGCGGACGGCGATGTCATGGGCGGAGCGGTAATTCTGGACCACTTCCGGATGGTCGACGGAAAGGTCGGCGGAGCGCTGCTCGAAGTCAGTGATCGGATAACCGCGCACCTCCATCACTTCGGTCAGCAGCACGTCGGCCCGCGACACCGCGCCTTGGGGATCGTCGACGAACTGCGCCTGAACCCGCACCCAGGCATCGGTGAAGGCGTCGGCCTGCTGCGGCGAAAGCGGACGGATGGTGAAGGCGGCGACGCGCTTCTCGCGCTCCTGCAATTCCGCCTCGGCCTTGCGCGGGCTGCCGGTCATTTCCACGGTCCGGCCATATTCCGGGCCGAATTTGGCGCGCAGATTGGCGCGGCGGCGGTTGGTGACGATCATGACGGCAATTGCGGCGACCAGAACAAGGGCCAGAAGCGCCAAACCGACTTCCAGCGGGGTCAGAGTGACCATGACATCTCTCTCCTCGCGGCCCTTGGAAAGCCGCAATCGACGCCCGCCGCCTGCAAGGGATCAACCAGTGTTGACGGGCTTTGTTCCGACTGCCTCCGGGCCTTCGGAAAAAGAGAAGGCTAACCCTCTATAAGATCGAGATAAGCCACGACGTCATTGTCCGTGGCGAGAAACAGGCCGTCCTGCATATCCTGCGGCTGTTGTCCGGCAATCAGCATCGCTTCGCTCAAGGGACCATAGAACAGCGTTGTCGCCGCGCCGCCCCCATCGGCGTCGCTGAGATGATAAAGGCGAACAGTGGCCGAATTATAGGTGGTGCGCATGAGCAGGATTATCGGCCCGGCGATACCGTTGCGCAAGTCGGATGCATTCTTGGGTGGAAGGCGGACGTTCTGTTTCGCGCTGTTTTCTTGAAGTACACCGTGTTCCTGCGAAGGCAGGAACACGTATCACTTAATGGCTTGTATTGGCCAAACCCGCTCAGCGCCGATCCGTGACCTTTATGCCGCTCGCCAGCCGGTTCGGGCCGATCTTCACCGCATCGTCGGTGAAATTGGCGACGAAGCTGCTGCTGCGCTGGAGCCCCGACACGAAGGAGGCGCTGTTGTTGGCGATGGAGAGATTGGCGCTGTCCTGCTCTCGGCCTTCAGGCGCGACAGTGATGAAGGCGCTGTAATTGTCCTTATCCTTGCCCTGCACCATTTCATTGCCGCTGATCGTGCCGCTGGCCCCATTGGACAGATCGATCATGTAGTTGGTGAGCCGCCCCGCGCTGTCGTCGAAGCTGTTGTCGGTGATGGTGACGCGCGGCGTCCGTGTTTTGAGATAATGGCCGCCATCCCCCTGATCGAAGCGCGAACGGGTGACGGTCAGACTGGCATAACGGCCCACATAAATGCCGTGCGCGCAGGCGAGGTCACGGTCGCAGCGGCCCAGATGGCGGAAGGTCGATTTGTCGATCTGCACGCTGTTGCCGGGCGCATCGCCCGTCAAAATGCCTTCCTCGCTGTTGCGGAACAGGCTGTTGGCGACGGTCAGATTGCCGCTTTCCAGCCGGATGCCCGCGCCATTGCCGTCGGGCACGCGCAGATTCTGGAAGATGAGGCCGTCGATCGCGCTCGACCGGCCACGCAGGACAAGCGCGGCCTTTTCCTCGCACGCCACCCCGTCGAGGATCGCGGTGCCGGGTTTCTGCGCGCGGATTGTAAGGTCGCCGCCCTGCTGCACCGCGCACTGGGCGTAGCTGCCGGGCGCCACCAATATGGTGCCGCGGCCATTGCCGATCGCCTTGATCGCATCGCTGAGCGTCGCATAGCTGCGCCCGCTTTCGGCCACGGTGAAGGGCGAGGCGACGCCCTGCGCCAGCGCGGTTGCCGCCACCGCGGCGGCGGACAGGAGCAGGACGGTCGAGAAGAGGCGCATAACGAAAGTTATAGGGACACAGCGGCCATCAGCAATGCGGAGTCATGGTTAACGAAATATTGTTCCGCTATGGGACAGCCGGGAAACCGCCCTTGCATCGACCGGGACGGTTGGATTTCATGACCTTTCGTCCGCGCGCAAAAGGCACGTCATGATGGTTGGCGCGGACGCGGTTGCGGGTTAAGCCTTGTCCGGACATGATTTCCGGCCGCCCCCGCTCGCCTTTTGCCTGCCTGACCCTGGGCGGGGCCGCCCTGATGGCGGCTATGCTGGGCGGCTGTTCGGACGAAGGCAGCGGAACGGTGACGGTCAGTGTCGTGGGCGCCCCCGCCGATTTCGCCAAACCGCTGGAGAATCTGCCCGATCCCGGCGCGAAACTGTTCCTGGAAACCACTGCGCAGGGATTGGTGGCGTTCGACGCCAGTGGGGAGATATTGCCGGCGCTGGCCCAACGCTGGATCGTCGAGGATGACGGGCGCAGTTATATCTTCCGCCTGCGCCGAGCCTTCTGGCCGGACGGCAGCAAGGTGATGGCGAAGGATGTCGGGCGGCTGCTGATGGCGCGGATAGAGGCGCTGCGGCGGCTGGACCCGGCCGGGCCGCTGGACGCGGTGCAGGATGTCGTGGCGATGACCGGCGAAGTGATCGAAATCCGCCTTGCCGCGCCGCGCCCCTATGTGCTGCAGATGCTGGCCCAGCCCCAGATGGCGATCCTGTCGCGCGACGGGGGCACCGGCCCCTATCGCCGCGCGATGCGGGGCAAGGCGCTTGTGCTGACGCCGGTGGAGCGGGCGACGAACGAATCCGGGGACGAATTGCCGGTGCCCACCTGGCAGACCCGGATCGTCCGGGCAGAGCGGGCGGCGCTGGCCATCACCCGCTTTCAGCAGGGGAAATCCGCGCTGGTGCTGGGCGGGCGCTTTTCCGACCTGCCGCTGCTGGTGCCTGCCGGGGTCGACCGGGACGATGTGCGGATCGATCCGGTGCAGGGGCTGCTGGGGCTGGCGATAACCGGCCAGGGCGGAGACAGAGGCAAGCTGCTGGACGATGACGGCGTGCGGCGGGCGATCAACATGGCGATCGACCGCAGCCAGTTGCCGGTGATGTTCCCGGTCGGCGGATGGGCCACGACCGAGCAGATCGTGCCGGGGCAACTCGACCTGCCTGTGCCGCCCGCCGTGCCCGACTGGACAGGGCTGTCGCAGGAGGATCGCTGGGCGCAAGGGCAGGCGGTCATGAAACGCTGGCGCAGCGAGCATGGCGATCCGCCGGTGCTGCGCGTGGCGCTGCCCAAGGGGCCGGGCGCGACCATGCTGTTCGGATTGGTGCGGCATGATCTCGGCATGATCGGGCTGGCGGTCGAGCGGGTCGACATGGCGGCGGATGCCGACCTGCGGCTGGTCGATGAGGTCGCCGCCTATGACAGCGCGCTCTGGTATCTGGGCCGGATCGGCTGCGCGCGGAAAGTGCATTGTTCGCTGCAAGCGGACGCGCAATTGCAGGCGGCGAGCCTCGCCAGCAGCCTGGAGGAACGCATGGCGCGGGTGGCGCAGGCCGAGGCGCTGATGCAGGCGCATAACGGCTTCGTCGCCTTGGGCGCGCCGGTTCGCTGGTCGCTGGTGGCGCGGCGGCTGACGGGCTTCATGGCCTCGCCACGGGCGCGACACCCATTGAACCATCTGTTCAAGAGCACCAATTAAGGTCGCTGGAGGACAAGATGATGGCGATTTCGCAGGACCAGTTCGACCGGATCGTGCGCGACATGCCGGGGTTCGGCCGCGATCCCGCCTCGGTGCGCAAACGGATAGAGGCGATGGAGGCGCTGCTGGAGGGGCTGTTCGTGCTGCCCGGTACAAACCGGCGCGTCGGGCTGGACAGCCTAGTGGGATTGATCCCGGTGGTGGGCGATTTCGCCACGGCGGCGATGGGCGCATGGATGGTGTGGGAAGCGCGCAATCTGGGCATGTCGAAATGGCAACTCACCCGCATGGCGGCCAATGTCGGCTTCGATACGCTGATCGGCGCCATTCCCTTCGCCGGGGATATTTTCGACTTTTTCTACAAGTCCAACACGAAGAATCTGCGGATCATCCGCAAGCATCTGGACAGGCATCACCCCTCGACGGTGGTGATCGACGGTTAGCCTCTCTCGCCGCTGACGGACGCGAACGTCGCTCCTAATTCTCCGGCAATTCGGCATTGGGATCGAGGTGCAGGATCAGGCCGGACCGACTTGCCGGCGCAGGCTTGGCACGCTTCGGATTGGGAATATTCGGACCGGGCGCAATGCGCAGGCTGGTTTGGTTGCTTGTCCCGCCCTGATGCTTTGGACAACGGGCGAACTCCAGCGCCTTGTCCATGCAGAGCCAGACCTCACTCAGCCGATTGTCGCGGGTCGCGGTGACGCGCATCATATCGGCCCGCATCCCCTGGTTGGCGGCGGCGAAGGCCTCGGTAAACCGTCCCACCGTCAACGTCTTTCGGCGGGCCAGCGCGGCCATATCAGGATAGCGGATCGACTGGTATAAGGCGCGGGAAAGATTGAAATAGAGTTCCGGCCTCGTCGCCATGCAGGTGCCATGTTTGGCCCATTCATGCTGGAGCAACTGGACCGAAGGGGTGACGCAGAGATTTTGCCAGATCACCGGACGCGGCAGCAGGTCTGTCGCACGGCAATATTGCGGCCATTCCTTGCCTACGCCGTCGGGCCAAAGACCATGCAGGGTGAAGCCGAAACGCCCGTTGCGGCCGCTGCACTGGAAGGCGTCGTCGCCACCTTTAGCACCGGCACAATATTGCGGCGACCAGGTGAGCGCCAGGGTATAGCCGCCTATGGGCAGCAGGCGCCGGCCCTGACTCTCGCTCGGCAGGTCCGGACGCGGTCGGGGCATCTGTGCTGGCAGGCTGCACTGCGCCGCCTGCGCCAGAGCGCTCGCGGGCGCCGCGAGCAGGAGCAGCGGCAGCGCAAGTTTAAGCAAAAAGCCCACCCCCTATGCGAAAGCGAAGTCCAGGCCGATATCGGCGGCCGGAGCCGACTGGGTCAGACGGCCGACGCTGATATAGGTGACGCCGGTTTCCGCCTTTGCGCGGATGGTTTCCAGCGTCACGCCGCCCGACGCCTCGGTGGGAACGCGGCCGCCGACCAGCGTGACAGCGCCGCGCAGGGTGGGCGCATCCATATTGTCGAGGAGGAGATGGGTGGCTCCGGCGGCAAGCGCCGGTTCGATCTGGTCGATACGGTCGACTTCCACGATGATGCTAGCGATGCCGGCGGCGGCGGCGCGGCGGACGGCTTCCTCGACCGATCCGGCGACGGCGACATGATTGTCCTTGATCATCGCCGCATCCCACAGGCCCATGCGGTGATTGGTCGCGCCGCCCATGCGGGTCGCATATTTTTCCAATATGCGCAGGCCGGGAATGGTCTTGCGCGTGTCGAGCAGGGTCGTGCCGGTGCCCAGGATCGCGTCGACATAGGCGCGGGTCATGGTGGCGATGCCGCTCAGATGCTGGACGGTATTGAGCGCGGACCGCTCGGCAGTCAGCATGGCGCGGGCCTTGCCCCGGATGCGCATGATGTCGGTGCCCGCCGCCACGCGGTCGCCATCCTGTTTCAGCAGTTCGACCTCCACATCGGGGTCGAGCGCGCGGAAGAAGGCGGCGGCGATCGGCAGGCCCGCCAGCGTCACGGCGTCACGGCTGTCCATCACGCCATCGAAGATCGCATCGCCGGGAATCACCGCCTCGCTGGTCACGTCGCGGCGATCTGGGCCGAGATCTTCCGCCAGGGTGGAAGCGATGAAGGCGTCGAGATCGAAGCCAGGGAGCGAAAAGGAGGAAGAATCAGCGGTCATGCCGAGCGATGTGGCATAGTCGCCAGGCGGTTGACAGCCCCTGATTCATTATATAGCCTATTAGCTATATAGATAGAGAGCGATATTTTGCAGCCTGCCCAGCTCGACCGGATTTTCAGCGCCCTGGCCGATCCCACGCGCCGCGCGATCCTCAGCCGCCTTGCCAAAGGCGAAGCGACCGTGAATGCGCTGGTCGAGCCGTCCGGCCTCAGCCAGCCGACCGTTTCCAAGCATCTGAAGATATTGGAGCAGGCGGGCCTCGTGTCGCGGGGACGGGCCGCGCAGACCCGTCCAGTACGGCTGGAACCCGCTCCGCTTCGGGCGGCAGCGCACTGGCTGGGCGATTATGAGGTCTTCTGGAACGCCAGCTATGACCGGCTGGAAACCTATCTGAATGGAGAGGAAACATGAGCGACGAACCGCAATCCGTCCGCGAGATTTTCATCACCCGGCTGATCGACGCCCCCGCCCATCTGGTCTTCGCCGCCCATGCCGATCCGGTCCATGTGAAGCGCTGGTTCGGGCCAGTGGGCTGGCCGCTCACCAAATGCGAGATGGATTTTCGGGTGGGAGGCCGCTTCCGGTTCCAGATGACCAGCGATAAGGGCGAGCTGGGCCCGCCCTTTGGCGGCACCTATCTGGAGATCGTTCCCCATCGCCGCATCCGCTACGACAATAGTTTCGAGGAACCGGGATCGCCGGTGATGGTGACGACGATCAGCTTTGACGAGGATGCGGAGGGGCGCACGCTGCTCACCCATCACACCGTCTTCGAAAGCAAGGCGATGCGGGACGACTATCTGGGTCAGGGCTTCGAGGAAGGGACGAACAGCGGCCTCGACCAGTTGGAAGAGGGCGTAGCGGAATTGGCGGCGGAAATGGGCGGGGGCTGATCCCGCCCTTCCCCTGGATCAACGGTTGCCGAGGTCGCCCTGCCCCACCGTACCGCTCGCCATTTCGAGCATGCGGTCGAGGCTCTTCTTCGCGCCGAGGCGAAGCTGCTCGTCCATCTCTATGCGCGGTTGGAGGTCGCGCAGCGCCAGATAGAGCTTTTCCATCGTGTTGAGCGCCATGTACGGGCAGATATTGCAGTTGCAATTGCCGTCCGCGCCGGGCGCGCCGATGAAGGTCTTTTCAGGCACCGCCTTCTGCATCTGGTGGATGATGTGCGGTTCGGTGGCGACGATCAGCGTGTCGCCGGGCATGGTCTTGGAAAATTCCAGGATGCCGCTGGTCGAACCGACATAATCGGCATGGTCGACAATATATGGCGGGCACTCCGGGTGCGCGGCGACCGGCGCGTCGGGATGCTGGGCCTTGAGCTTTAGGAGTTCGGTCTCGCTGAACGCCTCATGCACGATGCAGACGCCCGGCCAGAGCAGCATATCGCGGCCAAGCTTGCGCTTGAGATAGCCGCCCAGATGCTTGTCGGGGCCGAAGATGATCTTCTGGTCCTTGGGAATCTGCGAGAGGATCTTTTCCGCCGACGAACTGGTGACGATGATGTCGCTGAGCGCCTTCACCTCCGCCGAGCAGTTGATGTAGCTCAAGGCGATATGATCGGGATGGGCTTCGCGGAAGGCCTTGAACTGCGCCGGTGGGCAACTGTCCTCCAGGCTGCAGCCGGCGTCCATGTCGGGCAACACCACGATCTTTTCGGGGCTGAGGATCTTCGCCGTTTCCGCCATGAAACGCACGCCGCAGAAGGCGATCACGTCCGCGTCCGTCTCCGCCGCCTTGCGTGAGAGTTCAAGGGAGTCTCCGACGAAATCGGACAGATCCTGGATTTCCGGCTTCTGATAATAATGGCCAAGGATGACGGCGTTGCGTTCCTTGCGCAGCCGGTCGATTTCCGCGCGCAGGTCGATCCCCTGCGGGATAGTGGTCATCGCAGTCATGTGCCTCACTCCTCTCGGCCTCCATGCGCGCCCCTAGCGGGCGTTGCGCTTGTTGGCCAGCATCTCATTGACAGGCGATCGAGACGGCATGGCGTTTTCTCAACGCAACTGCCACCGTCCATCCCCCGTCGCGCCGGCGATGCCGCGTCCGTCGAGGTCGATCAGATGAGCCAGCACCGATCGCCCCGCCGCGCTGTGGAGGCGCGGGTCGACGCCCTTGTACATTTCCATGACCATGGCCGGGATTTCCGATGCACCGTTGCGTTCCAGGAAGCGAAGAATCTGGCCTTCGCGCTGCTTGCGGTGGCCCATCATGCCGCGCACCAGCCGCTGAGGGCTTTCCACCGGCTCGCCATGGGCGGGATAATAGATCGCATCATCGCGCTCCAGCAGGCGCTGCATCGACGCCATATAGGCGGCCATGTCGCCATCGGGCGGCGAAACGACGCTGGTCGACCAGCCCATCACATGATCGCCGGTGAAGAGCGCCTTTTCCTCCAGCAATGCGAAGCAGAGATGGTTGGAGGTGTGGCCGGGGGTCGCGACGGCGGCGAGCGTCCAGCCCTGACCGCCCAGCCGTTCGCCGTCCGCCAGCACCCGGTCGGGCCGGTAGGCGGCGTCGAAAGCGGCATCGGCGCGGGGGCCGTCATCGTCCAGCGTCAGCGGCGCGCAGCCGATGATCGGCGCGCCGGTCTGCGCGCTGAGCGGCGCGGCGGCGGGGCTGTGGTCGCGATGGGTGTGGGTGCAGAGAATCGCGCTGACCGGACGGCCGCCTATCACGGCCAGCAGCGCGTCGAGATGCGCCGGATCGTCCGGGCCGGGATCAATGACCGCCACATCCTCCCCGCCCACCACATAGGTCTGCGTGCCCGTATAGGTGAAGGGCGACGGATTGGGCGCCAGCACGCGCCCCACCAGCGGAGAAAGCCGCATAAGCGTACCCGTGGGGAGATCGTCCAGGTCGAAGGGAGGTGCCATATCCCCCATGTGCCCATTTCCGGGCGGTTTTCAAGGGCGATCCCCTGCCCTACAGTGGCGCCATGACGGCTTCAGGCGATCTTTGCGAACAGTGGCGGCGGCATCTGGCGCTCGACCGGCGGCGGTCGGTACATACGGTGCGCGCCTATGTGGCGACCGCCGAACGGCTGGTGGCCTTTCTGGAGGAGCATCGCGGCGAAGCGGTGACGGCGGCGTTGCTGGCCGGGGTCGAGCAGGCCGATCTGCGCGCATATCTGACGGCGCGGCGGATGGACGGGATCGGCAATGTCTCGGCGGCGCGGGAATTGTCGGCGGTGCGGGGCTTCCTGAAATTTGTCGGTGGCGAGGATGCCCGCGTGCCGATGATGAAAGGTCCGCGGGTAAAGCGCGGCCTGCCCCGCCCGGTGTCGCCCGATGAGGCCATCGCGCTGGCGGGCGACATTGCCGAAACGGCGCGCGAGCCATGGATCGGGGCGCGGGACTGGGCGGTGCTGCTGCTGCTTTACGGGGCGGGCCTGCGCATCGGGGAAGCGATTGGGCTGACCGGAGCGGTGCTGCCGCTGGGCGAGACGCTGCGGGTGACGGGCAAGCGGGGCAAGATGCGCATCGTGCCGCTGCTGCCCCAGGTGCGGGACGCGATCGAGGCCTATGTGGCGCTCTGTCCCTTCCGGCAGGAAAGGGATGCGCAGCTGTTCCGGGGGGCGCGGGGCGGGCCGCTATCGCCAGCGTTAATCCGGCGGGCGGTACAGAGTGCGCGGGGGCGGCTGGGGCTATCCGACCGGACGACGCCCCATGCGTTGCGGCACAGCTTCGCGACGCATCTGCTGGGGCGCGGGGCGGACTTGCGGTCGTTGCAGGAGTTGCTGGGCCATGCCAGCCTGTCCTCGACGCAAATCTATACGCAGGTGGATGCGGCGCATCTGCTCGACATCTACCGGAATGCGCATCCGCGAGCTTAGCCGCGCGGTTTCCAGGTGGCGAGACGCCAGAGGTAAAAGACGATCGCGCCGACCACGCAGGCCGTCGCCACAGGACCGACATATTTGTCGATGTCGCGGAAATTCTGGCCCAGAATATAGCCCGCATAGGCAAGGATGACGTTCCACACCAACGCGCCGCCGCTGGTCCATAGCAGGAAGCGCATATGGCCCATGCGGAACAGACCGGCAGGCAAGGAAATCATCGTCCGGAAGGCAGGCATGAAGCGGAAGACGAACACCACGATCTGACCATATTTGCCGAAAATATGGTCGAGCGCCTCGACATCCTTCCACTCCAGCGTCGCCCATCGGCCATAGCGGTCGATCACCGGCTTCAATCGGCCGAAGCCCAGAACATGGCCGACCAGATACCAGAAATAATTGCCGATGGTCGTGCCGATCGTGCCCGCAAAGAGCAGCCAGCCCATGTCCATCCGCCCCTGTCCGACGCGGATGCCGCCAATGCCCATGATGAGTTCGGACGGGATTGGCGGAAAAAGGTTTTCGATCACCATCAGGGCGAAAATGCCCCAATAGCCGCCCGCGTCGATCAGGCGGAGAACCCAGTCGGTCATTTACGCGTCATTCCGGCGGAGGTTGGCATCTCTCTCCATAGGACACGGGCTGGGGCGCGAGATCCCAGCTTTCGCCGGGATGACGAACACAAAATCAAGCAGCAGCCCGCGCAGCGAGCCGAGCGTCGATCGCGTCCCAGATCATGCCGCCTGTGTCGGTGCCGTTGAAGGCGTCGATCGAGACGATGCCGGTGGGAGATGTCACGTTGATCTCCGTCAGCCACTCGCCGCCGATCACGTCGATGCCGACGAACAGCAGGCCGCGGCGCTTGAGTTCGGGACTGAGGGCTTCGCAAATTTCCAGTTCACGCTCGGTCAGCACGGTTTTCGCCGCCGAACCGCCGACGGCAAGGTTCGAACGAATCTCGCCCGCGCCGGGGATGCGGTTGACCGCGCCCGCGACTTCGCCGTCGATCAGGACGATGCGCTTATCGCCTTCCGCGACGCCGGGAATAAAAGCCTGGACCATGAAGGGCTCGACCCAGGAGGCGTTGAACAGTTCCACCAGCGCCGAGAGATTCGCGCCGGACTGCCCCACATGGAAGACGGCATTGCCAGCATTGCCATAGAGCGGCTTCACCACGACTTCGCCATGCTGGGCGAGGAAAGATTTCACCTCATCCAGATCGCGGGTGATCATCGTCGGCGGCATGAAGCGCGCATAATCCAGCACGAACAGCTTTTCGGGCGCATTGCGGACGGAGGCCGGGTCGTTCACCACCAGCGTTTCTGCCTGCACCCGCTCCAGCAAATGGGTGGCGGTGATGTAGCTGAGGTCGAAGGGCGGATCCTGGCGCATCAGCACCACATCGACATCGCGGCCAAGGTCGAGCGTTTCCGGCTCACCGAAGACATAATGATCGCCCTCGACCTTCTGCACCTTCACCGGGCGCGCCTTGGCCAGCACGCGGCCGTCGCGGTAAGTGAGGTCGGTGGCGAGATAATGATAGAGGCTGTGCCCCCGCGCCTGTCCCGCCAGCATGATGTGGAAGGTCGAATCGCCGCCGATCTTGATCCCTTCCATCGGGTCCATCTGCACGGCGACGGTGAGCGGATTGAGCTGGGTCATAGGCGTGTTCAATTCCCTTCCAGAGCAGGAAGGCCTTTAGCCCCCGTGCCAGACATTGGCCAGATGGCGCGGCGGGCGGCCGGGCGCAAGGAGCATCACGTCGATTCGCATGTCATCGCCCGGTTTTGCAAGGTCGTGGAAGAGAATTTCCGCCGCCGCCGCGACCCGCGAAAGGCGGCGTTCGTCGATGGCCAGGTCGAGATCGGCTCCGGTTGCGCGGGCCTTGACCTCGACGAAGGCGAGCATCTTGCCCCGCCGGGCGACCAGATCGACCTCCCCCGCGGGCGTACGCAGGCGGCGGCCGACGATCTGCCAGCCCTTGAGCCGCAGCCACCAGCCCGCAATGCGTTCGGCCTGCCGTCCCCGCTTTTCGGCCGCCAATTTGGCACTTAGGGGCTTCTTCACGCTTTGAGTTCCAACGCACGGTCGTAAAGGGCGCGGCGGTCGAGACCGAGTTTCTTGGCGACTTCTCCCGCCGCCTTGGAGACAGGAAGGCGTTCCATGGCTTCGAGCAATGCCGCGTCGGCATCCTCTGCGCTGGCGGGAGCGGCTTCGCCAGGCGGGCCGACAATGACGACGATCTCGCCCTTGGGCGGCGCGTCGGCATAGCGGGCGGAAAGTTCGGTGAGCGTGCCAGTGGCGGTTTCCTCGAACGTCTTGCTGATCTCGCGGGAGACGGCGGCCTCACGGTCGCCCAGATGCTCGGCCATGGCGGCAAGGCTTTCGGACAGGCGCGGGCCGCTTTCGTAGAAGACCAGCGTGGCGCGCAGGGCCGCGACCTCGCCCAGAGCATCCCCTCGGGCCTTCTGCTTCGATGGCAGGAAGCCCATGAACAGGAAACGATCGGTCGGCAAACCCGACAAGGTCAGCGCGGCAATGGCGGCGCTCGGGCCGGGCAGCGTCGTGATCCTGCGCCCGGCGGCGCGGGCGTCGCGCACCAGCTTATAGCCCGGATCGGAGATCAGCGGGGTTCCCGCATCGGACAGCAGCGCGACCGATTCGCTCGCCATCCGCTCGATCAGGCGGGCGCGCACCCCTTCGGCGCTATGGTCGTGATAGGGCACCATCGGCCGGTCAGACCCGGCATGGCGCAGCAGCCGTGCGCTGACCCGTGTATCTTCCACGGCGACTACATCGGCCAGCCGCAGGACTTCCGCCGCGCGGGGGGTAAGGTCTCCAAGGTTGCCGATCGGCCCTGCAACAATGTAAAGCCCAGCCTCAAGCCCCAAAGAACCAAGATTCTTATCAGTTTCCATAAGGACGCCAGATGACAGAGACGGATGCCCCCCGGCAAGCGGACTTGTTCGCTTTGATAAAAGGGGTGGGGATGCAACGCGCCGGGCGGATTTTGTTCGCGGCCACTGCGCTGCTGGTCGCCGCCTGTCAGTCGATCGTGCCCAAGGGGCCAGGTCCGGCTCAGCCCGGACCCACGCAGACCGGCCCGGAAGTCACCGAAGGCCTGCCCACCGATACGCTGCGCCATCGCGTCGCGCTGCTGGTGCCGATGAGCGGACCCAATGCGGGGGTCGGCCAGTCCATCGCCAATGCGACCACCCTCGCCCTGCTGGATACCAAGGCCGACAAGGTGCGCATCACCACCTATGACACCGGCATCGGCGCGGCGGCGGCGGTCAACAAGGCGCTGGCGGACGGCAACAAGCTGATCCTGGGACCGTTGCTGGCGGAGGATGCGCGGATTGTGGGGCCGATCGCGGCGCGGGCCAATGTGCCGGTGATCAGCTTCTCCAACGACACCAGCGTCGCCGGGAATGGCGTCTACATCATGGGCTATAACCCCAACCAGTCGATCGAGCGCGTTGTCCAGTTCGCCAAGGGCAAGGGCATGTCGCATTTCGCCGCTCTGGTGCCCAAGGGGACCTATGGCGAGCGGTCGGGCACGGCCCTGCTGCGCGCGGTCGAGGGTGTGGGCGGGACCGTGGTGTCGATGCAGAGCTTCGACCGGACGCCGGGCTCGATCACCGCGGCGGTCAAGAAATTGCAGGCCTCTTCCAGCTATGACGCGCTGCTGATCGCGGACAGCGGCAAGGTGGCGATGCAGGTGGCGCCGATCGTGCGGAAAAATGGCGGCGCGACGGCGCGGCTGCTGGGCACGGAACTCTGGAACACCGACAGCGGTCTGGCATCCGGCCCGGCGCTGCGCGGCGCCTGGTTCGCCAGCGTGTCGGATGGCCTCTACGGCCAACTCGCGACCAAATATCGGGCGCGCTATGGCAATGCGCCGTTTCGGCTGTCGGCTTTGGGTTACGACTCGGTGCTACTGACGGTGCGGATCGCGCGCGACTGGAAGCCGGGCACCACCTTCCCGGCGGCGCGGCTGCGCGATGCGGGGGGCTTTGCCGGAATCGACGGGGCGTTCCGGTTCGGACGCGACGGGATAGCCGAGCGGGCGCTGGAGGTTTCCGAGATCGGTGCGGGCACCTTCACGGTGGTCGCGCCCGCGCCTCGGGCTTTCGCGGAGTAACGGGCGTACACCCTCTCGTCGTTTCCGCCTGCGCGGGAACGACGGCAAGTTCAGCTTTTGATACGCCCCGTCGGCAGGATCAGCGGCCAGTCTCCATCCGCCTCGATACAGGCGGAAATGCCATAGACGCTGGCGAGGCTCGCCTCGGTCAGCACAGCCAGCGGCGCGCCATCGGCCACCAGCGAACCGCGATCCATCAACACCAGCCGATCGCAATAGCGCGCCGCCATGCCGAGATCATGCAGCACGGTAACGACCAGCGAACCCGCCCGCGCTTCAGCCTTGAGCAAATCCATGACATCGATCTGATGCCCCGGATCGAGCGCCGCCAGCGGCTCATCCGCAATCAACGCAGGCGCGCCCACCGCCAGCGCGCGGGCGAGCAACACGCGGGCACGCTCGCCGCCTGACAGTTCGGTCGCCACCCTCCCTTTGAGATGCAGCACATCGGCGCGGGCAAGCGCTGCGTCGATCTGCGCCTCATCCTCTGTCGAGAGGCGCGAGAGCGGCCCCAGATGCGGCATCCGGCCCAGCGCCACCAGCCGCTCGACCGCCAGCGGCCAATGCAGGGTCTGGCCCTGGGGCAGATAGGCGATGCGTCGGGCGATTTCCCGCCGGGTCAGGCGCGCACTGTCGGCGCCGTCGATCAGGACGATGCCACTTTCCCGCTTCACCAGGCCCAGCATCGCGCGGATCAGGGTCGATTTGCCCGCGCCATTGGGACCGATGATGCCGACAAGCTGTCCCGGCTCCAGATGAAGGTCGATGCCGTTCACTGCCGGATGACGGCCAAGGCGGACGGAAAGCCCCTGCGTGCGGATCGTCACCATAGCCGCCGCTCCCGCATCAGGTGGATCAGGAAAACGGGCACGCCGAGCAAGGCCGTCAGCACGCCCAGCTTGAGTTCGCTGCTGGTCGGGATCAGCCGCACGCCGATATCCGCCAGCGTCAGCAGCACCGCGCCGCCCAGCATGGAAGGCAGCAGGATCGCGGAGGGCGAACGGTCGGTCAACGGCCGCACCAGATGCGGCACGATCAGGCCGACGAAACCGATCGCGCCCGACACCGCCACCGCGCCGCCCACACCTATGGCGACGCCCAGCATCAGCCGCAGGCGCGCCCGGCGGAGATCGATTCCAAGCGCCTGCGCGCCATCCTCGCCCAGGGTCAGCGCGTCGAGCGTCCGGCCATCCGCGATCAGCAGCGCCGCCCCGACCGCCACGCAGGGCAGCGCGATCCAGACATGACCGTAGGCACGGTTTTCCAGACTCCCCATCAACCAGCTCATGATCTCCATCGCCGCGAAGGGATTGGGCGAGAGGTTCAGCGACAGGCTGATCCCCGCCCCCGCCAGCGTGGCGATGGCTATCCCGGCGAGGATCAGGGTGAGCGGGCTTTCCGCCGGTCCGGCAAGCAGGAACAGCGCGCCGATGCCGATGAGGCTGGTCGCGATGGCCAAGGCCGGAAGCGCCAGCGGGTGCATCTGCGCCAGGCCGAAATAGAGCGCGCCCACAGCACCGAGGGCCGCGGCATTGGACGCGCCCAGTACGGAGGGTTCAGCCAAGGGGTTGCGCAAATAGCCCTGAAGCGCCGCGCCCGACAGGCCGAGCATCGCGCCGACGATCAGGCCAAGCAGCATGCGCGGCAGGCGCAGGTCGATGAGGATGGCGCGGGCGACATCATCGCCACCGCCCATCAGGACCGCGAAGATGCGCGCCGGAGAGAGCGGCACGGCGCCAAGCGTGACAGAGCCGAGGGCGGCAAGCAGGGCCAGCGCGATCAGCGCGGGGATCAGCAGGGGATGGCGGCGCACGCTCATGGCTTGCGCGCCTCGCGTTGCTTGCTACAGCGCTCCCTACTCCTGCAAAGGCAGGAGCACGGCTGCTTTTCGAGGCAAGACTTAGAGGCAAATGGATGCGCGGCAGAATAATCGCGACGGCGCTCTGCGCGCTCATGCTGACCGGCGCCGCGCCCGCTCCGCCGAAACGGATCGTGTCGCTCAATACCTGCGCCGACCAATATGTGCTGGCGCTGGCCGATCCGGGGCAGATCGCGGCGCTCAGCCCCTATGGCCATGATCCGGAACTCTCTGCGGCGGTCGACAAGGCGCGCCGCTTCAAGACGCTCAAGCGGCCCGCCGAGGAAGTGATGGCGCTCCGGCCCGATCTGCTGGTCGGCTTTCCTTCCGGAAACGGCGTCGTCGGAGCGCCTCCCGGCCAATGGCGGACTTTGGGACTGGCGAGCGCGGACAGCTATCCCATGATCCTGGCGCAGATCCGGCAGGTGGCGGCGGCGGTCGGCCATCCCGAACGGGGCGAAGCGCTGATTGCGCGCATGAACCGCGACCTCATCGCCCTGCCTCGATCCAGGCGCGGCGGGGTTGCCGCCTATTATCAGCGGCGCGGCTATATGACCGGGACAGGCACGTTGGTCGATGACCTCATGAAGCGCGCAGGCCTCGTCAATCTGGCGGGGAAGCTGGGGAAGCCCGCTTTGTCGCAGCTTCCATTGGAAGAGATGCTCGCCGCCCGCCCGGACTGGCTGATCGTCGAAAGCGGCAGCGAGACAATCGTCGACCAGGGGACGGAAATGCTGCACCATCCGATCCTGCGCGCCATCCCGCGCATCCGCGTGCCGCAGGCATGGACGGTGTGCGGCGGCCCCGCTTATGTCGAGGCCGCGCGCTATATCGTGACGCAGGTCAACGCTGCGCCCTGACGCTGAAGGGGCAAGCGTCACGCCCGCCCCTCGCCTGTTCCATCAGAAGCGGACACGCACGCCGCCAAAGGCCGACCGGCCATAGGTGCCATAGCCATAAGCCGTGGCGTATCCTTCATCGAACAGATTGTCGATGCGGCCATAGACTTCCAGATGCTCATTGATCGGGAAGGACGCGCGAACGCCAACCAGCGCAAAGCCGTCGAGCTGGACACGCTTATGCGTGCTGGAATCGATATCGACGCTGTCATCCACCATCGTGATCGTTGCGCCGGTCGACAGGCCGAAAGGCCAGACATAGTCCGCCGACACACTGGCCGCATTGGGCGCCCGGCGCAGCAGACGCAGGCCTTCGTCCGGGCTGCCCGGCGAGCGGTTGCGCGCATCGACATAGCTGTAGGATGCCGTGACGGTCAGCGCGTCGACCGGCTTCAGCGCGAAGGACGCTTCCACTCCCTTGGCGCGGGTGCGATCGAGATTGTTATAGCCGCCAAATGCTCCAAAGGCGCCGTCAAAGTCGATCTGGTCACGCGTATCGCGGCGGAAGGCGGTGACGGAGAAGATAGCACGATCCCCGGCCAGCTTCTGGTCGAAGCCGATATCATAGCTCTTGGACCGTTCCGGGCGCAGCCCGCTATTGCCGACAAAGGGATCGTAAAGCTGATAGAGCGAGGGCGCCTTGAAACCCTCGCCATAGCTGGCGCGGATGTTGGTGCGGCCGCCATTGGGCGTGTAGTTCGCGTTGGCGCCAAAGGTCGTCGCACCGCCGAACTGGCTATGGTCGTCGCGGCGCACGCCACCCGTCAGCGTCAGACCCTCCACCGGCTTCACAACGGCGACGGCATAGACGCTGTCGATGTCGATCTTCGCGCGGTCATGCGAACCGAAGCCGGCGAAATCATAGTCCGGCCGCTCATGCTCATAGCCGAACACCAGCGTCACCTGTTCGACCGGCTGATAAACGCCTTCATATTCGAAACGCAGATTCGTGCCCGAATAGCCATAAGGGCCGAAAATGGAGGTGTAGTCGCGATCGTTGCGGGACCATGTCACCGCCGCGCGATTGGTCAGCTTGCCATCGAACAGCCTGAGGTTCAGGCCAGCATAGCCGACATATTGATCAAGCGTGCTGGTGGCGGTCCGGTCTATCGGGGGGAAAGAAAAGAGATCCGTGTCGAGATCGGCATGGATATAATAGCCGCGCAGGTCGAGGCTCAAGGCATCGCTGAAGTCGAGCTTCAACTTGGCGTTGGCGGCGATATTCTCATAACCGTCCTTTTCCGCGTCGCCAGCCTCGGCGGAGATGCCGTCCGTGCGGAAATAGGCGACGCCAAGGCCGCCCGATGCGATGCCGCTGGTGCCCGAAACATCCGCCTTGGCATTCAGTGTATCGCTATAGCCATAATCGACCGACGCGTTGGCCGCGAATCCTTCGGCGGGCGTGCCGGTCATGATGTTGACGACGCCGCCGATCGCCTGGCTGCCATAGACCACCGAGTTGGAACCGCGCAGCACCTCGATCCGGCGGATGTTGCCGACCAGCAGATTGCCGAAATCATAGGCATCGCCAATGCTGCTGGGATCGTTGACCTTCACCCCGTCGATCAGCACCAGCGTCTGGGTCGTTTCCGCGCCGCGCAGCGAAATGCCGGTGACGCCGCCGACCGCATCGGCCCGGTTGAAGCGGACGCCGGGCGTGGTGGCGAGCAGGTCTGCGACGCTCACGCTCTGGCGCGTTTGGATGGTTTCGGCGTCGATGACGGTGACGGCCTGGCCGACTTCGTCGCGGGGCTGCTCGATGCCCAGCGCGGTGACGATGATCTCATCCTCCGCGAGCGCGGGCGTGGCGGCGAGCAGAGCCGCAAGAGAGATGGTGGCTTTCAACATTATATCTGTTTCCCTGAGCGCCGCTGCGACTTCATGGCTCAGGGCATCCGCTCGCGCGGTCGGAACTGGGGGAAGTCGACGCCAATGCCCTCCCCCCGCACCGATGCGGCCCTGCGCCGCTTCGTCGCTCAGACGGAAAACACCGTGCCATGGCCAACCCCTGGGCCAGGGCAAGAGCGACCATGCGCCGGCAGGTCTCCTGGCTCGCGGGTCAATGCAGCGATGCACGCCTTCCCGGACTTGTCGCCCAGTGGCCGGTCGTTCGACCGAAATGCATCGCGCTCACCGCTTACAGTTGCAGGGACAGCCGCGGAATAGGACGGTTTCCCGTCCGCACCACATTCCCGTTTTCAGCCCTTTCGGGCACCGGCGCGATCTTCTTTGCGTACGGGGTTTGCCCCGCCCGCGCCCCGCGCCATAAGGGAAAGCATTGGCCATGCCAAGAGGCGGCCACGGAGGGAGATTGCATGCCGTTCGCCATTAGCGCCGCCGATGTCGAGGACGCCGCGCGGATCATCGCGCCGGCGGCGATCCGCACGCCGCTGCTGGAGAATGCGGTGCTGAACGAGCGCTGCGGACGGCGGGTGCTGGTGAAGTTCGAGGGCGCGCAGCACAGCGGTTCGTTCAAATTCCGTGGCGCCTATAACCGGCTGGCGCGATTGAGCGCGGCGGAGCGCAAGGCGGGGGTCGTCGCCTGGTCGTCGGGCAATCATGCGCAGGGGGTGGCCTTTGCCGCGCGGCTGCTGGGGATCGCGGCGACGATCGTGATGCCAGCCGACGCGCCCGCCATCAAGACGGCCAATACGCGGGCGCTGGGCGCGGAAATCGTCGCCTATGACCGTTTCACCGAAAACCGGGAGGAGATCGCGACGACGCTGGCGACCGAGCGCGGCGCGGTGTTGGTGCCGTCCTTCGACGATCCCTTCATCATGGCGGGGCAAGGGACGATCGGGCTGGAGATAATGGAGCAGGCGGCCGAATGGGGCGCGAAGATCGGGCAGATCCTCGTCAATTGCGGCGGCGGCGGCATGGTGTCGGGGATCGCGACGGTGGTGAAAGCGCGGCAGCCCGGCGTGGCGATCTATGCGGTCGAGCCGGAAGGGTTCGACGATACGGCGCGGGCGCTCGCCAGCGGCGTGCGGGAAAGCGTCTCGCCCGATGCACGGTCGATCTGCGATGCCTTGCTGTCACCCACCCCGGGGGCTTTGACCTTTCCGATCAATCGGGCGTTGCTGTCCGGTGGCCTGGTGGTGAACGACGATCAGGTGCGGGAAGCGATGCGCTTGGCCTTTTCAGCATTGAAGCTGGTGGTCGAACCGGGCGGCGCGGTCGCTCTGGCGGCGATGCTGGCGGGGCTGGCTCCGGCGGCGGAGGACGCCAGCGTGGTGGTGATTTCGGGGAGCAATGTCGACCCGGACGCCTATGCCCGGATCATCTCGGGAGAGGCATGATGCGGTTGCTGGGAGCGGTTCTGGCCGGGGGGCGATCCAGCCGGTTCGGGAGCGACAAGGCGCTGGCGATGCTGGATGGGCGGACCCTGCTGGACCATGCGGCGGCGGCGCTAGGGCGCCATGTCGAGGCGGTCGTGATTTGCGGACGACAGGTGGACGGAATGACCGGGCTGCCGGATCGACCGGCGGCGGATATGGGGCCTTTGGGCGGACTGAATGCAGCGCTGCATCACGCGCTGGCGGAGGGCTATGACGCGGTGCTGACGACGGGGTGCGATGTTCCCGCCTATCCGGACGGGCTGGCGGAAGCGTTGATCGGGGAAGGTGCGGCGATCCTCAAAGGCCAGCAGTTGGCGGGGTTCTGGCCTGTTTCATTGGCGACCGAACTGGACACGCATCTGGCCGAGGACAACAACCGATCAATCTATGGCTGGCTGGAACGGATCGGCGCGCGGATCGTCGAGCGGCCGGAGTTTATATTGCCCAATATCAATCGGCCCGAAGATTTGGAGAAGTTGGAAAAGAGTAATCAATAGAATCGACAAAGCAGCGTGTTCCTGCGAAGGCAGGAACCCAGATCAGGCGTTCGAACTGGGCTCCTGCCTCCGCAGGAGCACATCGCTTCAGTTCAAACCGTCAGCGTAGCACTCACCGACATGTCCGCCGAAGAGTAAGTGCCCGCCACCGCCTCACCGATCATCAGCAAAGTCGGATCTTCATCGCTGATCGTCGCCACCAGGAAGGCCAGCGCCGACAGCTGGCCCCGGATCAGCCGTTCACTGGGCAGCGAGACGTTGACCGCCACCATCACCGGCGTTTCGGGATCACGCCCGGCGGCGATCAGCGAGCGGCTGATCTCGCCCGCAGCGGCGCGGCCCATATAGATGCCGAGCGTGCCGCCCGGCCGCGCCAGCATTTCCCAGTCCAGCTTCAATGGCTCACCCGCCTTGAGATGCGCCGTCACCAGCGTCAGTCCCCGCGCCACGCCGCGCAGGGTGAGCGAGGCATGACCGCTCGCCGCCGCCGCGCTGGCCGTGGTGATGCCGGGGCAGATGCGGAAAGAAATGCCATCCGCCGCCAGATGCTCCATCTCCTCCGCCGAGCGGCCGAAGACCGACGGGTCGCCGCCCTTGAGGCGCACGACGCGCTTGCCCGCCTTCGCCGCCGCGAGGAGCAGGTCGTTGATGCTCTCCTGCGCTTTCGAATGGCGGCCGGAGCGCTTGCCGACACTCACGCGCTCCACGCCCTCGGGGATCAGGTCCAGCACGCCCGGCCCCACCAGCGCATCGTAAAAGACGATCTCCGCCGCCGCGATCAGCTTTTCGGCCTTGCGGGTCAGCAAGTCCGGGTCGCCGGGGCCTGCGCCGACCAGCCAGACCTCACCGGGGGCGATCAGTTCATTCGGCTGCATGGAGCGTCTCCTGCGTGGTTTGAGCAAGGATATTGGCGAGCGCGGGACGGCAAGACCCGCAATTGGTCCCGGCGCCGATCGCCTTGCCGATGGCGGGCACATCGACCAGTTGCTGTTCACGGATCGCCGCCATGATCTGATAAAGGCCGATGTCGAAACAGACGCAGACGGTCGGCCCCTTGTCCGGCTGATTGCCCGGCCCACGCGCAGCAAGGACGGAAGCCCCCACCCCCTCGACTTCAAGCTGGCTGATGAGCCAGTCGCGCGAGGGTAGCAGGCCGGTGCGGGTGACAAACAGCACGCCCGCAAGGCGGCCTTCGCTGATGATGGCGATGCGGCGCGTGCCACGCGTCTGGTCGATGGCTTCGACGCGGTCGCCCTTGGGCAGGCAGGCCTCAAGCCGCACGGGGTCGCCATTGCCGGCGATCTCGTACAGCGCGCCGCCCGGCACGGTGATGCGGGTGGACCAGAGACAAGGTAATTTGACGGGTTGATCGCCATGCAGGATCAGGAAGCCCTTCCACTCGGTCGCGACCTTCTCGACGCTGGCCGGGGTGGATTTGAAGCCGGGCTGGCCCGAATGCGGATCGACCAGCGGACGGGGCAGCAGGCCCGTGCGGCCGCCGCTCGACATCTGATCGGTCCAGTGAATGGGGGTGAAGATTTCCCCCAAGCGCTGGCCTTCGCTCAGGCTCACGCGGAAGATGCTGTTGCCCTGCGCCGTCTGGACGCGGGCGAGGTCGTGGTCGACAATGCCCAGCGCTTCGGCGTCCTGGGGATGGATTTCCACCAGCGGTTCCTCGCGATGGCGAGCCAGTTTCGGTGAAAGCCCGGTGCGGCTCATCGTGTGCCACTGGTCGCGATAACGGCCGGTGTTGAGCGTCATCGGCCACTGCTTCAGCGGCTCCTGAATCTCCATCTGCTTCGTCAACACCAGCCGCGCCTTGCCGTCGGGCGTCGGGAAGCGACCATCGGTGAAGGGCGTATCGCCCCAGCGGAACGGCTCCATGGCGTCATAGGCATCATTGCCGATGGTCGCCTGGGCACGCAGGTTCAGCACCCGTTGGCCGTCATTCTGATAGGCAGTCAGGCGGGCATGTTCGCGCCAGATATCGGCAGGCCGGTCATAGGCGAAGGCATTGCGCCAGCCCATGCGGCGGCCGACTTCCTTGACGATCCACCAGTCGGGCTTGGCCTCGCCGGGCAGCGCGAGGAAGGGCCGCTGGCGGCTGATGGTGCGGTCCGAATTGGTGACGGTACCGTCCTTCTCGCCCCAGCCGGCGGCGGGCAAGCGAACATCGGCATGAACGCCGGTATCGGTGTCGGCCATGATGTCCGACACCACGACGAAGGGGCAGCCCTCCAGCGCCTCGCGCACGCGGCCAGCATCGGGCAGCGACACGGCGGGGTTGGTGGCCATCACCCACAGCGCCTTGACCCGGCCTTCGTTGATGGCGCGGAACAGGTCGACGGCTTTCAGGCCCGGCTTGGTCGCCATGGCCGGCGCGGCCCAGAAGCGGCCCACCCGTTCCACATTTTCCGGCGCGAAGTCCATGTGCGAGGCCAGCGTCGAGGCCAAGCCACCCACCTCGCGCCCGCCCATGGCGTTGGGCTGGCCGGTGATCGAGAAGGGCACCGCGCCCGGCTTGCCGATGCGGCCGGTGGCGAGGTGGACATTGATGATCGCATTGACCTGATCGGTGCCGCGGATCGACTGGTTGATGCCCTGGCTGAACATCGTGACCGTGCGCGGAGTCGCGGCGAACAGCTTGTAGAATTGCTCCAGCAGCGCGGGCGCGATGTCGCAGGTCTTGGCCGTGCTCCAGAGATCGTGGCCGGTGCGGATATGCTCCCAGAAGCCTTCGGGGGCGTTGACATGATCGGCCACATAGCCGGGATCGGTGATCCCCTCGGCGTCGCACCATGCCAGCAGGCCGTTCATCAACGCGACGTCGGTGCCGGGTTTCACCGGGAGGTGCAGGTCGGCGCCTTCGCAGGTTTCGGTACGGCGCGGGTCGATGACGACCAGCTTGGTGCCACGCGCGGCACGGGCCGCCTGGATGCGCTGATAAACGATGGGGTGGCACCAGGCGGTGTTGGAGCCGACCAGCACGATCAGGTCGGCTTCCTCCAGATCGTCATAGCTGGCGGGCACCACATCCTCGCCAAAGGCACGGTTGTGACCGGCGACCGCGCTGGACATACAGAGGCGCGAATTGGTGTCGATATTGGACGAGCCGATAAAGCCCTTCATCAGCTTGTTGGCGACATAATAGTCTTCGGTCATCAACTGGCCGGAGACGTAGAAAGCCACGCTGTCGGGACCGTAGCGCTCGACGGTTTCGCGAAAACGCTTGGCGACAAGGTCCAATGCCTTGTCCCAGCTCGCTCGCTTGTTGCCGATCATCGGGTGGAGCAGGCGGCCGGTCAGGCCCACCGTCTCGCCCAGATGCGTGCCCTTGGAGCAGAGGCGCCCGCCATTGGCCGGGTGCGCCTCATCGCCCTTGATCGTGACCGACCGCGGGCCGGTCGGCGTGGCCGAGATGCCGCAGCCGACGCCGCAATAGGCGCAGGTGGTGCGGATGGCCTGATTCATGCCCTTACCTCATCTTCCTTGAGAGAGAATTGGGTGGAGGTGCGTGCCGCAAGGGATGGACAGCACGTCCCCTCCACCCTGGCCCCTGCCGGCAAGAGCAGGGACCGGAAGCTCATGCTGCCGCCTTGAGCTTGGCCGGGCGGGCGATCAGGATGCGACCGCCTTCCTGTTTGACCTCGATGGTCGGCGTGCAGCCCTCGTCATTGCCCTGCGCCTCGCCCGTCTTCAGGGCGATGTTCCAATTATGGAGCGGGCAGGCGACGCTGTGGCCGTGCACAATGCCCTGGCTCAGCGGGCCTTGCTTGTGCGGGCATTCGTTGACCAGCGCGAAGACATGGTCGTCGCCGGTGCGGAATATGGCGATTTCCTTCTCCCCGGCGATCTGAACCGTGCGAGCGCCGCGCTGGGGAATGTCGGCCAGCGTTCCGATGTCGATCCAATCGGTCATGTCGTTCACTCCGCAGCGATGGCGATAGGGGCGAGAGGCTGGTGCAGTTCGCTATCCGCACCCGCTGCGCGCTGCGCCCAGGGGTCATCCTGGCTGAAGCTCTGCGAATAGAGGAAGCGGCTGCGGAGCGCCTCGCGGCCCGCATCGTCTTCCACGATCCGCTGCTTGATATAGTCGACGCCGACACGCTCGATCCACGGCGCAGTGCGCTCCAGATAGCGCGCCTCCTCGCGATAGAGCTGGGTGAAGGCAGCGCAATAGTCCATCGCCTCCTGCTCGGTCGCGACCTTGCACAAGAGGTCGGTAGCGCGGACATGGATGCCGCCATTGCCGCCGACATGCAGCTCGTAACCCGAGTCCACGCAGACCACGCCAAAGTCCTTGATCGTCGCCTCCGCGCAGTTGCGGGGGCAGCCCGACACCGCGATCTTGAACTTGTGCGGCATCCACGATCCCCAGGTCATCCGCTCGATCTTGACGCCAAGGCCGGTGGAGTCCTGCGTGCCGAAGCGGCACCATTCGGACCCCACGCAGGTCTTCACCGTGCGCAGCGACTTGCCATAGGCGTGACCCGACACCATGCCCGCGGCATTGAGGTCGGCCCAGACGGCGGGCAGATCTTCCTTCTTGATGCCGAAGATATCGAGACGCTGGCCGCCGGTGACCTTCACCATCGGCGCATCATATTTCTCGACCACATCGGCAATGGCGCGCAATTCACGCGGGTTGGTAAGACCACCCCACATGCGCGGAACGACCGAATAGGTGCCGTCCTTCTGGATATTGGCGTGCATGCGCTCATTGACGAAGCGGCTCTGCTGGTCGTCCTGATATTCACCGGGAAGCGCGCAGAGCAGATAATAGTTCAGCGCCGGGCGGCAGGAAGAGCAGCCGTCCGGGGTCGACCAGTGCAGAAGCTGCATCACCTCGGGGATGGAGCGCATATTCTGCGCCACGATCTCGCGGCGGACATCATCATGGGTGAAGCTGGTGCATTTGCACATCGTCTTCGGCCCGGACTGGACGTCATCGCCCAGCACCACCGCCAGCAGATTTTCGACCAGCCCCGTGCAGCTTCCGCAGCTTGCCGAAGCCTTGCAGGTGCCGCGCACCGCGTCGAGGCTGCAATTGCCCGCTGCAATGCAGGCGACGACCTGGCCCTTGCTGACGCCGTTGCAGCCGCAGATCTCGGCATCGTCCGAGAGCGCCGCAACGGCCGCCTTAGGGTCCAGCGCGCCCCCTCCCGAGGCGAAAGCCTGACCGAAGATCAGCAGGTCGCGGATGTCCGCGACGTCTTCCTGTTTCTTGAGCAGGTCGAAATACCAGCCGCCGTCCGCCGTGTCGCCATAGAGCACGGCGCCGATGACCTTATCGTCCCTGACGACGACGCGCTTGTACACGCCGCGCGAAGCGTCGCGCAGGACGATATCCTCGCAGCCCTCACCGCCCGAGAAGTCACCGGCGGAGAAAACGTCCAGACCCGCGACCTTCAGCTTGGTCGAAGTGACCGAGCCCTTGTAGCCGGTATGCTGATCCGTCAGGCCGTCCGCGAGGCTGCGGCACATTTCCCAAAGCGGCGCGACGAGGCCGTAAACATTGCCGTCATGCTCGACGCATTCACCGACCGCGAGAACATCGGGGTCGCTCGTCACCATGTGATCGTCGACCTTGATGCCGCGATTGACGTCGAGGCCGGCTTCCCGCGCCAGAGCAGTCGAGGGGCGGATGCCCACCGCCATCACCACCAGGCTCGCCGGGATTTCGGTGCCGTCCTTAAGGCGCACGCCCTCGACCTTGCCGTCGCCATAGATGGCTTCGGTATTGGCGCCGGTCAGGATGGTCTGGCCCCGTCCTTCCAGCGCGCTCTTGAGCAACCAGCCCGCCGCTTCGTCGAGCTGCCGCTCCATCAGCGTGTCCATGAGGTGGATGACCGTCACCTTCATGCCGCGCAACGTCAGGCCGTGCGCGGCTTCCAGGCCGAGCAGGCCGCCGCCGATCACCACCGCGCTGCCGCCCTTATCGGCGGCCTCCAGCATGGTGTCGACATCCTTCATGTCGCGGAAGCTGATGACACCGGGCAGATCCTTCCCCGGAACCGGGACGATGAAGGGGTCCGACCCGGTGGCGATCAACAGCTTGTCATAGCCGACGGTGCGACCCGAATGGCTCGTGACGGTCTTTGCGGTGCGGTCTATGGCCGTCACCGGATCACCCGCGATCAGCTCGATATTATTTTCCGAGTACCATTCGCGGCTGTTGATGATGATGTCATCGAAGCTCTTTTCCCCGGCCAGAACCGGCGAGAGCATGATGCGGTTATAGTTCACATAAGGCTCTGCGCCGAAGATGGTGACGCGATAGCGATCCTTGTCGCGCGCCAGCAGTTCCTCGACCGCGCGGCAACCGGCCATGCCGTTGCCCACGACAACCAGATGTTCCTGAACATCCTCGGACGGCACGAAGATGTCCTCTTCGTTCGCCGCTTCCGGTCCGTTGTTCTGAAAATCCATCCCTTGACTCCAGAAAAAGAAAAAGGCCGCCATCCGGACCCTCGGCTTTGAAACCGAAGGTCTGGATGGCGGCCTTGCCATCATAAGCGCCTTGATCGTCCGTCCCTGGACCACCGCAGCTATGGAAGAAGGACAACCCTGTCCCTTGCATTGCAGCATATTCCGAATCGCGACGAGGTCAAGCGATTCCTCGCAGCACGATGTATTTTGCTTCCGCGCCACCGCATTTTATCGCAAACGCGAAAAGGGCGGCGGCCTGTCGCGGGCCGCCGCCTCCCCTCCTGTCAGAGCGTGAAACAATCAGATGCGGGCAGCGCTGGTCCAAGTCGTGCGCCAGCGGGCGCGAACCAGGGAGATGCCAAGGAACGCGACCAGGGCCAGACCCGCGAAGATCAGGAAGCCGGGCGCGAAGCTGCCGGTGAGCTGCTTTGCGATACCCAGCGAGGATGCCAGGTAGAAGCCGCCGACGCCGCCCGCCATGCCGACCAGGCCGGTCATGACGCCGATCTCTTCCTTGAAGCGCTGCGGCACGAGCTGGAACACCGAGCCATTGCCCACGCCCAGCGCCAGCATCGCGGCGACGAAGAAGCCAAGGGCGGAGACCAGCGTCGGCGCATAAGCAACACCCGACAGCGCCAGCGCGGCGGCGATATAGACCATCATCAGCGCCTTGACGCCGCCGATCCTGTCAGCCAGCGCGCCGCCCATCGGACGCACCAGCGACCCTGCGAACACGCAGCCAGCCGTGCAATAGCCGGCAACCACCGGGGTCAGCCCGAACTGGTCGGTGAAGTAGATCGGCAGCGAGGCGGCCAGCCCTACGAAACCGCCGAAAGTCACCGAGTAAAAGCCCATCAGCCACCAGGCGTCGGCGCTTTTCAGCGGGTGGAAATAGTCGACCAGCTTCTTGGGCGCGGGCGCATTGGGCGCGTTCTTGGCCATGATCATATAGATGACGAAGACGATGGTCAGCGGAATGCAGGCCAGACCCAGCACCGCGTTCCAGCCGAACAGCTTGGCCAGCATCGGCGCGAACAGCGAGGCCAGCACCGTGCCGGAATTGCCCATGCCGGCCAGGCCCATGGCCTTGCCCTGATGCTCGGCCGGATACCAGCGGCTGGCGAGCGGCAGCGCGATCGCGAAGCTCGCCCCGGCAAAGCCCAGGATCACGCCCAGCGCCAGCGTGCCGCCGAAGCTGTTGACGCCCATGAACCACGCCGTCGCAAGACCGAGGATGACGATCACCTGGCTGATTGCGCCCGCCTGCTTGCAGCCGATCCGGTCGACCAGCAGGCCGTTGACGACGCGCAGCACGGCCCCCGCCAGCGTCGGCACGGCGACCATCAACCCCTTTTCAGCCGGGGTCAGGCCCAGCGTCTTGGAGATGGAGGGCGCCAGCGGCCCAAGCAGCACCCACACCATGAAGGCGAGGTCGAAATAGAGGAAAGCGGCTATCAGGGTCGGCGTATGCCCAGCCTTCCAGAAACTGGTCTGGCCGGTTTGTTTCTGACCTTCTGGCCCTTCGCCCCCTTCCGGGCTCTCCCAATGAGCAGTTGCCATGATGATGTCCCTCGAATCTTGTAAAATGGACACGAAAAAAGCCGCGTCCGGACCTCGCTCTTTGCGAAATCCGGCCAGCGGCTTTGCTGTAAAATCGTAGGGAGAACGCGATCCCAGCCTTGGGAAGGGCTCATCCCGGAAAACGCGCTTCATCGCGCGACTCTTATCTTATCTCGTGATTCGCCTCATGTTGCAAGGCACAAATTTGCGAAAGCCAATCCAATCCTCCCTGCGCCGAAGGCTTGGGGCGGATTTTAGAAACTTGCCAGAAAATCCTCGATCCGCTCGGGATCGAACACCCGCCCATCGAAAAAGCTGTCAGGCCCCAGCGTCAATTCACCCCGTTTCGATCCCACTGCCAGCGGAGAGGCTACCGCTCCCTCCACCTTCATGCTGGCCCCCGGCATCGCCACATCGCTGTCGGCCAGTGCGCGGCGGAAGATGTCCGGGCGGAAGACCGACGCGGCCTTGGCGGCATTTTCCGGGCTATGTTCCACCATCTTCCAGCGAACGAGCTGCGAATAGATCCACAGCGCCTGGCTGCGCCACGGAAAGGGCGTGGCCTCGCGCGAGAAGAGCATGAAATCGGGCATGGACAGCGGCGCCATGTCCACCCGCGCCACGATCCCGCCCGACAGAGCGCGCAGGATCACCTCGGCGGGCTGGTCGACATAATGAGGTTGCGACAAGAGGTGGGCGAGCGCCTCATGATGGTCCGGCTCGTCGCACCAGGCCGCAGCCCGCACCAGCGCCCGGAGCAGCCGGTCGACGCTGTCGGGATTTTCATCCAGCCAGGGCGTGCGGAAGGCCAGGACCTTCTCCACGCCGCGCCGCCAAATGCGTTCCCCGATCGCCACCGCTTCGGCCAGGCCCGCGTCGACCGCCGCGCTGCCCCAGGGCTCGCCTGCGATGAACCCATCGACCTCCCCGGCGCGCATCGCCTCCACGGTAAGCGACGGCGGCAGGACGCGCAGCACCACGTCGCGATCCGGATCGACGCCCGCGCTCGCCAGCCAGTAGCGCAACATCATCGAATGGCTGGAATAACGATGGACGACGCCGATCACCGGCTTGCGCTTCCACAAACCGATGGCCGCCGCGAAATCATGCGCGGTGCCCAGCGGATCGTCCAGCCGCGCCGATATGTCGGGATCCAGCGCCTGCGCGAACTCGTTCGCCATCACGAGCATATTGCCGTTGACGTTGAGCTTGTAGGGCGCGGAAAGCGGCGCCGCCTGCTGGCTCAATCCCAGCGTCACCGCGACGGCCAGCGGCGCCAGCATATGCGCCGCCTGCACCTGCCCGAACACCAGCCGGTCGCGCAATGTCGCCCAGCTCGTCGTGCGGACGAGGTCGAGATGCAGCCCTTCCTCTTCCGCGAAACCCTTTTCCCGTGCCACCGCCAGCACGGCGGCGTCGGTCAACGGCAGGAAAGCGATGCGCAGGTCGGTCGTCATCACATCCCTCCCAACAGATCGCTGGCCGTGATGAGGGCCTGAGCGACATCCACGATCTTCTTCCCCTGATTCATCGCGCTCGACCGCAGCAACGCATAGGCATCCGGCTCCGAAAGGCCGCGCTGACTCATCAGGATGGATTTGGCGCGGTCGATGATCTTGCGGTCGGAGAGCGCCGTGCGCGCCTCGTCCAGTTCGGTCTGCAGCCGGGCGAAGGCGTTGAAGCGCCGCACCGCCAGTTCCAGCACCGGCTTCACCCGCTCCTTGCGCAGCCCATCCACGACATAGGCCGACACGCCTGCGTCGATGGCCGCGCCGATCATGGATTCGTCCGACTGGTCGACGAACATCGCGATGGGCCGGGCCAGCGCGCGGCTGACGGTCAGCATTTCCTCCAGCGTGTCGCGGCTGGGGCTTCCCAGGTCCATCAGCACGACGTCGGGCGCCATGCGTTCCAGCCGCGCGACGAAGCCGCCGCGCGGAGGGACGATGTGAATATCGTCATAGCCCGCCTCGCGCAGGCCTTCTTCCAGGACTGTCGCGCGCAAGCCGCTGTCGTCGATGATGACGATTCGCATGGACCCCACCTTTTTGCCACTCAGTGACGGCGATGCCGCGCCGCGTCAATCGGGCGCGATGCGCGACGCTCGCCCATGACGGCGCATCGGTCGGGCTCAGTGCGCTGCCGAGCGATCCACGGTTCTAGTCGGGCGCGGGGCAAGCCACACCACGGCCGCGGCCAGGAACAGCACCATGGCGGCGATGAAGAAGACATGGTTCATCGACAGCACCAGCGATTGCGCGTCGACCAGATTGGCCACCATCTGCCGCGCCTGGTCCTGGGTGAAACCCCTGCTCGTCAGGTCGGCCATGGTCGTATCGGCGTGGAGCGTGCCGACCATCTCGTTGCGCGATATGCGCTGTCCATCGCCCCAGCCAGTCAGCACGATGGAGGTAGAAATGGCGATGGCCAGCGTGCGGAGGAAATTCTGCATGCCCGCAGCCGAGGCGGTTTCCTCCGGCCGGACCGACCCCAGGGTCAGCGTCGTCAGCGGGATCATGAAAAAGGGCATGCCGAAGCCCTGCACCAACTGCGGCATCGCGATCGTCCAGAAATCCGCATCGGTGGTCCAATGCGCCCGCCACAGCGTCATCAACCCGATCCAGGCGACCGCGCCCGAAATCATGATGCGCACGTCGACCTTGTCAACCAGCCGCCCGGCGATCGGCGCCACGAGCATGGCCGTCATCGCCGTGAACGCCGTCGCCAGGCCGGCCGAGGCGGCGGTATAGCCCATCGATATCTGCAGCCATTGCGGGATGATGACGATGCCCGCGAAATAGGCGCCGAAACACAGCGCCAGCGTGAACACCCCCGAAGTGAAGCCGACATGGCGGAACACGCGCAGGTCGACGATCGGATGCTCCTCCGTCAGTTCCCATATGATGAACACGCAGAAGCCGATGGCCGCCAGCACCGCCAGCACGACGATCAGCGGGTCACCGAACCAATCATGGTCGCGCCCGATATCCAGCATGATCTGCAGGCAGCCGATCCAGAAGATCAGCAGCCCCAGGCCGATATAGTCGATGGGCAGCTTCACCCGCTCCGTTTCCACCGGGCGCAGCAGCAGCAGCGCGGAAAAGACGCACAATGCCGCGATCGGCAGGTTGATGAAGAAGATCCAGTGCCAGCTCCAATTGTCGCTGATATAGCCGCCGACGATCGGGCCGAGCGCCGGGCCGAGCAGAGTCGTCATCGCCCACAACCCCATGACGCGCCCGCGCCGCTCCGGCGGGAAGATACGAATCAGCAAGGTCTGCGACATCGGCATCAGCGGACCGCCGCATAGACCCTGGCCAATGCGGCAGACCACGATCATGGTCAGGCTCATCGACAGGCCGCACAGCAGCGAGAACAGGCCGAAACCCAACATGCTGAAGACGAACAGCCTGACCGCGCCGAACCGCTGCGCCAGCCAGCCGGTCAGCGGCACGCAGATCGCCTCCGCCACGGCATAGCTGGTGATGATCCAGGTGCCCTGATCGGCGGAAATGCCCAGATTGCCGGCAATATGCGGCACCGACACATTGGCGATGGTCAGGTCGAGCATGACCATGAAATTGCTGAGCGCCAGCGTCAGCCCCGCCAGCAGGCGGTGACGGGGCGACAGGAGCGAGAATGTCTCTGCCGGACGGCTCACCAAAGGCTTCCTTATTCGCCGGAGAGGTCGATCTCGGCTTCCATGGAGAGGCCGACGCGCAGTGGATGCTCAGCCAGTTCCCTGGGATCGAGCGCGATGCGCACGGGCAGGCGCTGCACCACCTTGATCCAGTTGCCGGTTGCGTTCTGCGCAGGGATCAGCGCCATGGAAGCCCCCGTGCCGCCCGAAAAACCGACCACCTTGCCATGATAGACGACGCCGCCGCCATAAAGGTCGGACGTGACGGTGGCGGGCATGCCTGGCTTCACCCGGCCAAGCTGCCGCTCCTTGAAATTGGCGTCGACATAGACATGGGCGAGCGGCACGATGCTCATGATCGGCGTGCCCTGCGCGACGCGCTGTCCGACCTGCACCTGCCGCCGCGTCACCACGCCGTCGATCGGGGCGCGGATGACGGAGCGGCCAAGATCGAGCCGGGCATTGTCCAGCTTCGCCTTGGCCGCCAGCACGGCGGGATCGGTGTCGATGGTAGAACCCCGCACCAGCGCGTCATTGGCGGCAAGCTGGCCGCTGGCCGCGCCGCGTGTCGCCTCCGCCGTCGCCACGCCGGCCCTCGCCAGGTCGAGCGCCGCCTGCGCCGCGGCATAGCCCTTGCGCGCGCTGGTCAGTTCCTCGCCCGAGACAGCGCCATTGGGCGCCAGCGCCTCGCGCCGCCGAAGGTCGATGCGCGCCTTGTCGAAATCAGCCTGCGCCGTCGCAAGCTGGGCACGCGCCTGGTTGATGTCGGCGCCACGCGCCTCGACCTGCGCGGCCAGCGCGCCGCTCGTCGCGACGGTCTGGCGGAATTTGCGCCGGGCTTCGGCCAGATCGGCCTCCGCCTGCGCCATGGCGATGCGGGCGTTGGTGGGGTCCAGCTTCACCAATATGTCGCCGCGCTTCACGGCTTGGGTGTCCGTCACCAGCACCTCGACCGCCTGCGCGGAAATCAGCGGCGTCACCTGCGCCACTTCCGCATTCACATAGGCATTGTCGGTGCTGACATGATTGCGCCCGATCAGCAGATACCAGATCGCATAGGCCGCGCCGACGACCAGCACGACCAGCGCCAGCCGCACCAGCCATTTTCTGCGGGTGTCCTGACGCTGCGTGGCACCCTCGGCCTTGCTCGCTTCGGACGTGAATTCGGGCCTGGCATCAGCCATTGGGGATATCCTTGGACAACTGGTGCGATATTTGGGCGTCGCTGGCGGCAAAGCCGCCGCCCAGCGCGCGAATGAGGGCGATGTCGGACGTGAAGGCGCTGGCCTCCAGCTCCGCGACGGTCTGACGGGCGGCCAGAAGCTGGTCTTCCACGTTCAGTACGTCAAGATAGGTGTTGAGGCCGCCTTCATAACGCTGGCGGGCGATGCCATAGGCTTCTTCCGATGCGGTCAGCGCGGCGCGGGCGTCGATCAGCCGCTGGTCGAGCGTCCGCCGCCCGGTCACCGCGTCGGCCACTTGCTGATAGGCGCCGAGCACGGTCTTGTCATAGCTGGCCACCGCCTCGTCATAGAAGGCGCGCGCGCCGCGATATTGGCCGCTCAGCGCACCCCCATGGAAGATCGGCAGGCTGATCGCGGGCCCGGCATTGCCGAACAGCGAATCCTTCTTAAACAGCGTGTCCGCAAAGGAACTGGCCCCGCCGGAAAAAGCGCCGTTCTGGAGCAGGGTCTGATAGCCCAGCGACTGCACGCCGATCAGCGCGCTCAAGCGGATGGCGGGGAAGAAATCGGCCCGCGCCACCTTGATCCCCTTGGCCGCCGCCTCGGTCCGGGCGAGCGCGGCCGCAATGTCCGGACGGCGGGCGACCAGATTGGTCGTCACATCGGCGGGCAGACCCAGCGGACCGGGCTTGCGGAGTTGCGGCCGGGCGATGGCGATGCCCCGATCCGGCCCCGCGCCGATCAGCGCCGCGATCTGATGCCGGCGCACCGCGATCGCCTGATCGGCGGCGGCAAGCTGCGCCTTGGCGGAGGAGACGGTAGCATCGGCCTGCCGCTCGCTGCCACGCGTTTCCAACCCGTTGGCGCGGCGATCCGCCACCAGCTTCTGGCTGGCGGTACGGATTTCCAGCGCCCGCGCCTGAATGTCGCGCTCATCATGGAGCCTGGCGAGATCGGCGTAGGCATCGGCCACGCCGGTCGCCAGCGCCAGCCGCGCCTGCCGCGCGTCGATCTCCGCCGCGCGCGCTTCGGACGTCGCCGCCGCCAGCGCCGCGCGATTCTTGCCCCAAAGATCGAGGTCGAAGCCGAAATTCAGGCCCACCCGGCCCGTACCGAGCCAGCCCTTGGGCACGAATTCCTTGGGCATGCCCATATTGTAGCTGGATTTGGTCACGCCACTATTGGCGTCGAGATCGACCGACGGCAACAACGGCGCCCCCGCCTGCTGCGCGGCCGCGTTGGCCTGGGCGAAGCGGGCGGCGGCAGCGCTCACGTCCGGCGATCCCTTCAGCCCCTCCTCGATCAACGCATCCAATTGCGGATCGCCATAAGCCGTCCACCAGCCTTCGGACGGCCATTGCGTGGCATAGTCAGCCTGAAGGCTGCGCTCCGCCGCAATGCTGCCAGGCGCGCGCACCGCCGGCTGGGATCCCAGATCCGGCACCGCCGCGCAGGCAGAGAGCAGCGCCAAGCCTCCTGCGAGAAGCCCGGCGCGACCGGAAAGAGCGGGAAGACTCGGGGGGCGACTCACGGACATTAGCAAACCGTACCAAATAGTATGAAATTGGCCTTTGCGCCGGTTGCGAATCCTTGTCAACAGAAATAGCGTACTATATGGTACGGTTTTATGACAAAGCTCCTCCCTCCGCTCAGCCGACGAGAAGCGCGTCGCCGCGACCGGCGCAAAGCCATATTGGCGGTGGCATCGCGGTCCTTCCTGGAAAATGGCTATGCCGCGACGACGATGTCGGGGATCGCAGCGACGCTGGGCGGGTCGAAGGGCACATTATGGAGCTATTTCCCGTCCAAGGAAGCCCTGTTCGCCGCCTTTCTGGATGACGCGACCACCGCCTATCTCGCCCGCCTGGCCGAAATCCTCGATCCTGGCGGCGACCTGGTGGAAACGTTGCGCAGGCTGGGACTGAACCTGCTCACGAAGATCACCTCGTCCGACAGCGTTGCCCTGTACCGGCTGGTCGTGTCCGAATCGGGACGCTTTCCCGAAATGGGCGCCATCTTCTACGAACACGTCCCCGGCCATACGCGGCGGCTGGTCGCTGAATTTCTGGAACGGGCCATGGATCGCGGCCTGCTGCGCCGGGCCGACCCGGAACTGGCGGCGCGCACCTTCACGATGATGATGCTTTCGGGCTGCCATCAACTGGTCATCTGGGGACAGATCCCACAGGCGACCCCGGACCAGATCGCGGCCGATGTCGACCATGGGCTCGACTGCTTCATGCGCGCCTATGCGCCGGACGCCCGTTAACCATTTCTTTGGCTCCCAATCCTATGCTGCGCGGTGGCAAGAGGTGGGACGTCATGCAATTTTGGAAACGCGACAGCATCAGCAGGCTGCAACCGGCACAGGCTCCGGAAACGGCGCGCTCGGCCCGGCGATTGCGGCTTCTGCTGGTCGATGAAGACGCCACGTCGCGCGCGGTCGTGGCCCGGCGGCTGTCGCATCTGGGCTATGATGTGGCGCTGGCGGAAAACGGCTTTGGCGCGCTCAGCATGCTGGTGGCGCGGCCGGTGGACATCATCCTGATCGACATGGGGCTGACGCTGCTGCCGGCACTGGTGACGATGCGGAAGATTCGCGCGGCGGGCTTGGCCGACAATGCCTGCTTCGTCATGATCGGCGGGCGGCAGGACAAGGTGTCCGCCGTCGAGGCGCTGGACGCGGGCGCGGACGACCATGTGGTAAAGCCGTTCGACTTCGACCTCCTGGATGCGCGGCTACGCCATTTGTGCGCGCGGGCCGAGCAGATCGGCACGATGGCCCGGCACAATGCGGAATTGGACGCCCGGATCGCCCGCCGCGCGCTGGAACTGGGCGAGACACGCGATGCCCTGGCCGAAATGCAGGCGGACCGGGCACGTCTGGTCTCCTCGATCCAGGCGCTGCATGACGAGATCGCCCGCCTCAACGCGGCGCGGAACTGACGTCCTTCACCTCAGCCATTGGGTTGCGGCGAACCAGCCAGCGATCCCACCCGCCATGGCAACGCAGACTCCAACCACGCCCCAAAAGGCCCAGGGTTCATGGGCATAAGGAATGCCTTCGACATTCATGCCGAGCAGGCCGGTCAGAAAGGTCAGCGGCAGGAAAACCAAAGCCACGACGGAAATGATCAGCGCCTGCCGGTTCATCTGCTCGGCACGCAGATCGGTCAGCTCTTCATGGGCGAGCGCAGACCGTTCGCGCACCGCTTCCAGTTCTTCGGCCATGCGGGCGCAGCGGTCGGCGGCTTCCTGCAAATGCAGCCGGTCGTCAGGTTCCAGCCACGGCGCGTCGGCGGTGGACAGTCTTTCCAGCGCCTGCCTTTGAGGCGCGATAAAGCGGCGGTAGCTGATCGCGGTAGCGCGGATTTCCGACACGCGCCGCCGCGCTTCGGCCGGACCATGTGCGGTGAGCGCGCTTTCGATCTCGTCCAGGCCGTCGCCCAAATCGGCGACTTCGGGGTCGAGCGCTTCAGTGATCTGCTGCGCGAAGGCGGCGATCAGATCGCCCGGATCGCGGATCAGGCCGCCCAGCATCTGCGCCGTCACCGGTTCCATCGCTGCAAGCGGGCGATAGCTGACGGAGATGACACGCGCCTGTTCGGCCCACAGGCGGATCGACACCAGCGGATCGCCCACATCGTCATCCGCCGCGCCGAGCCCGCGCAAGTTCACCAGCGCGCCATGGGCCATCAGCGTGCAGCGCGGCCGGGTTTCCTGCGCGAGCAGCGCGGAAAGCGCAGCTTCAGGCATATGGTCGCATCGGGAAGCGACGGCGCGGGCATCCTCCCGCCAGCCATCGGCGTGAACCCAGCTAAACGGCGCATCTTCGGTCCTGGCGCAGAAAGCCTCCAGCGAGATTTCGTGCGCCTTGCCGCCATCGAAGAGAAAGACCCGGCTTATGGCACTCTCTCCAGCCAGAGCGACAAACCTTCGCCCGGCCGATCGGGCGGCGTACTCGCCTCGATCCGCACGGCGTCGGCCCGCGCCCGGTCGAGGATCGCGGCAGGGACATCGGGCGCATGATAGACACGGTCCGCCTCGCCCAGCAGGCGCGCAGCGCGCAGGGTGAGATCATCCGGATCGGCGGAGAGCAGCCGGATCGTTTCCAGCCGGTCGGCACCGACATCGGCACTTCCCGCCAGCCAGTCCGGCACGGCGTCGGCCGCCTTGTCCGACAGCGGATCGATCAGCCCGCCCACCGCCAGCCCGGCATCGATCGCCCGTCGCCGCGCCGCCGCATCCGGCCAACGCGCCCGAATCGCAGCACGCGCATCGTAAAGTGCCGTTGCCAACGTGCCGAGCCGTGCAGGCAGCAAAGCCTCGATCCGCTGACGCAAGGCCTTGGCCAGCCCCGCCGAAGCGCCACCCGTGCCGATGGCGATCAACACCGGCTCGCGATCGACAATCGCAGGCAGGGTGAAGTCGCAAAGCTCTGGTTTGTCGGTCGCATTGACCAATATCCCGCGTGCCTGGAGCCGGGCTACCGTCACCTCGTCGCCATCCGACACGATGGCGAGTGCGGCGTCTTCCGCCTCGCCCACGATCCGCGCCCCTGCCCGTTCCAGCAAGCGGCGCTTGGCGTCTGCAGCCTCACCTTCGCCCGTCAGAATGACGGCCCGCCCATGCAATCGCAGGAAGACGGGCAGGCTATGCATCAATCATTCACCCAGCCGGGGATGTTGTCGCCCTGGATGAGCGCCTCGATCGGCGGGCGGGCGCGGACAACGGCCCATTTGTCGCCGGAAACCAGCACCTCCGGGGTCAGCGCGCGGCTGTTATAGGTGCTCGCCATGGTCGCGCCATAGGCTCCGGCGGTCATGAACGCGATCAGATCGCCCGCCCCGACCACGTCCATGTCGCGATGCATGGCGAAGGTGTCCCCCGTCTCGCAGACCGGGCCGACGACATTGGCGGCGGCGCGGTCGCCCTTGGGATGCACGGCGCGGATGTCGTGCCAGGCGTCATAGAGGCTGGGGCGCAGCAGGTCGTTCATCGCCGCATCGACAATCACGAAAGGCGCCTGCGCGCCCTGCTTCACCCGCACCACCTGCGACAGCAGCACGCCCGCATTGCCGACGATCAGGCGGCCCGGCTCGAACATCAGGCGGACATTCCAGCCCTGCGTCACCTTCGTCACCATCGCGCCATAGGCGGCGGGGCTGGGCGGCAACGGCTGCGAAGGATCATAGGGCACGCCAAGCCCGCCACCGAGATCGGCGGTGCGAATGTCATGGCCTTCGCCGCGCAGCTTCTCGATCAGCGCGCCGACCTTGATGAAAGCGGCTTCCAGCGGGCTGAGGTCGGTAAGCTGGCTGCCGATATGCACCGCCACGCCCTGCACATCGAGGCCGGGGAGCGCGCGGGCGGCGGCATAGCTGGCCAGCGCACGGTCATAGGGGATGCCGAACTTGTTTTCAGATTTGCCGGTGGAAATCTTGGCATGGGTTCCGGCATCGACATCAGGATTGATGCGATAGGCGACCGGCGCCTTCTTCCCCATCAACAGCGCCACTTCGGACAGCATCTCGGCTTCGGGTTCGCTCTCCAGATTGAACTGGTAGATGCCCTGCTCCAGCGCGATGCGCATTTCCTCGGCAGTCTTGCCGACGCCGGAAAAGACGATACGGTTCGCCGGAATGCCCGCCGCGATGGCGCGCAGCAACTCGCCCGCCGACACCACGTCCGCGCCCAGACCCAGCTTCGCCAAAGTCGCCAGCACGGCGGCATTGGGATTGGCCTTCACCGCGAAGGCGATCAGCGGATCATTGAGCTGCGACAACCCGTCGCGGAACACGCCGACATGGCGAGTCAGCGTCGCGGTCGAATAGATATAGACGGGCGTGCCGACCTGCGCGGCGATCTCCGCCATCGGCACCTGCTCCACCAGCATCGCGCCGTCGACATAGGTAAAATGGTCCAAGTCAGTCTATCCTAGAAATCTTCGCTAAAATCAGCGGGGGTCACTCTCCGGCGGCAGGTCGAACGGGTCGTCGCCGCGCACCCTCGATTGGGTCAGCAGTTCGACGTTCCGTTCCGGCCGCGCCTGGATAGAGGGCGTGGTGAGTTGCGCAGCGGTCGGCGCCGTCGCCGCACCCACCGGCACGGCGGGCAGGTTTTGCCCCTGTACCGGCTTCAACGGCTGGCGACCGCCGCAGGACGCCAAAGCCAGCGCCAGCGCGGCTAGTGCAACTCCCTTGGCGATCCGTGCCGTCATCACTTCTTCTGCCCTTTCGCGTCGTTCCGGGCCTGCGCGATCCGCGCCCGCACCTGATCGGGCGCGGTGCCGCCATGGCTCCTGCGGCTGGCGACCGAGGCGTCGACCGTCAGCACCGCATAGATACGCTCATCGATCCGCGCATCAATGGCCTTGAGCGTTTCCAGCGGCAGATCGGCAAGCTGCACGCCCGCCGCCTCCGCCGCCGCCACGGCGCGGCCCGTGATGTGATGCGCCTCACGGAAGGGAATATCGCCCTCCCGCACCAGCCAGTCGGCCAGATCAGTCGCGGTGGCGAAGCCGCTCTCCGCCAGCCCGCGCATCCGGTCGGTGCGGAACGTCACCGTCTCGATCATGCCGGTCATCGCCGCGATGGACAGGCCCAGCAGGTCATGCGCCTCGAACACCGGCGGCTTGTCATCCTGCATGTCCTTCGAATAAGCGAGCGGCAGGCCCTTCATCGTGACGCATAGCGCGTTCATACAGCCCATGATCCGCCCGGCATGGCCGCGCACCAGCTCGGCGGCGTCGGGGTTGCGCTTCTGCGGCATGATCGAGCTGCCAGTCGAATAAGCGTCGGGCAGCTTGACGAAACCGAAGGGTTGGCTCGCCCAGATGATGAACTCTTCCGCCAGCCGCGAAAGGTGCAGGCTGCACTGGGTCGCCGCCATCAGATAATCGAGCGCGAAGTCGCGATCCGATACGCTGTCGAGGCTGTTGTCGGTCGGCTTGGCGAAACCGAGCGCCGCCGCCGTGGCATGCCGGTCGATGGGGAAGCCCGTCCCCGCCAGCGCCGCCGCGCCCAGCGGGCATTCGTTCGACCGCTCGCGCGCATCGGCAAAGCGGCTGCGGTCGCGGCGAACCATCTCATAATAGGCCATCAGATGATGACCCAAGGTCACTGGCTGCGCGGACTGGAGATGGGTGAAGCCCGGCATCACCGCATCGGCATGTTCCTCGGCACGGGTCAGCAGCATCGCCTGCAAGCCTTCCAACCCCGCCTCGACCTCATCGATGGCGTCGCGCACCCAGAGGCGGAAATCCGTCGCCACCTGATCGTTGCGCGAGCGCGCCGTGTGCAGCCGCCCCGCCGCCGGACCGATGAGTTCGGCCAGCCGCGATTCCGTGACCATGTGGATGTCTTCCAGGTCCAGATCGACCGGCACGCCGTCCGCTTCATATTCGGCGGCGATGCGGTTCAGCCCCTCGGTGATCGCCTGCGCGTCCTCGCCGTCGACGATGCCCTGCTTGGCCAGCATCGCGACATGCGCCTTCGATCCGGCGATATCCTGTTTCCACAAGCGCTTGTCGAAGGGGATGGAGGCATTTATCTCCCGCATGACCGAAGCCGGACCGGCCGCAAAGCGTCCGCCCCACATGCTGTTGGAGCTTTTTCCCGTGCGATCTTCCCCGTTCCGATCTTTACCCTGCGTAATGACACTGCTCCTGCTGGCTGGCCTTGGCGCGTGCGATAAGCAATCGCCGCCCGCCGGGCAAGGCCCGAACGCCAGCGGGGAGGCGACCGGACCCGCGCAAAGCGGCGCTCCGGGCAAGGGAGGCGAGTTCAGCTACACGCTCGACAGGTCGAAGGCCGGCACCCCCGCGCCCGACTTCACCTTCCAGAACCCAGACGGCAGCGACGCCAGTCTCAAGGATTTCGCGGGCAAGCCGATGCTGGTCAATCTCTGGGCGACCTGGTGCGCGCCCTGTGTGGCGGAAATGCCCACCCTCGATGCGGTCGCGGCGGAATATGGCAAGAAAGGCCTGGCCGTCCTCACCATCTCGCAGGACAGCCAGGGCGAAACGGTCATCAAGCCCTTTTTCGAGAAGCACCCGCTGCCGCATTTGAAGGGCTGGATCGATCCGGAAAACCAGTTCGGTTTCCATTACAACACCGGGATGCTGCCCACGACCGTCATCTATGACGCGCAGGGCAAGGAAATGGCGCGGGTGGTCGGCGCGATGGACTGGAGCAGCAAGGAAGGCCGTGCATTGATCGATGCGGCGATGGCGAGCTGACGCCCCTTACCCCACCGTCATGCTGAATTAGAGGTGAAGTTGCCTGAAACGAACCTACGTCAAAAACCCGCTATGCGCATTGCTTGCAAAATGCGCATGGCCACGTGCGTCCTAATCAATTGCCAAGCCGCCCTGCAACATAGCAATCTGGCGTGATTTTATCATGGAAATAAACGAGAAACATGTCATTTTTCTTAAATTTTTGTGCAGCGCAATAGAGGTTTAATCCGAAAAGTTCGTTGATCCCCTTGTCATGAATAAATGCAAAACAGGGGGCATAGATGACAAGATTATCCGCTCTTCGACTTTCACTTGCGCTGGCCTCGTCCTGGTCGGCCTGCGCGATGGCGCAAGAAGCGCAAACCGCGCAGGCCGATGAAGGCGCCGCCATCATCGTCACCGGCACCCGCGCCGTCGGCATGCAGGCCGCTGAAAGCGCCGCGCCGATCCAGGTATTGAGCCAGGAAGCGATCAGCCACGTCGGCCAGCCGAACCTCAACCAGGTGCTGACCCAGATCGTCCCGAGCTTCACCGCGCAAACGCAGGGCACCGACCTTTCCAGCTTCTCCCTCTCCGCCCGTCTGCGCGGCCTCAGCCCCAACCACACGCTGGTGCTGGTCAACGGCAAGCGCCGCCACGGCAACGGCATCCTCCAGGTGATCTCCGGCGCCTTCCAGGGTTCGGCGGCGCCCAGCATCGACCTGATCCCGCCGGACGCCATCGCCCGCGTCGAAGTGTTTCAGGAAGGTGCGGCGGCCGTGTACGGCACGGACGCGATCGCGGGCGTCATCAACTTCATCCTCAAGGACAACAACGAAGGCGGCAGCTTCAAGGTCACTGGCGGCCAATATTATGACAGCGAGGGCGAGCTGTTCTCCGTCTCCGGCAATATGGGCTTCAAGCTGGGCGAGGACGGCTTCTTCAACCTCAGCCTGTTCCACCGCCGCCAGGATTACACCACCGTCGGCACCGGGCAGGTGCAGATCACCAAGCCGGACGGCACGCTTCAACCCAACACGCCCGCCCAATGGTCGAACCTGGCCGGCGACGCGCTGTCGGGCATCAATGGCGGCCAGCCCAAAACCTATCTGACCGAAGCCTTCTACAATATGGGCTATGATTTCGGTGGCATCGAACTCTACAGCTTTGGCGACTATGCCCGCCGCATCGGCTATGCCAAGCAGGGCTACCGTCATCCCAAGCGCATCTGCTACGAATATACGAACGTCGGTGGTGTCATCACTCAGACAAACGCGGGCGGCGGCATCACGACTGCGCCCTATAATCCGAATGTCTGCTATGGCGACACCGGCATCAATGGCATGGTCCCGTTGCAACATGTGATCGAGGACGAATACAGCTTCACCGTTGGCGCCAAGGGAGAGGTTTCGGGCTGGAATTACGACCTCAGCACCACCTACGGCCATCAGAAGGACGACATCTGGACGGAATCGTCCGCCCACCGCGAAGTCTGGCAGGAAAGCTATGCCGCATCGCTGCGAGGCATCGGCGCGCCGAATACGGTGGACAAGGCCTATGACGGAGGCTTCCGCCTGAGCCAGACCACCGTCACCGCCGACATCCGCAAGGAATTCGAAGCCGGGCTAGCCGGGCCGCTGACTTTCGCGTTCGGCGGCGAATATCGCCGCGACACCTATGAGATCGTCGCGGGCGACTATTATTCGACCTACAAGACCGGCGTTCAGTCCTTCCCCGGCTACAAGGCGACCGACGCAGGCAAGTTCCGCCGCAGTTCGCGCGCGGGCTACATCAACCTGATCGCAGAACCAATCGAACATTGGTCCGTCGACCTTGCCGGCCGTTACGAGGATTATACCGACTTCGGCGACACGACGATCGGCAAGATCACCACGCGCTACGACTTCAGCGACGCCTTCGCGCTTCGCGGCACGGTCAGCACCGGCTTCCGCGCACCGACGCTGGCGGAACAGAAATATTCGACCATCAACGTCGGCCCGACCAGCGCCATCGCCCAGCTCCCCGCCGGAACCCCAGCGGCGGCGTTGCTGGGCTTCGGCAGCCTGAAGCCGGAAAAGTCGAAGAACTTCTCGGCCGGTGTCGTGCTGCGTCCGGTGCCCAAGCTGGCCGTCACGGTCGACGGCTACATCATCAAGATCAAGGATCGCATCACCGGCACGGCGGCGCGCAACGCCGTCCTCAACGGCGTGCCGCAGCCGGGCGGGGCGCAAATCCTGAACGCCCTGAACGCGGCGGGTATCGTCCTCGACAGTGCCCTGTTCACGAACGGCACGATCGGCGTGTCGAGCTTCACCAACGGCATCGACACCCGCACCTGGGGCATCGATTTCTCGGCCGCCTATCCGGTCGCGCTGGACTTTGGCACGCTGAACCTGTCGCTGACGGCGAACTACAATAAGACGAAGATCACCAACAACAAGGTGGGCTATCCCATCTTCAACGCCGCGTCGGAAAGCAATATCGAACGCTCTAATCCCGACTATAAGATCGTCGCCGGGGCGCTGTTCAAGAGCGGGAAGTTCGCGCTCAACCTGCGGGAAACATTCTATGGCAAGACCAGCGTGCTTGTCCGTCCCGCCTTCACGCCCGCCGGGGGCTTCATTCCGAATGGCGGCTTCCTGATTGCGGACGGCGCCCTCGTGAACGGGGTGAACGCCAACCAGCTCTATTTCAACGGCGTGGTCAAGGCGACCGCGCTCACCGATCTGGAGGCGAGCTACGACTTCACCGATTCCGTCACCTTCTCGGTGGGCGCGAACAACCTATTCAACAAGCGGCCTGAAATCCCGGCGCTGATGCAAGGCGTCACGCCGGGCGCGGGCGTTTCACCCTATATCAACGGCGCCGGCGCCTATAACAGCTATTATGGCCATGGTCCCTACAGCACGTCGGGCGGCTATTATTACGCCCGCCTCGACTTCAAATTCTAAAGCGTCACGAAGGAAGGGCCGGTCCGGAAAAGGACCGGCCCTTTTTGCATTGGGGAAACTTGCACATGAAGAAATGGCTTGCCTTGTTCCTGGCTCTCGGCGCCGCGCCGCTGGCGGCCCAGCAGCCTCTTCCCTTCTCCCCCGCGGTGCGGGCAGGCGATACCCTCTATCTTTCCGGCCAGATCGGGCAGGTGCCCACCGGCATGGACCCGCATAAGGAGGGTTTCGACGCTGCCGTCCGCAACTCGATGGATTCGATCGGCAAGATATTGAAGGATAACGGCCTCGACTTCGGCCATGTCGTCAAATGCACGGTGATGCTGGACGATATGGCGGACTGGCCGCGCTTCAATGACGTTTATGTCAGCTATTACCAGGGCAAGCGACTGCCCGCCCGCAGCGCGTTCGGCGCGGATGGGCTGGCAAGGGGCGCGCCGCTGGAAATCGAGTGCATCGCGAGCTTCAAATAGGACGGCTCAAGGCTCGCCCTTGGATTCCTGCATCCGCCGCTCCGCGAACCATTGCTCCAGCGCCTTGGCGGTGCAGCCGGTGAAGCCGTTGCTGCCGATGGCGGAACAACTGCCCGGCAAGGTCTGCCGCTGCACCTGTTCCATGGTCGCGACCTGGCTGCCCCAACCGGGACCACCCGCCGGTTCGGGTTTTTCGCGCAGCTTCTTGGGGATACGGTAGCGTTCGGATTCGGGTTTGCGCGCGCAGACGATGATCTCGTCGCCTTGCCCCTTCGGGCAGGGATCGTCGCCATAGACGACCAGGTTGAAGATTTTCTGCGGCGGTTCGGCATGGGCCGCCCCGCCGACCGTCAAGGGCGCAAGCGCGACGGCGGCCAGGGAAAGGGTGGTGAGGAGACGCATCGATTCATATTCCTTGTTCGTCCCCTGTTTCCGCCGTCCGGATTATCCGGTTGCCGGCAGCCTTTTTGCGAGACGCCGCCCGACGGCAAATGCCGTCAGGGCTGCGGCGTCGCCGTTCCTTGCCCCGCACCCTGTGGTTGGCTTTGCTGCTGCTGTTGCTGGGCAGCCTGCGCCTTCTCCTCGGCCACGGCCTGCGCTTCGATCGCCTTGCTCTCCACATCGATGGTGGAAAGACGCCGGGCCCGCTCCGCCGCGACAAGATCCTTCCAGCTTGCATTGTCCGCCGCCTGCCGTTCCGCCTTGGCCAACCGCGCCAATTGCGCGAAGCAGCCCGTCGCGCCGCCACCGCCGACCGGCGAGCAGCTTTCGGTGCCGCTGCGGCCGACATATTCCATCGACTTCACCCGTTCGCCCCAGGCCTGGTGGCTCGGCTGATTCGGATCGCCGCGCAGCGGTTCGGGGATGCGATAGCGCTCCTCCTCACCCTTGCGCGCGCAGACGACGATGTCGCTGCCCTGGCTTTGCGGACAGGGATCATCGCCGTAGACGATGACCAGATTGACGCGTTCCGATCCCGATTGGGCGGCAGGGGCTTGCTCCTGCGGAACGCTCGGCCCCTGTTGCGCCATGACGGGAGAGGCGGCGCCCAGCAAAAGCATGGCGGCGATCAGGCGGGTCTTCATCATGCTTCTCCTCAAATGCGCTTCGACAGGGCGATGGCGGCACGACAGCCCAATCGGATGACGCCCGACAATAAGGGATAGACCGGAGCCTGCTCAGCGCCATGGGCAATGGCGGCGTCGCGATGCTCCACCTCCTCCGCCTGGAAATCCGCGATGGCGGTGGAGAGTTCCGGATCGTCCTGCCCCAATTGCTCGAGCTGCTCGGCATAATGGCGGTCGATTTCGGTCTCGATCGCGGCGGTGCAAGCCATGGCGGCGCGCGGCCCGATCGCCGCCGTCACCGCGCCCAAGGCAAAGCCCGCCACGCTCCAGATCGGCTGCAACACCGTCGGCCGCACGCCCCGCCGCGTGATCATCGCATCGAAATGCTTGCGGTGCCGTTCTTCCTGCACAGCCATGCCGGCGATGACGCGGGAATCAGGATGGCGGTCCCCCATCACGGCGAGCTGGCCCGCATAGATGCGGGTCGCGCCGAACTCGCCGGCCTGATCGACGCGCAGCATGGAAGCGCGCTGCCTGTCGGTGACGCGGCGGCCGGGGCGGGGGAAATCCTTTGCGCTCATACCTTGCTCCCTTTTCCGAGCAGCAGCACCAAGATGAGGAGCGCGGCCGCCCCCGACAAGAGGCCGTTATAACCCGCCATGGAGATGCCGAACAGGCTCCACGGCGCGACGTCACAGCGGGTGATGGGCGTCGCCATGATCTGGTTGAGAATGTCCGCCGAACTGCCGCCGCCGGGACTGGTCGAGCAGGCGGTCAGCCCCTGCCACCAGCCATATTCGACTCCCGCATGGAACAGGCCGATGCCGCCGCCAATGCCGATGGCGAAGCCCGCAAGGCCCGTGAACAGCGCGCTGATGCAGGCCTTGCCCCGCGTCGCATAGGCGATCAGCGCCAGCGGAATCGCCGCAATATGGGCATAACGCTGCCACCAGCACATTTCGCAAGGGTGCAGGCCGCCGATAAACTGAAAGGCATAAGCGCCCGCCAGCATGGCCAAGGGCACGATCAGCGCCAGAGCGCGGGCGAGGGGCAGGCTTTTCATAGCGTTCGCTTAAACCGTCCCGCACCTTTCGTCATGCTGAACTTGCGGGCGGACGGAAGGACATCGTTTTTATCCGTTGTGCTCCTGCGAAGGCAGGAGCAGTTCAGCCGGTAAGGTCATTTTGTTGTCAGCGCGTCGCAGGCTTGCGCGCCGGCTGGGCCTTGGGATCGACCTGAGCGACGGCAGCCCCCGGCTTGGCTGCCAGGCGGGAAATGGTCTTTAGCGCATAGTCGAGCTGGAAGTCCTCGACCCCCTTCTTCTTCAATTCCTCCGCCGTCGCGGCGAAGCGCGGATCGTCCTTGCTGTCCTCTTCCAGCGCGGCATTGTCGGTCTTGATCTCATTGATCAGATGCCGGCGCAGGTCGCTCTCGCGGAACTTCGGACGGTTCTTGTAATCGGGATCGCTAAGCTGCGGCACCCGCACATCCGGCTCGATCCCGCCTTCCTGCACGGAACGACCCGAGGGCGTGTAATAGCGCGCCGTGGTCAGCTTGAGCGCCGTGGTGTTGCTCAGGGGGAGCATAGTCTGGACGCTGCCCTTGCCGAAGCTGCGCTCGCCCATCACCAGCGCCCGATGCTGGTCCTGCAAGGCTCCCGCGACGATTTCAGACGCCGAAGCGGACCCTGCGTCGACCAGCACGATCATCGGCAGACCCTTCGCGTCATCGCCGGGCTTGGCATAATAGCGCTCGACATCGCCCTTCTGACGACCGCGCTGCGACACGATCTCGCCACGTTCCAGGAAGGTGTCGCTGACCGACACGGCTTCATCCAGCAGGCCGCCGGGGTTGGAGCGCAGGTCGAGAATATAGCCGGTCGGCTTGCGGCCCAGGCTCTTGTCGATGCTGCGGATCGCCTGACGCACGTCGGCGCCAGTATTGGCAGAGAAGCTGACGATGTTGATGACGCCGATGCCGTTCTTCACTTCCCATTTCACGGGCTTGAGCTGAATGATCTCGCGGGTGAGCGTGAGGTCGATCGGCTTGTCGCGACCGGGGCGGACGATGGTGAGCTTGATCTGCGTGCCCGGCGCGCCGCGCATCTTGTCGACCGCCTCATCCAGCGTGCCGCCATAGATGAGCTGCCCGTCGAGATGGGTGATATAGTCGCCCGCCTTGATCCCGGCGCGCCAGGCCGGAGTATCCTGCGTCGGCGCGATCACCTTGACCGCACCGTCCTCCTGCGTGACGGAGAGGCCGAGGCCGCCATAGCTGCCCTCGGTCTGGGTGCGCAGATTCTGGAAATCGCGCGCGTCGAGGAAGCTGGAATGCGGGTCGAGGCTGGCAAGCATGCCGTCGATCGCGCCCTTGATCAGCTTTTCGTCGTCGACCTTTTCGACATAGTCGCTGCGGACCTTCTGGAACACGTCCATGAACTCGTCGAGCGCCTTGTAGCTGCTCGCTTCCCCGTCAGCGAGCGCCGCGGTGGTGGCGGGAATAAGCGCGAGCGCGCCAAGGGCAACCGCGCCCCGGAAGAAATTGGATTTCATGCTTGTCCTGAGTCCTGGCATCAAGCGAACAGTATAGGGCATTTCCTTGCAGACGCAAAAAGCTTGGTGGGGTCGAGAAATTATCGGAACGGCACGGCCAAGCGACGGCCGCGACGGCTAAATTCAGACAATTCCCCAAAAAGCAAAAAGGGCCGGCGTCGCCGCCAGCCCCTTCTTTCCCGTTATGACAACAACCCCATCAGCCGACAAAGGCGCGCTCGATCACATAAGCGCCCGGGGCTGCGTTGGAGCCCTCGGCAAAGCCATGTTCCTCGAACCAGGCGCCGAACTGCTTGATCATTTCCATGCTGCCGCACATCATGATCCGGTCGGTTTCCGGATTGAACTTGGCCTCGCCCGCTATGCCTTCGAACAGCGCGCCCGTCTCCATCAGCGTGTCGATGCGGACATTGTTCCGGAACGGCTCGCGCGTCACGGTCGGCACATAATGGAACTGGCTCGCCGCCTGTTCGGCCACCAGCGGATCCTCCGTCAGCTTGCCCGACAGTTCGTCATGAAAGGCCAGATCGCTCACCCGGCGGACGGAATGGACGACCACGACCTGCTCGTAAAATTCATAGACGTCCGGATCGCGCGCCAGGCTGAGGAACGGCGCAAGCCCGGTGCCGGTCGACAGCATGAACAGCCGCTTGCCCGGCAGCAGCGCGTCCGTCACCAGCGTGCCGGTCGGCTTGCGGCCCAGATAAATCTGGTCGCCAGGCTGGATCAATTGCAGCCTGGAGGTCAGCGGGCCGTCCTGCACCTTGATCGACAGGAATTCCAGTTCCTCGTCCCAGGCGGGGCTGGCGACCGAATAGGCGCGCAGCAGCGGCTTGCCATTGTCGCCAGCCAAGCCGATCATCACGAACTCGCCCGAACGGAAGCGGAAGCTTGCCGGCCGCGTGATGCGGAAGCTGAAAAGATGTTCGTTCCAATGCCGCACCGACAGCACGGTTTCCACTGAAAGCGCGCCGGTCGGTTCCAGCACCGGCTTTTCGATCGTCACGTCGTTCAAAACCTTTTCCCCTGCCAAATCCAGGGCGACCGTCGCCGGTAAGAGCGTCAGTTGCGTGGGCTTCGCAATAAGCTATGCAGCGCGAATGCCCCCTGGGACGTTTCAAGGCAAGGCGAAAAAAACTTGTCGGTGCGAAAGCTGACGATCATCCGCGCCCGATTCAGGATCGTGGGCAAAGGGGCGGCACCGCCCGGCGCGCCGGAACGCAGCAGGGAAGATTGCGCGGCTCCGCAGCATGCAGCGCGCGATAGCTGGGGGCGCACGCGCCGTCCTGCATCCATTCCCCAGACAAAAATTGGCTCTGCGCCTGTGCATTGCCGCTTAATATGGCTGCAATGGCGGCGCTGCCGCGCAGCATATCCCCCATCATGATGAATTCCCCTGCTTGCCGAGCGCCGACACGCCCGTCCCCGCAGCAAGGCCATAGCCGCTTCCCTATCGAAAAGCATACCTCATCATGGGTATGTCCGGCTATTTCCGCCAAACGTCATCCCAGCACAAGCTGGGATCTCAGGCGATAGGGCACGACCCGGCCTCACGAGATCCCAGCCTGCGCTGGGATGACGGAGATTAGCCGAACAGGCCTTTGGCCAGCCCGCCCAGTTCATTGAGCGGATTGCCGTCGCCGTCACGGTCGAACAGGCCGCCGATTTTCGACAATATGGCCTCGGGTCCGCCGAAATGCGCGAACAGTTCCTGCAGCTTGTCCGCCGAAACGCCATGTTCGGCAGCCGTGGTCGCCAGGGCAGCGACATCCGTTTCGCCCGAAGCGATCTTGCCGCCGATTTCGCTCATCAACGCCTGCATCTGCTCAGGCTGAAGGCCGATCTTCGCGGCAACCGCCTCCAGACCACCGAAATTGCCCATCAGATCATCAAACATAGCCATAGGAAATATCCCGCTGAAAATTCGATGCATGATAGCATTCCGCGCCGCCGACAGAAAGCGAAAGAGGCCGGGAGATTGCTCCCCCGGCCTCTTTCGTTACGGATCGCTCTGGCGTCAGGCAGCCGTCAGCGCCGCTTCGCGCACCGATGCGTCGACATGGTCCTCGAACTGGGCGAAATTGTCCACGAACTGCTTCACCAGCTTGCCGGCGGTTTCGTCATAAGCCGCCTTGTCGGTCCAGGTCGCCCGCGGATCGAGCATGGTCGAATCTACGCCCGGCACCGCTACCGGCACCTGGAAGCCGAAATTCGGATCGGTCCGGAATTCGGCATTATTCAGGCTGCCATCGAGCGCCGCGTTGAGCAAAGCACGCGTGACCTTGATCGGCATGCGCTTGCCGACGCCATATTTGCCGCCGGTCCAGCCGGTGTTGACCAGCCAGCAAGTGACGCCGCCCTTGTTGATGCGTTCCTTGAGCAGATTGCCGTAGACGGACGGATGACGCGGCATGAACGGCGCGCCGAAGCAGGTCGAGAAAGTGGCCGACGGCTCCGTCACGCCGATCTCGGTCCCCGCGACGCGCGCGGTATAGCCCGAGAGGAAGTGATACATGGCCTGATCCGGCGTCAGCCGCGCGATCGGCGGCAGCACGCCATAAGCGTCAGCGGTGAGGAAGATGATGTTCTTCGGCACCGGCCCCAGATTCTTTTCCGACGCGTTCGGGATGAAATCGATCGGATAGGAACCTCGGCTGTTCTCGGCCAGGCTGTTGTCGTCCAGGTCGATCTCGCGGGTTTCCTCGTCGATCACGACATTTTCCAGCACCGTGCCGAACCGCTTGGTGGTGGCGAAGATCTCCGGCTCGGCCTCGGCCGACAGGTTGATCATCTTGGCGTAGCAGCCACCCTCGAAATTGAAGACGGCAGTGTCCGACCAGCCATGCTCGTCGTCCCCAATCAGCGTGCGGCTGGCGTCGGCCGACAGGGTGGTCTTGCCGGTGCCCGACAGGCCAAAGAAGACGGCGGTGTCGCCATTGGGGCCGATATTGGCCGAACAGTGCATCGGCATCACGCCGTGGGTCGGCAGCAGATAGTTCAAGATCCCGAAGACCGACTTCTTCATCTCGCCCGCATAACGCGTGCCGCCGATCAGGATCAGCTTCTCGGTGAAGTTGACCGCGATCACGGTCTCGCTGCGGCTGCCATGGCGGGCCGGATCGGCCTTGAAGGTCGGCAGGTCGATGATCGTATATTCGGGCGCGAAGCCGCTCAGCTCATCCGCGCCCGGACGGACCAGCAGCGTGCGGATGAACAGATTGTGCCAGGCCAATTCGTTGATGACGCGCACATTGACGCGATGTTCGGGTTGCGACCCGCCGAACAGGTCAGCGACGTAGAGCTTGTCCTTCTGCCCCAGAGCGGCGAAGAAATCGGCCTTGAGCGCGGCGAAATGCTCCGGCGTCATGGGCACATTGGTCTTGCCCCACCAGACGGTGCTTTCGGTTTCCGCATCCTTCACGATGAACTTGTCGCTGGCGCTGCGGCCGGTATGCTTGCCGGTCTTGACGACCAGCGGGCCGTCCTTGGCCAAAATGCCTTCGCCATTGGCGAGCGCGGCTTCGACGAGGGGCGCGGTGCCCAGATTCCAAAATTGATCAGCCTTGGTGGAAATGCCCTGCTGATCGAGGGTGAAAGAGGATTTGGCCTGCACGCCTTTGCTCCTGAATATCATTATGTCCGGCCGCCATCTTATCATGTTCACGACCGGTCCGCCTCTCAGCGCCGCGATCTTCGTGCCGCGTGGCGCCATCTGCTGCAGACGAAGCGGGCATAAGCTTTTGCAGATGGTGCGTCAAACCCCGGAAAACGCCGCAACCGCTGCATTTATCCCGAATTCCCACGGGTACGCCGCATAACCCGCCTGCCCGAGCTTCCTTGCGGGGGGAGCCACCTTCGTCTAACGCATGGGCACATTTCCATTGCCGACGATTTTCGGGGCGCAGTATGACCGCAACCATCGCTCTGGTGGACGATGACAAGAATATCCTGACCTCCGTCTCGATCGCGTTGCAGACGGAGGGGTTCATGACGCGCCTCTATTCGGATCCGGAGTCCGCGCTGAAGGCGTTGATCGACAATCCGGCCGACCTTGCCGTGTTCGACATCAAGATGCCGCGCATGGACGGCCTGGAACTGCTGCGGCGGCTGCGCGAGAAAAGCCATATGCCGGTCATCTTCCTGACGTCCAAGGCCGATGAGCTGGACGAGGCGCTGGGCCTGGCCATGGGCGCGGACGACTATATCTCCAAGCCCTTCTCCCAGCGGCTGCTGATCGCGCGCATCCGCGCCATCCTGCGCCGGGCGGAGGTCAGCAAGGCGGATGCCGCGCCCGACGAGCCGGTCGCGGAACCGATCGTGCGCGGACGGCTGGAAATGGACCCGGCCCGCCACCGGGTGAAATGGATGGGCCGGGACGTGACGCTGACCGTCACCGAATTCCTGATCCTGGAAACGCTCGCCCAGCGTCCCGGCGTGGTCAAGAACCGCAACCAGTTGATGGATGCCGCCTATCAGGATGACGTCTATGTCGACGACCGCACCATCGACAGCCACATCAAGCGCCTGCGCCGCAAGTTCCGCGAAGCCGACCCCGAATTCAACGCAATCGACACCCTCTATGGCGCCGGCTACCGCTTCTCCGAAGAAGTATGACGCGGGCGCAGGGTGGAGCTGGTCCGGCCGGATCAGCCTGACCCCGCGCATCCTGGCGGTCAATGTGTTCGCGCTGGCGCTGCTGGCGGGGGGCTTCTTCTATCTCGACAGCTATCGCACGCGCATCGTCGACGACCGGCTGGAGCAATCGGCGCGGGAACTGGAGCTGCTGGCGATCGGCCTGGAAAATGCCCCGGCGGACCGGCAGAACGCGCTCATCGCCACTTATGCGTGGCAGACGGGGGATCGCGTCCGCCGCTATGACGGCGCGGGGCGGCTGATCGCGGACAGCTTCACCATGAATGCGCCGCGCTATCGCCTGCGCCTGCCCGATGAGGAAGAATGGCAGCGCCATGTCGCCCGCTTCCTGGACAAGGTGATCGACCGCGTCGTCTCCGCCGACCGGCCGCCCAATTTCGAGGAGCCGGCAGTCGACCGGGCGCAGGCCTGGCCCGAACTGGTGCTGGCGCGGAAAAGCGGCCGGACCCAGGCGGTGAACCGCTATGCGCCAGACCGCACTTTCATGATTTCGGCCGCCGTCATCGTGAAGGACGGCACCAACCTGCTCGGGACCGAAAATGCCCGCGACATCACCCGCGTCGTCCGGGCCGAGCGGTTCCGCCTGGGCATGGTGCTGGCGGCAGCGGTGCTGGCTTCGGTGCTGCTATCGCTTTTCCTGGCGCGGACCATCGTGCAGCCGTTGCAGCGCCTCGCCCGCGCGGCGGTGCGGGTGCGGCTGGGCCGGGCGCGCGAAGTCACCGTGCCGCGCCTGCCCGACCGGCGCGACGAAATCGGCATGCTCGCCCGCGCCCTGTCGGACATGAGCCATGCGCTGCGCCAGCGGATCGACGCGACCGACGCCTTTGCCGCCGATGTCAGCCATGAACTCAAGAACCCGATCGCCTCGCTCCGCTCCGCGCTGGACGCGCTGGACCGGGTGGACAAGCCGGAGCTGCGCGCCCAGCTCATGGCGATCGCGCAGGACGATGTGCGCCGGCTCGACCGGCTGGTCACCGACATTGCCGAAGCCTCCCGCATCGACGCCCAATTGTCGCGCACCCGGTTCGAGCCGATCGACCTTGGCCTGCTGATCGAGAAGATGGTCGTCGCGCGGGAGGCGCGCGGCGTCGGCCGCGGCGTCCGCCTGGCCTTCGCCCGCCCGCGCAAGAATGTCGCGGTGGTGCTGGGCGAGGAACAGCGGATCATCCGCGTGCTCGACAATCTCATCGACAATGCGGTGTCCTTCTCCCCCGATGGCGGGCTGGTCCAGATCGTCGCGACGGTGGCGGACAATGAAGTGCTGGTCAGCGTCGAGGATCAGGGACCGGGCGTCCCTGAATCCGAGCGCGAACATGTCTTTCGCCGCTTCCACAGCGTCCGTCCGGAAAATGAGGCGTTCGGCAAGCATTCGGGCCTTGGCCTGGCCATCGCCCGCTCGATCGTGGAGGGGCATCAGGGCAAGATCAGCATTGCCGACCGCCAGGATGCGCAGAGCGGCGCCTGCTTCATCATGCGCCTGCCCATGGCGGTGGAACGCGACCCCGGCATGATTTCGGAATAGGCGCACCGCTTCGTGCATTGAACGTGCACCATAATGAGAAACGCCCCGGTTAATTCCATTCCCACCAGCGCCAACAAGAGCTAATATGACGTCAAAGCGATAAGGCGATATGGCGTCGACACCTTCTTCCGAAACCCTGCATGCGACCAGCGTGGCGATCAATGGCCAGGCCGTCCTGCTCTGCGGTCCCAGCGGCATGGGCAAATCCGATCTGGCGCTGCGCCTGATCGATCGCGGCGCCGTGCTCGTCAGCGACGACTATACCCGCGTGCTTGAAATCGAGGGCCGCCTGTTCGCCCGCGCGCCCGACCGGATCGTCGGCATGATGGAAGTGCGCGGGATTGGCCTCATCGACATGCCCCATGCCGACAACGCCCCTGTCGCCCTCGCCGTCGACCTTAGCGACATGGTGGAGCGCATGCCGCTGGAACCCGCGATGCGTCCGATCGCCGGTATCGACGTCCCCGTCGTCCGGCTCGCCCCGTTCGAAGCCTCCGCCGCGATCAAGGTGGAACTGGCCGTCAGGAACATGGGCCTGAAGACCATGAGCCTATCGTGAGTTTCGAAACGCCGAAGACCATATTGCTCGTTTCCGGCCTGTCTGGCGCGGGCAAGACCACCGCGCTCAAGACGCTGGAGGATATGGGTTGGGAAGTGGTGGACAATCTGCCGCTGGTGCTGCTCGGCCGGCTGCTCGACACTCCCCTGCCCGAAGGGCATAACGAGGGGATCGACCGGCCGCTCGCGCTGGGCATCGATGCGCGTACCCGCGGCTTCGACGCTGGCGCCATCGTCCAGCGGATCAAGGCGCTGCGGTCCCGCCACGGCCATGACGTGGAGACGCTGTTCCTGGATTGTTCGGACGCGGAGCTGGAGCGCCGTTTTGCCGAGACGCGCCGCCGTCACCCGCTGGCCGCCGACCGCCCCGCCGCCCATGGCATCGCCCGCGAACGCGAACTGACCGAGCCGCTGCGCCGCTGGGCCAATCAGGTGATCGACACCAGCAGCCTGTCCAGCAATGGATTGCAGCAGGAAATCCGCAACCGCTTCTCCCGCGAGGGGCTGTCGGACCCGGTTCTGACGATCATGTCCTTCGGCTATTCGCGCGGCGTGCCGCTGAGCGCCGACCTGATGTTCGACATGCGCTTCCTGCGCAATCCGCATTGGGAGGACGCATTGCGGCCGAAAACCGGCCTCGATCCCGATGTCGCCGCCTATATCATGGAAGATCCGGCCTATGAGGAGGCGATCGGGCGCATCGAACAATTGCTGACCCTGCTGCTGCCGCGCTATGCGGGGGGCGGAAAAAGCTACATTACCGTTGCTTTCGGATGTACGGGGGGCCGTCATCGCTCCGTCCATGTGACCGAACGCGTCGCCAGATACTTGCAAGATGCGGGCTTTTCGCCCACGGTCTCGCACCGCAATATGGAATCAGCGCCCCAGGACGCCCTGGAGAAGCGCGGACCGGGAGGCCCGAAAGCGTAATCCATGAAAAACAGGTGGGCCACGTAAGCAAGATGATTGGACTGGTACTCGTCACCCACGGGGCGCTGGCGACGGAATTTGTCGTCGCGATGGAGCATGTGGTCGGTCCGCAGCAGCAGATCGAGACCATCTGCATCGGCCCTGAGGACGATATGGAGATGCGCCGCGCCGACATTGCGGATGCGGTCGCCCGCGTCAATGACGGGTCGGGCGTCATCCTGCTGACCGACCTGTTCGGCGGCACCCCGTCCAATCTGGCCATTTCGCTGCTGAAGGCGGGCGAGATCGAGGTGATCGCGGGCATCAACCTGCCCATGCTGATCCGCCTGGAAAGCGCCCGCAAGGTCATGGACGTGCGCCAGGCCGTCGCCGCCGCGCGGGAAGCGGGCCAGAAATATATCAGCGTTGCATCGGAACTGTTGGGCAGCACCACATGAGCGAAATCAGCCAGGAAGTCAGGATCAGCAACCGGCGCGGCCTGCATGCCCGCGCCAGCGCGAAATTCGTGACGCTGGCCAGCGGCCTGCCCGCCCAGATCACCGTGCGCAAGGACAGCAGCGAAGTCACCGGCACGTCCATCATGGGCCTGATGATGCTGGGCGCGGCGATGGGCGACAGTATCACCATCAGCGCCACTGGTCCGGAAGCGGCCGATTCGCTGGGCAAGCTGGTGACGCTGGTCGAGGACAAGTTCGGGGAAGAATAAGGCAGGCTGCGCCCGCCAAGCCTTTGTTAAATATCGGCAGGCGATTATCACGAGAAGACTGAACGAGAATCGCGGGACGTGGGAGAGGCCACCTCGCCAGTTGAGGGTAATTGGCCATGCTCGATCCAAAGCTGATGGACGAACCGGCGCGTCTCGCCGCGCTTGATCGCTACGAAGTTCTGGACACGCCACGGGAACCCTCTTTCGATCGCATCACCGATCTGGTCCGCAGCATTTTGGGCGTGCCGATTTCCGCCGTCTCGCTGGTGGACGCCGATCGGCAATGGTTCAAGTCGCTGGCCGGTCTCGACGGCAGCGAAACGGCGCGCGACGTCGCCTTTTGCAACCATACCATCCGCGAGCGGGCGCCGATGGTCGTCACCGACGCGAGGGAAGATGCGCGCTTTCGCGACAATCCGCTGGTGACGGGCGATCCCAATATCCGCAGCTATGCCGGCATCCCGCTGGAAACGCCCGACGGCTATAATATCGGCTCGCTTTGCGCGATCGATACGGTGCCGCGCCAGTTTGACCCCGGCCAGATCGCCATCCTCCAGAATCTGGCGGCGCTGGTGGTCGAGCAGCTCGAACTGCGCCGCATCGCTGAACGCGATCATCTGACCGGCGCGCTCAGCCGCCGGGCCTTCCTCAACGAAATGAACCGCGCCATCGCGCTGTTCGAACGGCATGAGCGGCCCGCCAGCCTGCTGCTGTTCGACATCGATCATTTCAAGCGGATCAACGATACCCACGGCCACCCCGCCGGCGACCAGGTCATCCGCGGCATCGCCCGGCTCTGCACCAGCCTGCAACGGCCCAGCGATTCGCTTGGCCGGCTTGGCGGTGAGGAATTCGGCATATTGCTGCCCGAAACCGGGGAAGACGATGCCGCCAGAGCGGCGCAACGCTTCTGCGAGGCGATTGCCGTAACCGAAATCCCCGGCACGCCGCCGCTGCACGTCACGGTCAGCTTCGGCGTGGCGGAACTGCGCGGCGACTGGCCGACCGGCGAAAGCTGGATGGCGGTGGCGGACATGGCGCTCTACGAAGCCAAGCGCTCCGGCCGCAACCGGATCGCCGTCGCACGGCATGACGCGTCCCACGCGACCTAGGGTGCGGGAATGACGGACTGCAAATAGCCATCTCTGGCCATTTCCGACCAAATCCCTTCACATCCAAGCCCCCTACCCTTTTCCGCGATCCCCCTATAGAGAGGCCGTTTCGGCGGACATTCAAAAGGTTTGAGACAGGATCGTGGCGCGAGAAATCACCGGATTTTCCAACCCGCTGGTGAAGCGCGTCCGCTCCCTGCGGGAGAAGAAATTCCGCAAGGCCGAGGGGCTGTTCCTGGCCGAAGGGCTGCGCATCCTGACCGAAGCGCGCGAGGAAGGCGTGCTGCCAGAAATGCTGTTCCATGCCGGGTCGACCCACCCGCTGGCCGCCGATCTGATCGCGGCGATGGAGGCGGCGGGCGGCGACGTCATCGAAACCACGCCCGATATCCTCTCGAAAATCTCCGGCAAGGATAATGCGCAGGCCGTGGTCGGCGTCTATCGCGACCGGCTGACCCCGCTGGCGAAGCTCGACCGCGGCAAGGCCGATATCTGGATCGTCGCCCAGTCGCTGCGCGATCCCGGCAATCTGGGCACCATATTGCGCACCGGAGATGCCGTGGGCGCGGGCGGGCTGATCCTGATCGACGATTGCGTCGATCCTTTTTCCGTCGAATCCGTGCGCGCCAGCATGGGCGCCCTCTTCACCCAAAGTATCACCCAGGCGCGCTGGGGCGAGTTCATGCACTGGCTGCGCGAGGGGCCGGGCGAACTGATCGGCACCAGCCTGAAGGCCACGCACGACTATCAGGAGCCGCGCTACCAAAGCCCCAGCTTCCTGCTGGTCGGCAATGAAGCGCAGGGTTTACCTGAAAGCTATGAGGCCGAATGCGACCTGCTGGTGAAGATGCCGATGCTGGGCAAGGCCGACAGTTTGAACGCGGCGGTCGCCTGCGCGGTCATGGCCTATGAATTGCTGAACCAGAAGCGGGCGACGAAATAATGGCGACGGGGGGCGTGCAAGCGGTGGAGGCAGGGGCCGGGAAAATGGGCGGGATGGACGCGATGCTGCGCCACAAGCGGGTGCTGGCGGCCAGCCTGATCGGCACGGCGGTCGAATTTTACGACTTCTATATCTACGCCACCGCCGCCAGCCTGGTCTTCGGCCCGCTTTTCTTTCCCTCCTCCTCCCCTTCCGCGCAATTGCTGGCGGCCTATGGCAGCCTTGCCCTCGCCTTTTTCGCCCGGCCCTTGGGCGCGGCGGTGTTCGGCCATTATGGCGACCGCATCGGGCGCAAGACGACGCTGGTGACGTCGCTGATGCTGATGGGCGGATCGACCCTCGCCATCGGTTTCCTGCCGACCTATCAGAGCATCGGCTGGTGGGCGCCGCTGATCCTCTGCATCCTGCGCTTCGGTCAGGGGTTCGGGCTGGGCGGCGAATGGGGCGGCGCGGCTCTGCTGGCGGTGGAGAACGCCCCGCCTGGCTGGCGGGCGCGCTTCGGCATGTTCCCGCAATTGGGCGCGCCGGTCGGATTCCTCGCCGCCAACGGGCTGTTCCTGATCCTTGGCACCTTCCTCAGCGACAAGGATTTCTTCGCCTGGGGCTGGCGCCTGCCTTTCCTGGGCAGCGCGGTCCTGGTGTTCCTGGGTCTGTGGATTCGCCTGAAACTCACCGAGACGCCGGAATTCGCCGCCGCCAGAGCCGAAGCCCCGCCGCCCGCCGTGCCGCTGGCCACGCTGTTCAAGAACCATTTGGGCGCCGCGATCGCGGGCACCTTTGCCTGCGCCGCCTGCTTCGCGGTCTATTATATCGCGACAGCCTTTGCCCTTGGCTACGGCACCGCCACGCTCATGATCGACCGGGAAACCTTCCTGGCGATCCAGCTCGGCGCGATCCTGTTCATGGCGCTCAGCATCATCCTCGCCGGCTGGTGGGCGGACAGGAGCAGCCCGACCCGCGTGCTGGTGGCGGGCTGCATCGGCACGGTGCTGATGGGCGTGATTTTCGGCCCCGCCATCGGCACCGGGCAATTGCTGCCGATCTTCCTGATCCTCAGCCTCGCGCTGTTTCTGATGGGCTTCGTCTATGGCCCGCTGGGCGCCTATCTGCCGCATCTCTTCCCGGTGCAGCTTCGCTATACCGGCGCGTCCTTCGCCTTCAATCTGGGCGGGATCATCGGCGGCGCGCTGGCGCCGATCGTCGCGACCTGGCTGATCCAGGTTCAGGGGGTGGAACTGGTCGGCCTCTATATGTCGGCGGCAGCGGCGCTCAGCCTGATCGGCCTCTGGTTCACAAGTCGGCAATAGGCTTGCGCATCAAGATCAGCGGCACGCCGCGATCCTCGAACGCGTGCACATCGATGAAACCGAAGCTGCGATAAAGCGGCACGCCCGCCATGGTGGCGGACAGTTCCAGCGCGGAGAAACCCTCCACCCGCGCCGCCTGTTCGCAGAGCGACAGGATCAACCTGCCAACGCCTTTGCGCACATGGTCGGGATGCGTGTACATCGCCCGCACCTTGGCCGCCTCTGTCCCCGGATCGAGCAGCCGGTCGTCACGGCCTGCGCTATGATTGCCGCCATAAGCCGTCGCAACCGGCGATCTGCCCCCGATCCTCGATCACGAAATAAGTGCCGTCGCTGATCAACCGGCTGTCCAGCCCCATGAAGGCATGGCTGGCCCTCACCTGTGCCGGCGTGAGGAAATCATCCTGCAACCGGTCAATGGCCAATGTCATAGCAGCGGAAAGCGATGCTTCATCCGTGAGCGTGGCCAGCCTGTGAGTCAGTAAGGTCATGATCGGCCCGGTTGGCGGCCATATCCCCGAAAGGAAAGCGGCCACCGGCCCGAAAGCCGGTGACCGCCCAAGGTGCCGTCAGAAGCTGAAGTTGATACGGCCGTAATAATAGCCGCCATTGATGCCATAGGGCGTGAACGTGACCGGCGCATTCAGCACCGCTCCACCATCGATCGGCAGGCCGTCAGCCCCATTGGGCACCGTATCCGCCTTCTTGTTGAAGAGGTTGTTGGCGCCGAACGACAGCTTGATCGCCGGGGTCAGGTCGTAGCTCGCTTCCAGATCGGTGAGCGCGGCGGCCCCCGACTTCACCGTGGGAGTCGTGCCATTATACAGCACCACCTGCGAGGCTTTGCCGTAGAAGGTCTCCCGCAGGTTCATGCTGAAGCCGCCCCAGGTCAGCAGAGCGCCCAGAATCACCTTATATTTGGGTGAGGCGTTCTCCAATATGCTGCGCGAGTCCGCCGCGAAGAAGGCATCGGTCAGATTGAGATGGGTGATCTTCGTTTCATTATAATTCGCTGACAGGGACCAGAGGATGCTGCCGTCCCCGATGGGCGTCGGATAGCTGGCCGTCACGTCGACGCCGCGCGTCCGGGTGTCGGCACCGTTGGTGAAGAGCGTGATGCCAGCATCGCCATTCTGCAGCACGAAGGGATCGAGAACATTGCCATGGGCGGCAATGGCATCGAGCACGTCCTGACCTGAAAACTGGCCGTTGCTCGGCGCCAATTGCCCACCGACGAGACCGAAGATGGACCCTGTCCCGACGATTCGGTCCTTCACCTTCACCTGATAAGCATCGATCGTGACGTTCAGCTTGGGGATTGGCCGGATGACCAGGCCAGCGCTGAAATTGGTCGACGTTTCCGGTTTCAGGTCGTCATAGCCCAGCAGCTTCGCCGCGGCCGAGTTGGGCGGCAACTGAACGAAGGCCGTCGTCGGCCCGACATTGGTCGAGGAATAATATTCCTCCAGCAGCGACGGCGCGCGGAAGCCGGTGCTGACCGTACCGCGCAATGCGAACTGCTCGGTAAAGTCGAAGCGGGTCGTGACCTTCCACGTCCATTTTGTGCCGAAATCGCTATAATCCTCGTAACGGACAGCTCCGTCGATCTTCCACATGTCGATCGGATTCAGCGCCAGGTCCACATAGGCCGCGACGTTGTGCCGCTTATGCTTGCCAGCGTCGGTCGACACGAAGCCCGGATAGGACTGGCCCCCCTCGAAATAGGTCGATGCGAAGTCGCCCTTGCCGATGGAGAATGTATTCTCCCGATATTCCGCGCCGAAGGCCAGATTGACCGGCTGCACCAGGCCGACATCAAACTCCTTTGCGATGTCGAGATTGCTGGTCCATTCCGTCGCCTTCAGGAAGCCGTCATAGAAATTGCTCGGCGTCGATCCGGTGTTGATGAACAGGCTCCGGTTGGCGGAATCCAGCGTGTAGAGCTTGGCATAATCCTGCCCATAGGTGGTGCTGAGATCCCAGCGGAAGCCGCCCGCCTCGCCCTTGATCCCGCCGGTGTTGGAGAAATCATCCTCCTTGATCGCCTCACGCGGGTTGAAGCCGGTGGCACTATATAGAATCTGCTCGCCAGCAACGCCCAGGACCGGGGAGCGAGAGACGCGCCAGGGTTGGCGGTAATTTTCATAGGCGCTCGCCTCGCGCCGCCCATAGCTGCCGAAAGCGTAAAGTTCGACGCCCCCGAAATCATAGCCCGCATTATACATGATAGTGCTGAGCGTCGAGCGCGAATCGCCAACGATGCGGTTGGTATAGGGCGCATTGGGCAGGCCGATCGCCGCCATCGCCGTATGCGCGGCGCCAAGATCGGACCGCAGCGTGCCGTCTTCATTATAGATGCGCGAATCAACGCCACCGCGCTGCGAGAAACCGTGGAAGCGATGGAACATGGTGAAGTTGAGATAGCCGTCCGGCCCGACGTCCGGCGCGAAGGTCACGCTGCCCGAATAAGTGTTGCCGTCGCCCTTATAATATTGCCCGGCGGTCAGATTGCCGGAGATGGAGCCCTTGTCTTCCTTGAGGATGATGTTGATGACGCCCGCGATCGCATCGGACCCATATTGCGCCGCCGCGCCGTCCTCCAGCACCTCGATCCGGCCGATTGCGCCCGGCGGGATCAGGTCGAGGTCGGGCGCCACCGCACCCTGGAAGGGCCCACCCAGAACGTGAAGATTGGCCGTGCCGTGCCGCCGCTTGCCGTTCACCAGGACCAGTGCATGGTTCGGGCTGAGGCCGCGCAGACGCGCCGAGAGTGTCAGGTTCGCCGTGTCCCCGCCAAAGGCTTCCGCAGTGAAGGAAGGAACAAGCTGCGTCAGCACCTGGTTGAGATTGGGTTGCCCGACCTTGGTCAGCGCTTCGCTATCGAGAACCTTGATCGGCGCAGCGCTTTCGGCCGCCGTGACGCCGGTCGCGCGTGTGCCGGTGACGATGATCGCCGCGCCATCGGTAGCGGAGGCCGCCTGCGGATCGGTCTGTGCCAGAACGGCCGCTGGAGAAGACAGCGCTATAACCATGGCTGCGCGAGAAACGAAACTCTTACGGTTCATGAACCAGCCCCTTGCTTCATTATGAAGAGAGCCTCTCCCGACCGATATTTTCTCGTTATTATTTATCCGTTTTCGGCAAATTATTTGAGACGCATTGATCCTGCTCCAAACCCGCAGGATTGAATTTTGGAAATATTGAGCAATCTCTGGAAACGGAACGCTGACACAAAACCGCCATCAAAGAAAAATGAATTTCTGCTGCGGCGCAAAATCTCTTGGAAAACGGAAGACGAAAAACGCGTTCATCTTTCATCAAATCATTGAGATATAAAGAAAAAGGCGGCGTCCCGATGGGACGCCGCCTGTCTCTTTTTTACAACTGTCAAGACGGCGTAAAAGCGATCAATCCTCGCTGCGCACGTCGCGGCGCTCGGCAATGCGAGCGCGCTTGCCGGTGCGGCCGCGCAGATAATAGAGCTTCGCGCGACGCACCACGCCCTTGCGGACGACGGTGATCGAATCGATGTTCGGGGAATAGAGCGGGAAGACGCGCTCCACACCTTCACCGAAGCTGATCTTGCGCACGGTGAAGTTGCTGCCCATGCCCTTGTTCGAGCGGGCGATGCAGACGCCTTCATAATTCTGAACGCGGCTGCGCTCACCTTCGATGACCTTCACGCCGACGCGCAGCGTGTCACCCGGACGGAATTCCGGAATATCCTTGGCGAGAGCCGCGATGTTTTCAGCCTCGATCTGCTGGATCAAGTTCATGAGCTTAGTCCTACTTTTCGCGTTGCGCACCAGAGGGCGACTGGTCCCGAACGCCGATATGGCGTTCCCAAAGGTCCGGCCGCCTTAGCCGTGTGTCATCCTCCGCCCTTTGTTTCCGCCAGGCGGCGATCTTCGCATGATCCCCCGATCGCAACACTTCAGGGATCGTGCGCCCTTCCCACTCAGCGGGTCGGGTATAGTGCGGATATTCGAGAAGGCCGCTTTCGAAGCTCTCTTCATCCCCACTGGAAGCGGCGCCCATTACCCCAGGAAGCAGGCGGATGCAAGCATCCAGCAGCATCAGCGCGCCCATCTCTCCGCCGGAGAGGATGATGTCGCCCATGCTGATCTGCTCGACCGGGCGCGCCTCGAAAATCCGTTCGTCAAAACCCTCGAACCGGCCGCAGAGGATGGTGGCTCCGGGTCCGGCGGCGAGCTGGCGGATACGGCGCTGGGTGATCGGCGCCCCGCGCGGCGTCATGGCGATGACGGGCAGATCGGGCGCCTTTTCCAGCGCATGGTCGATGGCGAGGCCAAGGATATCGGCGCGCAGCACCATGCCCGCACCGCCGCCCGCCGGAGTATCGTCCACCGTGCGATGCTTGTCAGTGGCAAAGTCGCGAATATGGATAGGGTCGCAGGCCCACTTTCCCTCAACCAGCGCCCGTCCCGCAAGCGATAGGCCAAGCGGCCCCGGAAACATCTCTGGATAAAGCGTCAGTATCTGCGCATGAAAGCTCATGCCTTGCGCGCCTTGAGCCATGCCCCCGCCATGCCGCCCAGCAGCGACACCGCGCCACCACCCATCAATGCGACGCCGATGGCGCGCAGCAGATCGGCGAAGGGCCGATCCGGCTGCATCAGCGCCGGCAGCAGGAACAGCATGGGAATAGGAATGATCAGCCCTACCGCCGCAGCGATTTTCAGCCCGCGTGACCAGGACATGGTGAACAGCCGCCAGCCAGCGGCGACCATCAACAGCAGATAGAGGGCAGCAAGGATTTTCGGCATGGTTGGGCGCCTTACTGTGGTTTTCAACTATGCGCGCTCCTGCAAAGGCTGGAGCACGATCTTCCATGCTTCACTAAACTCGATCAATCAGACGGCGAATGCCACCTCGATCACCGCCCGATCATCCGCGATGGTCACGGCGTGCATCGGCGCCATGAAGCGTTTGCCGCCCTTGCCATCAATAGCTGTCCGTTCGACTTCGATGATATCGCCCGCGCCGAAATTCTCGACCGCGACGATATGGCCCAACGCCTCGCCATCGCTGGAGAGGCAGGGCAAGCCAATGAGATCGGCATGATAATATTCGCCCTCCCCCAGCGGAGGCAGGGCGGAACGGGGCACGGTGAGTTCGGTCCCGCGCAGGGCTTCGGCAGCGCTCCGGTCGCCAATCTCAGCGAAGCGCGCGACGGCGCCATTGGGGCCGGGGCGCACCGACTTCAAGGTCAGCGTGCGCCCCGCCGCATCGAAGCCCTTATAGGATTTGAGAGCCTCAGCCCCCTCCCCAAAGAGCTTCAGACGGACTTCGCCCGCCACCCCATGCGCACCGATGATGACGGCGAGAGTGACGGGCGTGTCGGTCAAAGGATTCAGCCTTCAGCCTGTTCTTCAGCCGGAGCCGCTTCTTCAGCAGCCGGGGCTTCTTCCACGGCCGGAGCGGCAGCGGCTTCAGCGGCGGCAGCCTTGGCGGCTTCGGCAGCTTCAGCGGCTTCCGCAGCCTTGGCGGCGCGGTCTTCGGCGCGATCCTTGGCCTTCTGACCCGGCTCGGCCTTCTTCGGGTTGTTGCGGGCAGCGCGTTCCTTCACGCCCGCGGCATCGAGGAAGCGGGCCACGCGGTCGGTCGGCTGGGCGCCTGCGGCAACCCAGTGCTTGGCGCGCTCGACGTCGATCACGACGCGCTTTTCGTCGCCCTTGGGCAGGACGGGGTTGTAGCTGCCGATGCGCTCGATGAACTTGCCGTCACGCGGGGCGCGGCTGTCGGCCACGACGATGCGATAATAGGGACGCTTCTTGGAACCGCCGCGCGAAAGACGAATGGACGTTGCCATGGATAACTGACCTTACCTTTCTGACTAATCTAATTGCTTGAAAATATTTATTTCTTGAGGAAATTCTGAAAACCGGGCGGAAGGTTGGGCATATTGCCCCCCAGCCCCGGCAGACCCTGCGGAGGCGCGCCGCCACCGCCGAGCATCCCATCGAGCCCACCACCGGTGAACATCTTGGCCAGCCCCTTCAGGCCGCCCATCTTGCGGATCTTCTTCATCGCCGTTTCCATTTCCTGATGCATTTTCAGGAGACGGTTCACTTCCTGCACCGTGGTGCCGCTACCCTTGGCGATGCGAATCTTGCGCTTGGCGTTGATGAGGGCGGGCTTTTCCCGCTCCTTGGGCGTCATAGAGCCGATCATCGCGTCGAGATGAATCAGCGTCTTGTCGTTGGCGCCGCTATTGGCCATCGCCGCCTGCGCCTTTTTCAAGCCCGGCAACATGCCCGCCAGCGCGCCAAGGCCGCCCATGCGGCGCATCTGACCCAGTTGGGCGCGCAGGTCGTTCATGTCGAACTGACCCTTGGCCATTTTCTTGGCGAGCTTGTCGGCTTCCTCGGCGTCGATGCTCTCGGCCGCCTTCTCGACCAGCGACACGACGTCGCCCATGCCCAGAATGCGCTGCGCGACACGCTGCGGATGGAACTGCTCAATGGCATCCAGCTTTTCGCCGGTGCCCGCAAACTTGATCGGACGGCCGGTCACCGCGCGCATCGACAGCGCCGCACCGCCACGGGCGTCGCCGTCCATACGGGTCAGCACCACGCCGGTCAGCGGCACTTGGCTCGTAAAGCTGGACGCGACATTCACCGCGTCCTGGCCGGTCAGCGAGTCGACCACCAGCAGGATTTCCGCCGGGTTGGAGACGTCAGCGACAGCCTTCATCTCGTCCATCAGCGCCTGATCGACATGCAGACGCCCGGCGGTGTCGAGCATCACCACGTCGAAACCCTGGAGCTTCGCCGCCTGCAAGGCGCGCTTGGCGATCTCGACCGGCTGCTGGCCCGGCACGATCGGCAGCGTCGCCACATCGGTCTGGGTGCCCAGAACCGCCAACTGCTCCTGCGCGGCGGGGCGCTGGACGTCGAGCGACGCCATCAGCACCTTCTTGCGCTCTTTTTCCTTGAGGCGCTTGGCGATCTTGGCGGTGGAGGTGGTCTTGCCCGACCCCTGCAAGCCGACCATCATGATGACGGCGGGTGGCGTCACGTCGATCAGCAGATCGGAGGTTTCCGACCCCAGCACGGCGGTCAGCGCGTCGCTGACGATCTTCACCACCTGCTGGCCCGGCGTCACCGAACGCAGGACGTTCTGGCCGACCGCCTGTTCGGTCACATCCTCGACGAACTCGCGGACGACGGAAAGGGCGACATCGGCTTCGAGCAACGCGATTCGCACCTCGCGCATCGCGGCGCGGACATCGTCCTCCGTAAGCGCACCGCGCCCACGCAGCTTGTCGAATACCCCACCGAGACGATCGCTTAGCGAATCGAACATCATCACCTCATTTGGGCCGAAAAGCCCGGAAAACTGTGCTTACCCCGCCAAACGACAAAATCGCCGGCGGGCGAATCCTCGCCGGCCAGCGTCCATCCGGTGCCCCATTTCAAGCGCCATGGATCTGTCAGGGTATCAAACGGCAAGCCGTCCGATTGCAGGGGCGCCCTTAACGCAAGCACGCCCCCGACGCAACCGAAAGCGGCTCAGCCTGCCAAAGCGGAGGCCAGCCAGACGATGGGCGGCGTGGCGGCGAGGATCGGCACCGCCAGCCCTTCCGCCAAAATCACCGCCGCGCCCACCGCATAGGCCGGATGCACCCGCCCACGCGAGGCGAGATCATGGACGACGCCGACCGCCACGAACAGCATCTGCCCGCTCATGACCGCCAGCCCGCCCCAAGGCCCCAATAGCGGCATCGGCAGCAAGCGCCCGAAGGCCGGTCCGATAATCGCCACCATCGCGCACAGCATCAGCCGCCGATGCCATTCGGTGGAGCGCCGCAGCCGGATCGCGCCAGTCAGCAACGTGATGAAGCCGATCAGCTCCAGCACGCTCAACGCCAGGAAGATCGTGGGGGTGAAGAAAGGCGGCACCCGATCGAGGACCACCGCCATGCACACGGTAACGACGCCCAGCGGCACCATCGCCGTGGCCAGCCCGACAGCGACCCATCCCATGCGCCGATGCAGGGCCATCGACCCGCGATGGGCGAAGGCGTTCTGCATCACGAACAGCAGCGTCCAGCTCACGAACACGGCGCCATGGACATGCACCCAATAGGGCACGCGTCCGACATCCACGAACCCGCGCAGCGCGAAGGAACCGAAACCGCCAATCACCGTCGCCGCGATGGCGACCGACATTCCCAGATAAAAGCCATTGTTCCGGACCGATACCGGAACGGTCGACGCAGCAGCATCCATCGGACGCCCCCCTTGGAAGATTAAAGCTGTCGCGACCTTTGTTTACGGCCCTGTAACAGAATATCAGCGGAGTCGCGAGAGGCGGCGATCAGTTGATTTACATTTGTATAAATTTTTCTTGCCAGCCGCTCCTGCAACGGCAAGGTGCCCGCAAAAGGGGGAGAAAAAGGACATGAGCTGGACGCGCCGCAAGCCGATGGGGGCGATGATGCCCGCACAGGAAGGGCATAGGCTGGCACGCACCTTGTCCTGGCCGCATCTGCTGGCGCTGGGCGTGGGAGCGATCGTCGGCACCGGCATATTGACGCTGATCGGCGTCGGCGCGGACCGGGCGGGGCCAGCGGTGCTGCTGTCCTTCGCCATCGCGGGCGCGATCTGCGCCTGCGCGGCGCTGGCCTATGCCGAGCTTTCCACCATGATGCCCGCGGCCGGGAGTGCCTATAGCTACAGCTATGTGGTCCTGGGCGAAGGCATCGCCTGGATCGTCGGATGGAGCTTGATCCTCGAATATTCGCTGGTGGTGTCGACCGTGGCGGTGGGCTGGTCGGGCTATGCCGCGCCGCTGCTGACCTTGGTGGGCTTTCCCGAGCTGTTGACCAAGGGGCCGGAACTGGGCGGTCTCGTCAATGTGCCTGCCATCTTCATCATCGCCGTGGTGGCGGGGCTGCTGATGCTGGGCACCCATGAAAGCGCGCGACTGAACGCGCTGCTGGTCCTCATCAAGATCGCCACCCTCAGCCTGTTCGTCGCCATCGCTCTGCCCGCCTTCGACGCGCAGAATCTCTCGCCTTTCATGCCCTTCGGCTTCGCCAAGTCGATGGGGCCGGATGGCGTCGAGCGCGGCGTCATGGCGGCGGCGGCGATTATCTTCTTCGCCTTTTACGGCTTCGACGCGATCTCGACCGCGGCGGAGGAAGCGAAGAACCCGGATCGCGACCTTGCCATCGGCATCGTCGGGTCGCTGATCGTCTGCACTTTGATCTATGTGGCTGTAGCGGCGGCGGCGATCGGGGCGATGCCCTTCACCCGCTTTGCCGACAGCCCGGAGCCGCTGGCGCTGATCCTGCGGGAGATGGGGCAGGGACAGGTGGCCAGGATCGTCGCCATAGCGGCGGTGATTGCGCTGCCGACGGTGCTGCTCGGCTTTCTCTATGGGCAGAGCCGCATCTTCCTCGTCATGGCGCGGGACGGCTTCCTGCCGCAGAGGCTGGCGCTGATCTCCAAGCGCGGCACGCCCGCCCGGATCACCGGCATGACCGCCGTGCTGGTCGCGATCATAGCGGGCGTGCTACCCATCGATGAGATCGCCGCGCTCGCCAATGCGGGGACGCTGATCGCCTTTACCGCCGTGGGCGCTTGCCTCTTGATCCTGCGACGGCGGATGCCCGACCTCAAGCGCCCCTTCCGCGCCCCTGCGGGATGGCTGGTCGGCCTTGGCGCGATTGGCGGCTGCGCCTATCTGTTCATCAGCCTGCCGGTGAAGACCATCCTCGCCTGCTTCATCTGGAACGCGATCGGGCTGGCTGTCTATTTCCTCTATGGACGCAAGCGTGCGGCCCTGAATACGGGATAGGCACGCCGGATAGGCTGGTCTTTTCCCCGCATTGGCCTTACATGCGCCGCGCTATGGGCCGTTTTTCGAAAATGCATGGTTTGGGCAACGACTTCGTCGTGATCGACGCGCGGGACGCGGCGCTCGACATGACGCCTGCGCGCGCGCAGGCCATTGCCGACCGCCATGCCGGGATCGGCTGCGATCAGCTCATCCTCATCGGCCATTCCGACCGCGCCGACGTGTCGATGCGCATCTTCAACAGCGACGGCAGCGAAGTGGAGGCTTGCGGCAACGCGACCCGCTGCGTGCCGCTGTTCGTCGGGCGGGACGTGCTGATCGAAACCAAGGCCGGACTGCTGGACGCGAAGGGCGTGGACGGCGGCGCCAGCGTCGACATGGGCGAACCCCGGCTGGAGTGGGATGCGATCCCCCTCGCCTACGCCATGGACACGCTGGTCATGCCGGTAAGCTGGGAAGAGCTGCCCGCGCCAGTAGCGGTCAATGTCGGCAATCCGCATGTCATCTTCTTCTGCGACGATCTGGACGCGGTGGATATCGAGCGGCTGGGACCGCTTATCGAGACGGACCCGCTGTTCCCGGCTCGAGTGAACGTGAATTTCGCGCAAATTATGGGTGAGAATCATATCCGCCTGATCGTCTGGGAGCGCGGCGCAGGCCTCACCCGCGCCTGCGGCACCGGCGCCTGCGCGACGGCGGTGGCGGCGGTGCGCCGCAAGCTGGTGAGCGGCCCCACCCGAGTCACGCTGCCCGGCGGCGATCTCGTGATCGACTGGGCGCCGGGCGGGCACATATTGATGACCGGGCCTGCCACCCATGTCTTTGACGGCGAGGCTGACTGGGCGCGCTTTTAGATGCCTACCCCCACCAAAAACGCGCCGCAGATCATCACCTTAGGCTGCCGCCTCAACATCGCGGAGAGCGAGGCGATTCGGGAGATTGCTGGCCGCGAAATGGCGGGCGACAGGCAAGATCTGATCGTCGTCAATAGCTGCGCCGTGACGGCCGAGGCGGTGCGCCAGACCCGGCAGGCCATCCGCCGCGCCCGCCGGGATCGGCCCGATGCGCGGATCATGGTGACGGGCTGCGCGGCGCAGACCGAGCCTGAGACTTTCGCCGCCATGGCCGAAGTCGATGCCGTGATCGGCAATCGCGAGAAGATGGAGGCCAGCCACTATGCTGGGATGACGAATGATCTTGGGGCGGCGGAAAAAGTCCAGGTCTCCGACATCATGGCCGTGCGCGAAACCGCGCCGCATATGGCGAGCGCCTTTGCCGAACATGCCCGCGCCTTTCTGGAGGTGCAGAATGGCTGCGACCACCGCTGCACCTTCTGCATCATTCCCTATGGCCGCGGAAACAGCCGCTCGGTCCCCGCGGGCGCGGTCATCGAAAAGGCCCGCTTTCTGGTCGATGCGGGCTATAAGGAAATCGTCCTGACCGGCGTGGATGTCACCAGCTACGGCCCCGACCTGCCCGGCGCGCCTTCGCTCGGCCTGCTGATCGAACGCATATTGAAGGGCGTGCCCGACCTCCCTCGCCTGCGCCTTTCCTCGCTCGACAGCGTGGAGATTGACGAGCGCCTCTTCGACCTGCTCGCCCATGAGCCGCGCATGATGCCGCACCTCCATCTCTCGCTCCAGGCGGGCGACGACATGATCCTCAAGCGCATGAAGCGCCGCCACAGCCGCGCCGATGCGATCCGCATCGTGGAACGCCTCAAGGCCGCCCGCGCCGACATCAGCATCGGCGCCGACATCATCGCGGGCTTCCCGACGGAGGATGAAGCGATGTTCGCAAACAGCCTGAAGCTGGTCGAGGAATGCGCCATCGTCCACGGCCATATCTTCCCCTATTCGCCGCGCACCGGAACCCCTGCCGCCCGCATGCCGCAGGTCGATCGCTTGCGCGTCAAGGAGCGCGCCGCCTGCCTCCGCTCGGCCTGCGAGGCGCAGCGGGAAGACTGGCTCAAAAGCCTCCTCGGCTCCGAACAATCGGTGCTGGTGGAGCGCAACGGGCTTTCGGGCCATGCGGAAAATTTCGCCCCGGTGCGGTTCGCCGTGCCCCAGCCTCCCTCCTCCATCGTCCGCGCGACCATCACAGGCCTTGAGAATGGCGCGCTGATCGCGCAAGAGGCGGCGTGATTGGGATTTCCATTTCTTCGTCATCTCCGGCGCAAGCCCTTTACGGATATGGCGGGAGATGGATTCCTGCCCTCGCGGGAATGACGGTATTGCATAATGGCTGAAACATCCTGGCGCGATCGCCTCTTCGGCGGCCTCAAGCGCACTTCCGACAAGCTCGGAGAAAATCTCACCGGCCTGTTCACCAGGGCCGCGCTCGATGAGCAGACCCTGGACGAGATCGAGGAAGCGCTGATCGTCAGCGACCTTGGCCCGGCCATGGCCGCCCGCGTGCGCGACCGGCTCTCCGAAGGCCGCTATAACCGCGAACTGACCGAAGACTATCTGCGCGAGATCATTGCGGAGGAGATCGAGAAGACCCTCGCCCCCGTGGCCCGCCCGCTGGAGATCGAAGCCTTTCCCCGCCCGCAGGTCATCCTCGTCATCGGCGTCAACGGATCGGGCAAGACCACCACTATCGCCAAGCTCGCCAACCTCTTCCTTGAACAGGATTATGGCGTGATGCTGGCGGCCGGCGACACGTTCCGCGCCGCCGCGATCGGCCAGCTCAAGGTCTGGGCGGAGCGCCTCGGCATCCCCATCGTCGCGGGCAAGGAAGGCGGCGACGCGGCGGGCATCGTCTTCGATGCGGTCAAGCAGGCGACTGCCACCGGCATCGACGTGCTGATCGTGGACACGGCGGGCCGACTTCAGAACAAGACCGAGCTGATGGACGAGTTGGCCAAGATTCGCCGCGTGCTCGGCCGGTTGAACCCGGCAGCGCCGCATGACGTTGTGCTGGTGCTGGATGCCACCACGGGGCAGAATGCGTTGAGCCAGATCGAGGTTTTCAAGGAAGTCGCGCAGGTGACGGGGCTGGTCATGACCAAGCTGGACGGCACGGCGCGCGGCGGCGTGCTGGTCGCGGCGGCGGAGAAATATCGCCTGCCCATCCATGCCATCGGCGTGGGCGAGAAGATCGAGGATCTGCGCCCCTTCGATCCCGGCGACATGGCGCGGGCGATTGCGGGGACGGCCTATGCGCGGTGAATGGCCTTCCCGTGGCGTAACAACGTGCTCCTGCGAAGGCAGGAGCCCAGTTCAGACGGCGGGCCTGGGCTCCTGCCTTCGCAGGAGCAACGGAGCGTCTAGTCATGGCTGACCCGAAAAAACCCACCCATGGCGGCAATCTCAGCCTCGCGCTGGACTTCGGTCCACTGCTGGTCTTCTTCCTCACCTACAAGGGCGCGGGCTGGGTCTGGGGGCCGGGCAATCCGATCACCGCCATGACCTTCGGCACCGCCGCCTTCATGGCCGCCATCGTCATCGCCGTCCTCATCTCCAAGGTGAAGCTCGGCCGCGTTTCCCCAATGCTCTGGCTGTCGGCAATGCTGATCCTCTTTTTCGGCGGCCTCACCATCTATTTCCGCGACCAGAGCTTCATCCAGTTGAAGCCGACCATCATCTACGCCTTCTTCGCGCTGATGCTGTTCGCGGGGCTGATGCGCGGCAAGCCGCTGCTCAAATATCTGCTACAGGCCGCCTATGACGGCCTGACCGAAGCCGGCTGGCGCAAGCTGTCGCGCAACTGGGCCTTTTTCTTCGTCGCCATGGCGCTCGCCAATGAAATCATGCGTCGCTCCATGAGCTTCGATAGCTGGCTCGCCGTCAAAGTGTGGGGCGTGACCATCGTGTCGGTCGTCTTCGCCGCCGCCAACATTCCCATGCTGATGCGCCACGGCCTTGACCTGGGCGAAAAGCTGGACAGCGAAGAGATTGGCGAAACCACCCCGCCACAGGGATAGGGGCAGGCGTCACGGGACGCCCGCCCCTGCCAATTCAACTGAAATTGACCATGCAATAAAGCATCGCCAGCGACAGGATCGTATTGGTGCGGCTGGCGATCATCGCCGTGGTCGCCGCCTTCGCCTTCACATCATCCTCTGCCGGAACGATGCCGAGCGCCTTCTTCTGGTTCGGCCAGATCACGAACCAGACGTTGAACGCCATGATCAGCGCCAGCCACATGCCGATGCCGATCAGCGTATAGGGCGCCTGAACCAGCAGCGCCTGGTGGATGTAACCGGCCAGCCAGGCGACGATGAGGCCCGTCAGAACCGTAAAGGCCGCCGCCCAGCGAAAGAAGAACAATGCCGCCGGCGCGATATGCTTGGACACGCCCGGCTTCAGTTCCGCCGGGATTTCCGGCATGGTCGGGATCTGGACGAAGTTGAAATAATAAAGCAGCCCGATCCAGGTGATGCCGAAGAACAGGTGCAGCCAGCGAAAGATGCTGTTGGCGTCGACCAGCCCGGCATGCGCGCCGAACATCACCACGATCGCGAGCAGCAGCCCCGCGATCAGCACAAGATGCAGATTGCCGAAGAATTTTGCCATTGGACCCTTCCCCCATTTATGACCGCCGCATTCTTCGGGGCGGCCTCCGAACCGGTCGCCATTCGGCCATCCGATCCTAACCGTTAAGTCTATGTCATCATTACGGTCCTGTCACATGGATATTTCCGCGCTCTTGAAAGAAAATATCGTATTTTCCGCAGCGCAATAAGACTGCTAGGGGCGTGGAGCCTTCCGGCCGCATCAACGTTATGCGGCCATCCCATCACGAACCGAGGAGTTCCGACATGGCATTTATTCTGCCCCCCCTGCCCTATCCCAAAGACGCCTTTGGCGATATTCTTTCGGTTGAAACCTTCGATTTTCACCATGGCAAGCACCATAATGCCTATGTCGTGAAGGCCAATGAACTGGTCGCCGCCGACGCCTCGCTCCAGGGCAAGTCGCTGGTCGAGCTGATCAAGACCAGCAAGGGCGGCCTGTTCAACCAGGTCGGCCAGATCTGGAACCACACATTCTACTGGCTGTCGCTTTCGCCCGAAAAGAAGGCGCCCTCTGGCAAGCTGCTCGACCTCATCAACGAAGGCTTCGGCTCGGTCGACGCTCTGGTCGACAAGCTTAAGGCCGAAGCCGTCGGCCATTTCGCCAGCGGCTGGGCCGCGCTGATCCTGAAGGACGGCAAGCTGGAAGTCACCAGCTATCATGACGCCGACACGCCGGTCGCGCATGGCCACACGCCGCTGCTGATCCTCGATGTGTGGGAACATGCCTATTATATCGACTATCGCAACCTGCGCCCCAACTATGCCGAAAAGCTGCTGAAGGAAGCGATCGACTGGGATTTCGTCGCACTGAACCTGGACGGCGAAGGCGTCAGCCGCGCCGACCAGCCCGCCTGATCGGGCAGGCCGTCCGCCGCCCGGGACGGGTGGCGGACGGCCCTTCCGCTTTGCCGAAGGTCTGCACAACCCTTTGTTAAGGCACGCCGCGCATGATGCCTTCAGGGTAGCGAGGAAGCGGCGATGGATCTCACTGAACTGTGCAGACAACATGAAGAACTGCATGTGCTGGCGGGCAAATTGTCCCGCGCCGTGGCGGATGACCGCGTGCCGCAAGCCATCGGCGCGCTGCGCTGGCAGTTTGCGCGCCTGCTGATGGCCCATCTGGCGCTGGAGGACCGGATATTCTACCCCGGCGTTCAGCGCATGGCCGATGAACAACTGCGCACCACCGCCCAGCGTCTCCAGATCGAGATGGGACCGCTGGGCGAGGCCTTTGCCGCCTATATGACCCGCTGGAGCGACCACCGGATCGCCGGCGAATGGGCCGACTTCTGCCAGGAGACGCGCGAGATCGTGAAAAGCCTCATGAGCCGGATCGATCAGGAGGAACGGACGCTGATCCCCATGCTCAACAAAAATCTGGCTTCGCCCATCTCGGTTCGCCGTGCCGGCTGACCATTGGTTCAGGCGTGGGGCAAAAGACCCAACGTAGCGGCCAGTTCATCAAGGTCGGCATCGGGCTGCACCAACAGCCATTGGCGTGCGCTGGCGCCGTTAACGACCGTCACCGCGCCCTTGGGGCAAACGCCCAGGCAATTGACCTCCACGATCCCCGCCGCCGCCTTACGCCCCTTTTTCAGCGAAAGATGGCGGCGCAGCGCCTTGGCCAACCGCTCGTCGCCATCGCGGCCAAAGCCGCCGTCCAGTTTCTTCGAACATTTGCGGCAGACAAGCACCGCATGATCCCAGTTCGACCGGACATGATCCTTCAATCCGCCCGCTCCCGCGGCTTCCATGTCCGCCGTTCCTCGGCGGCGCGCAGCACTTCATAGGCGGCCTGGATCGTCTGGAAGCGCACAGCCGCCTGCGCGTCGCCGGGCTTCACATCGGGATGATATTCCTTGGCGAGACGGCGCCAGCTTTTCTTCACCGCCTCGAAATCGGCATCGTCCTCCAGCTCCAGCGCCTGGAGCGCATGCATCTCGTCCCGCGATCGGGTGCCATCGCCCGGACCGCCCCAGCCATGATAGGCGCTGTTCTGATAGCCACCGGCATCGCGCCGCTCGGCGCGCTCGCGCTGTTCCCGTTCTTCCTGGTCGAGACCCTCAAAATAGTCCCAGTTGCGGTTATATTCGGCCGCATGATCGGAACAGAAATACCAGCGCTCGCGGCTGTTGGGCGATTTGGGCGCGGGGCAGTCGCCCGGCCGGTCGCAGCCATGCCGATCGCACAGGCGCACCTGTTGCGCCTCTCGCGATGCGCCATAACTGCGCCAGCGGGGAAAGCCCCAGTCATTGGATCGGCTGCTTCTTGCCATCGACTCAAACTAGGTAAGGCGCCGACGGAAAGCCACCCCCGGCGGGGTTAAAATCATGCGGTCCCAATGCCAGAGGGCCTGTAAGCCGGGTTCTGTCCTCCCCGTAAGGAGAGTGGCGACCATTCCTCTAGGGGACAGATTGCTCCGTCCCTCAAGCAACCAACCCGGGCGGTCTCAGCCGAAACTTAGCCTAGCAGTCAAGCTGCGCGCCGCCCCTATTCGGTCTTGCTCCCGGTGGGGTTTACCGTGCCGCCTTCCGTTGCCGGAGACGCGGTGCGCTCTTACCGCACCCTTTCAATTTCGCCCGCCCGAAGGCTTAGTCGTAAAGACTGGGCGACCTGCTTTCTGTTGCACTGTCCCTTGGATCACTCCAGCCGGCCGTTAGCCGGCACCGTCATTTCGTGGAGCCCGGACTTTCCTCGCCGTGGAAGTACCCCTCCACGCCGCGGCCGCCCGGCCCTCTGGCAGAGGCGCCTATACACAGGTCCGCCCCCCCCGTCATCCCCACTTAATCATCATCCCCTCGCGGTTTGGGGAGGAGCAGCGCCAGCAGGATCGCGCGGCACTCGCCGTCGATGATCCCGTCGATCAGTTCGGGCCGGAAGCGCCGCTGGAACGCGACCACCGCCGCCTGCGGCTCGGCTATGTCATAGCCGAAGCGTTCCAGCGCCAGCATGAAGCCGCCGTCGCTCCAATGGGGGTCCATCAGATTCTTGGTCGGGCGCGGCAGGGCCAGCCGCAGCCGCGCCAACTGCCCCCAGGGAAAAAGCTCGCCGGGATCCTGCTTGCGCGCCGGGGCGACGTCGCTATGGCCGACGATATTGCCGCGCGTGATCTTGTGGCGCTGGACGATCTGGTGGATCAGCGGGATCAACGACCCCATCTGCGTATCCGGAAACGGCCGATAGCCCCATTCATGGCCCGGATTGACGATCTCGATCCCGATGCTGGCGGAATTGATGTCGTCAATGCCCCGCCAATGCGCCCGGCCTGCATGCCAGGCGCGCTTGTCCTCATCCACCATGCGGATGACCTGCCCATCCTCGGTCACGACATAATGGGCGGACACCTTGGATTCCGGGCTGACCAGCCAGTGGATCGCGGTCGCCGCGTCGACCATTCCGGTATAGTGCAGCACCAGCATGGAAACCGGCAGGCTGCGCTCGTCGAAATTGGGCGACGGCGTATCGATCATCGGAAAGTCGGTCATCGCGAAGGGCCAGTCACTCGCACTTATCTGTCAGCGCCGCCATCGGGCGCAAGGCAGACCATGACCGACAGCGGCAGGCCAATCAAGCGGACTCGCAGCATTTTGCGGTCGGCAGGATCAAAGCGCCCGGCGCATCGCTCCCTCCGTCTGTGCCGTAACGTCGGCGCGGCGGCCATAACCGCCGCGGAATTCGGCATGGGGAACGAACTCGTCGCTATGCCCGATCACCGTCTCGCCCGCCCCCAGCAGCAGGACAGACCGCCCATGGCTGTGCCGGGACAGCAGGCGCAGCACGTTCTGCCGACGTTCGGGCGTGAAATAGAGCAGCACATTCCGGCAGAGCAGAAGGTCATATTCCCCCTTCGGCGCCTGCGCATCGAACAGATTGTCGGTGCGGAAATCGATCATCCGGCGCAACTCCGGATTGGCGCACCAGTCATCGCCCGACGGTTCGAACCATTTGAGAAGGTCGCTCACAGGCAGGCCACGCTGCACGTCCATCTGGGTGAAGGTGCCCGCTTTCGCCTGGGTGATGGCGGCGGTGGAAATGTCGGTTGCCAATATCTCGATCCGCCAGCCGCGCCAGCGCGCCATGTCGTTGCAAAGCTGGATCGCGAGCGAATAGACCTCCTGCCCCGTCGAGCAACCCGCGCTCCAGATGCGCAGCGTCCGGTCGGACCGCTGCGCCTGAATGTGCGGCAGGATGTGGCGATGGATCATGTCGAAAATCTGGAAATCGCGGAAAAAGCTGCTTTCATTGTTGAGCAGCGCGTTGACCACGTCATTTTCGAGCGCCGCGTCCTTGCGCGCCATCAGCCGGGACGCCAGCGCGTCCATATCGCCAAGGCCATGGGCGCGCAGCACCGGCTTCAGCACCGTTTCCATCCGCCAGGCGCGGCTTTCGGACAATATCTGCCCGGTGCGCGCTTCCAGCAGGCCGGAAAAGATGCGCGCCGCCCCGGACGATGAGGAAGCGGACGAAGCGGAACCGGACGAGACGGAAGGGGCCGAAGGGGGCAATGCCATCAGTTTCTGTTCTTTCCTCTTCGCGCCACGAAATCCATGATCGCATGGGGTTCCAGCAGGGCGCAGTTCAATCCTTCGCCCGCGATCGATCCGGGCATGCCCCAGACGACGCTGCTCGCTTCGTCCTGCGCCACAATCCAGCCGCCCGCCGCCACGATATCCCGCGCGCCGACCGTGCCGTCCCGTCCCATGCCGGTCAGGACCACGCCCGCAGCCCCCGCGCCGTAAACGTGCGCCATGCTGGCGAACATCGGGTCGACGCCAGGCAGATTGCCCGCGGGCGTGCGGTCCGGATTCAGCATGATGGAAACCCGGCCATAGAGCCCCCGCCGCAACTGGAGATTGGCGTCGCCGGGCGCGACATAGACGGTGTCCGGGGCAAGGATTTCGCCCTGTTCCGCCGCCTTGACGCGCAAGGGGGTCATGCGGCCCAATTGCTGGACGAAATAATGAGTGAAGCTGGCCGGCAGATGCTGGGTCAGCAGGATCGGCACGCCGAGCGGCGCGGCCAGACCGGCGAAAAGCTGTCCCAAGGCATGGATGCCGCCAGTCGATGCGCCGATGCCCAGGCAGGCGAGCGGCTGGGCCGCCTGCTCCGGTTCGATCCGCAGCGGGGGCCGGGCGATGACAGGCGTCGCGTCGCCGTTGAACAGGCGCGACAGCCGATCGATCAAGGCCTGGGGGAAATGTTCGCCAAAGCTGCCGCTGCCAGGCTTGGCCAATATATCGCTCGCGCCCAGCGCCAGCGCTTCGACCGCCGCGGCGCTCCCCTCCTCGCAATTGCCCGACAGGATTACGACCTTGGCGCGCGGATTGGTCCGCAGGATCGCGGGCAGCGCCATCAGCCCGCTCTGCCCCGCCAGTTCGATGTCCAGCAGGACCAGATCGACCTCATGCTCGCTCAGATATCCCAGCGCATGTTCGGCGCTGTTGGTCTTGTGGGAGACGGAAAATCTCGGGTCAGCGTTCAATATCCGTTCGATGACCGTCCTGACCACGACCGAATCGTCGACGATCAGGGTGCGCAACGCCCTGTCTTCGTCCCGGTTGCTGGCCATGATCGGCACGTGAACGGTCATCGAGGGAAATCTTTCTGAACGAAGGCAAGAAATCAGGTCAGGAGCAGGGCGATCGATCGCCAGTCAGCGCTAGATCACGCCGACGATCGTCAGCTTGCTTTCCAGCGTTTCCCGGTCGAACGGCTTCATCACATATTCGTCCGCCCCCGCTTCGACGGCCGCCTTGATATGGCCGATGCCGTTTTCCGTGGTGCAGAAGATGATCTTGGGCCGGGCGGCCAGATTGGCGCCCGGCAGCGCCTGGAGAAATTCCATGCCGCTCATCACCGGCATGTTCCAGTCGAGCAGAACCACGTCGGGCAGGGACGTTTCGCATTGCGTGAGGGCGTCACGGCCATCGACCGCCTCGCTCACGGAAAGGTCGAGCGATTCCAATATGTGGCGGGCAACTTTGCGGATGACTTTCGAATCATCCACGACCAGGCAGTTTTTCATAGAGCGTCCCTTGTTTTGCGTCCCATCTTCACGAGCCTAACCGGCAAAGGCGAGCATTTGGTAAACGCCGGTACAATATCGTCATGCCGGCTGCGGTCATGCCGCTTGGGCCATGGCGCCCGCCTCGATGAAACCGCTCAGCGACACGAGCAGATAGGGCTGGCCCTCATGCTCCACCAGGCCGCGGGCATAGGGCGACCAGACGGGATCGAGCTGACCGCGTAGCGGCAGTTCGCCCTCCGGCACCTGGCAGATGTCGTAGACGGCATCGACCATCAGCCCATAGCTGTGGCCGCTAATGTCCGCGATGATCGCAAAGCCGCGCTGTTCCGCGGGCGTCGGCCGCCCCCGGACGAGCGCCGCGACATCGATGATGGTCAGCACCCGGCTGCGCAGCGCGGAAAGCCCGGCGACATGCGCGCCCATGCCCGGCACCGGCGAGATGTCGGTGAGCTTGACCACCGCCTCGACCTCGCGAGCCTCGACGGCGACCCGCGTGCCGGCCAGCGTGGCGAAGAGATAAAGCTGGTTCATGGGGCTATGCTCCTCCCTTTACCGCCGCGATCCGGACAGCGCCGCCATCAGCGCGTCCTGATCATAGCGATAGATGCTGCTGTCCTGCGGGCCGTTGGGCCGGGGGGTGGCGCGCAGATGGACGACGCGGCAACCCAGCAATTCGCTCGCCTCCGACGCTTCCGATCCAGTGAACAGCACGACATCCTGCGGATCGACCGCCGCATCGCCGGGCAGGCCCATCACCACCTCATGCCCCGCCTGGCGCAGCAGCGGCGCCAATATCTCACGCGTCCAACCGTCCTCGCTGTCGGCCAGCAGGCAGCGGCCGCCAGTTCGTTCAACAATCGGCGCATCCGGCAAGGCGGCGAACAGGGCGAAGGGATTGATCACCTCCAGATGCTCGCCGTCGATGACGGCGACGCCGCTCAACAAACCGTGCATCGCGACCATGTCCGGCACGGCGGGCATGTCCACGATGTCGAGTACCGCAGCGACAGGATAACAGGCTTCGCGGGCGCCATCGCGCAGGCGGAGCGCCGCAACCTTTTCCCCGGCAAAGTCGTGATGGCCATTGGCGACCGGCACCAGCCGTCCGTCCAGCCGCACGAAGCCGTGCCCGCCCGACCGGCCGAACAGCCGCGCGTCGATATCCTCGACCCGCTCGATCAGCGACAGCTTGAGCAACCGCCGCTCGCCCGAATATTCCTCGAACCGCAAGGCGGAAACCATCTCGACGCCGCCCTGTGCCTCCTGCGTCTCTTCGGCCCGGCGCGCCGCCTGATCGTCGATGATATTGGGCAGGCGCGCCGCGTTGGCGAGGCCCGCCGCATCCAGCAGCAGCATCGGCTTGCCATTGTCGGGCAGGGTCATGCCGGCATAGACGCCCGTCGCCATCACCAGCGGCGAGGCGGGACGGATCACCAGTTCCTCATGATTTTCCACCGCCGACACGCCCATGGCAAAGGGAACGCCGGTTGCCGATCGCACGACCATGATCGCGCGCGGGCCGGGCTGGGCGATCCGTTCCATGCCCAGAACCTCTTCCAGATCGATCATCGAATGACGGATGGATCGGATCGTGGCGATCTTGGCGCCGCCGACTTCCGCGATGCGTAGCGTTTCATTGTTGTCGTGCAGGATTTCCACCACCGCAGAACGGGGAATCGCAAAATGCAGACCCCCCGCCCGGACGATCAGCCCCGGAATGATGGTCAGCGTCAGGGGCACCCGCAGCATGATCGTCAAACCACAGCCCGGCCGGTTGTCGAGCGCGATGACGCCGCCGATCCGCTCCACATTGGCGCGGACCACGTCCATGCCGACGCCGCGCCCGGAAATGGCCGTCACCTCGCTCGCGGTCGAAAGGCCGGGGTGGAAGATCAGGTCCAGCTTTTCGGCCTCGCTCATGCGAGCCGCCGCTTCCGGCGTCATCCGGCCCGCCGCGATCGCCTTGTCGACCAGCCTGCGCGTGTCGATGCCTTGCCCGTCGTCGGAAATCTCGATGACGATCTGGTTGCCCGACTGGCGCGCTTCCAGCTTCAGCCGTCCCGTTTCGGGCTTGCCCAGCGCGCGGCGCTTTTCCGGCGTCTCTATGCCATGGTCGATGCTGTTGCGGACGATATGGGTGAGCGGATCGACCACCATCTCGACCATTTCCCGGTCCATCTCGACATCGCCGCCCTCCAGCGTCAGGTCGATGCGCTTGCCCAGATCGCGGCCCAGGTCGCGGACCATGCGAGGGATCGCGGTGAACAGGCGGTCGACCCGCTGCATCCGCGTTTTGGAAATGGCGTCGCGCATGTCCGCAACGCAGGTCGACAGCCGTTCGAAGGCGCTTTCCAGTTCCGGATCGCCCGACCGCTCGCGCAGCTTGCGTGACAGTTCGTTGCGGGCCAGCACCATGTCCGACACGCCGTTCATCAACTGGTCGATCAGCGATAGCGGCAGGCGGATGGTGCGCGGCGCCGCCTGCCCCCCCGATGTCCGCGCCACCGCGACAGGCGCCGTGGGAGCCTCGCTTTCCTCAGGCGCCGCAGCCTCCTTCTCGGTCAGGGCGGCGATCAGATAATCGTCATTTTCATGCGGCAGCGCGGCGCCGATGGCGACCGCTTCGGCCAGTTCAGCGATGCGATCCATGATCCCCAGAACGGCGCTGACCGTGGCGGGATCGGCAATGCGCTTGTCGGCGCGTATCTCGGCCAGCACATCCTCCGCCGCATGGCTCAGCCGTTCGAAGCGCGGCAGATTCAGGAAACCGCAACTCCCCTTCACGGTATGGAAAAAGCGGAAAATGGCGTCCAGCCGGTCGCGATCCGTGGGATCGGCTTCCCAGGCGACGACTTCCCCCGCCAACGCCTCAAGCGTTTCCTGCGTTTCGGATATGAATTCCTGGAGTAACTCGTCCATTCCACCGCCTCAATGGATAGCGGGCGGACCATGGCGGAGCTGTGGTTAAATCCCCGTTAAAGACAGAAAATCCGCAATAAAAGGGGGGCGCCGCGACTTGTCGTCGCGACGCCCCTTGCGGATCTGGCAGCGGCGCTGGATTTAATGCTTTTCGGTCTTTTCAACCGCATCAGCCGCCTTTTCGCCAGCCTCGCGGGTGGCGTCGGCCTTGTTCTCCAGTGCGTCAGCAGCATTTTCAGCGGCATTTTCGGCATTGCCGCTCAGATTGTCGGCCATCGCTTCCATATTATCGGCCTGATTGTCGATGGCGTCCGCCTGATTCTCATACGCGTTCTCGACCTTGTTCTCCTGCTTGGAATCGCACGCAGCAAGCGCGATCAGGCTGGCAAGGCCAAGGACTGATACGAAGGTTTTCACGGCGTTTTCTCCTGTTGCGCCCCCATGGGCTGACGTCATGCGGCAAGGGGACCGGATGCCCGGAACCCTGACGCCCATCAACTGGTCGCGCGAAGGATGGTTCCCGCCGCACGCTCCTTTCGTCGCGGAAACGACTTATTTTTTGAGGGAATCCCTGATTTCCCGAAGCAGAAGCACGTCTTCAGGCGTAGCGGCGGGCGCGTCTTCGGGCTTGGGCATCAATTTGTTCACCGCCCTGACAAGCAGGAAGATAATGAAGGCCAGGATAAGGAAATTGACGAACACGGTCAGAAATTCGCCCCAGCCAAGCATCGCGACGCCCGCCCCTTTCAGGTCCGCATAGCTTTCCGGATTGCCCTTGAACCCGGCGGGAATATCGCCCAGCCGGATGAAGTAGCGCGAAAAATCCGCGCCGCCGAAAACATAGCCGACGACCGGCATGATCAGGTCATCGGTCAGCGATTTGGTGATGGTGGCGAAGGCGCCGCCGATGATCACGCCGACGGCCAGGTCCATGACATTGCCGCGAGCGATGAACGTCTTGAATTCGGAAATCAGCCCCATGGTGAACCCCTTGTCCTGATTGCGATATTGACAGCATGGGCCGTTGCGAAGACTTCCACAACCGCCTATTTCCGTCAGCGAAACAAGCTTAAGGATGTTCCATGACGATCCTGCGCCAACTCCGCCTGTTCCTCCTGCCGCTGTTGGGCGCCTTTGCGCTAACCGCCTGCGGCATCAACAGCGTCCCCGCCGCCGAGGAGGTTGCCAAGGCCAAATGGGCCGACGTGCAGGCGCAATATCAGCGCCGTTCCAATCTGGTCGGCAATCTCGTCGCCACGGTAAAGGCGGCGGGCAAGCAGGAACAGGACACGCTGGTCAAGGTGACGGAGGCTCGCGCCAAGGCGACCTCCGTGCAGGTCAGCGCCGAGGATTTGTCCGATCCCGCCAAGGTGCAGCAGTTCCAACAGGCGCAGGCGCAGCTTTCACAAGGTCTGGGCCGTCTGCTCGCTTCGGTCGAAGCCTATCCGGACCTCAAGACCAACCAGAATTTCCTCGACCTGCAATCGCAGCTCGAAGGGACGGAGAACCGCATCGCCGTCGCCATCCGCGACTATAATGAAGCGGTGCGCGCCTATAATACCCGCATCCGCACCTTCCCGGACGCGATCGGCGCCAAGATCATCCACGGCGCCAAGCCCATGACCCCGTTCCAGGCCACCACGCCGGGCGCGGAAGAAGCGCCGAAGGTCGATTTCGGCAACTGAGCCGGTGATGCTCCGCCGCCTGCTCCTGATCATGTCGCTGCTGCTGTTCATCCCGGCGGCGGCGGGAGCGCAGAGCTTTCCCAAACTGACCGGGCGGGTGGTGGATGACGCCGCCCTGCTCTCCCCGCAACAGGAACAGGCGCTGACCGACAAGCTCGCGGCGCTGGAGCAGCAGAGCGGGCGGCAACTGGTCGTCGCGACGCTGCCCGACCTTCAGGGCTATGACATATCCGATTATGGCTATCAGCTCGGCCGGGCCTGGGGGATAGGCGACAAGGAAAAGAACAACGGCGCGCTGCTGATCGTCGCGCCCAATGAGCGCAAGGTGCGGATCGAGGTCGGCTATGGCCTGGAAGGCATCATGACCGACGCGCTGTCGTCCCAGATCATCCGCAACGACATCACGCCCCGTTTCAAGGCCGGCGACATGCCCGGCGGGATCGATGCGGGGGTGGACGCGATCGGCAGGTTGCTCACCCTCCCGCCTGAGGAGGCGAAGGCGCTGGCGGCACAAGCGGAGGCCAAGGCGCGGGACGCGTCGGACGATGGCGGTGGTTTCATGCTGGTGTTCTGGCTGTTCGTGGTCGCGATCATCGTCCTGTCCATGTTCTCCAGCCGGGGCAAAGGCCGCCGCTATCGCGGTGGGTCCGGCCCGATCATCCTCTGGGGACCAGGCGATTCCGGCTGGGGCAGCGGCGGTGGATCAAGTTGGGGCGGCGGAGACGGCGGCGGCTTTTCGGGCGGCGGCGGCAGCTTCGGCGGCGGCGGCGCTTCGGGGGATTGGTGATGCGTCTGCATTTGAACGAAGCCGACCATGACCGCGTGACCGCCGCGGTGGCCGAAGCGGAAAAGGCGACCGACGGCGAGATCGTCACCATCGTCGCGCGCCGCTCGGATGCCTATCATGATGCCGGGCTGCACTGGGCGATCGGCGCGGTGTTCCTGGCTCTGTCCGCCGCTGCGGCTTTTCCGCAGCAGTTCCGGGCGCTTTGCTCCTGGCTGCTGCAAAGCTGGGAGCATGAGGTCGAGGACTGGAAGCTGCTGACGGTTCTGCTGGGCCTGTTGATCCTCAAATTCCTGATCGTCCGCTATGCGCTGGCCTGGATGCCGCTGCGCATGGCGCTAACCCCGAAAGCCACCAAGGCGCGCCGCGTGCGCCGCCGCGCCATCACCCTGTTCCGCGCCGTCGCCCAGGGGCGCACGCGCGGCAAGACCGGCGTGCTCATCTACCTTTCGCTGGACGAGCATCGGGCGGAACTGGTCGCGGATGCCGCCATCAACGCAAAGGTCGCGCCCGAAATCTGGGGCGAGGCCATGGCCGCGCTGATCGACGGCGTGCGGGAAGGCCGCGCCGCCGACGGCATGGCGCAAGCGGTGCGGCAGGTCGGCGTGGTGCTGGCCCGGCATTTCCCGGCGACCGGCGACAATCCCAATGAATTGCCCGACAGGTTGATCGAATTATGAGCGAGCAGGACATGATCTCCCCCGAAGAAATCATGTGGGAAGGCCGCTTCATCACGGCCAAGCGGCGGGGGCGTTGGGAATATGTCGGCAGGGCGCGGGGCATCCATGCCGCCGTCATCCTGGCCGTCGAGGACGCAGCCGATGGCCCCCATGTGCTGCTGGTCGACCAATATCGCGTACCGCTGGGCCGCCGCTGCATCGAACTGCCCGCGGGACTGGTGGGCGACCATGACGAGGGCGAGGAAGCCGTGCTCGCCGCGACCCGCGAACTGGAGGAGGAAACCGGCTATCTTCCCGGCCGGATGGAATCGCTGGGGGAGTTCTACAGCTCGCCCGGCATGGTGTCGGAAAGCTTCACCCTGTTCCGCGCCCATGACCTTAAGAAAACCGGCGAAGGCGGCGGCGTCGCGGGGGAGGATATCCGCGTCCACCGCGTGCCGCTGAATGGGATTCATGATCGGATCGCGGCATGGCGGGCGGAGGGTTTAGCAATCGATGTGAAACTACTGCTGCTGCTGGGCGCAGGGATGGTGGGCTGAGGCATTCCGGACGAGTGGAAGGCGGGATGAGGGTGGAAGGCGGACGGTCTACTCGCACCGTTTCCTAGAGCGCGCTGCGCTAAATCAGACGCAGGGCGCGCGCTCTAATTCCTTGTTGTCGCATCGTTTTAAGCGGAAAATCGGTTCCCACTTTTCCGCACGATGCTCTAGAAACACATCATGCTCCTGCGAAGGCAGGAGCCTAGTTCCTACGGCGCGATGATCCACAAGCGGCGGAACTGGGTTCCTGCCTTCGCAGGAACACGGATGCGCTCAATGGCTGCCAATGGCCAATTGCCGCCACTAAATGATACCTGCTCCGACCAACCAGCCCGCTCTCTCCACCCAATCCCTACCAAGCCAGGCGGTACTTCACGCCCATGGCCTGCGCGAGTTGACGCTGCCGCCGCTCCACCGCTTCCCCGAACAGATCGGCGTCCACGCCCCGCAACCGCAGTTCGAGCACATTGCCCTCCATCTCCAGCCGGGAGGCGAGCAGCGGCCCTTCGACCCCGCCGGAAAGCCGCTGGCCCAATCGGATGGCCAGCCCCCATAAGGTAGCGCGCTGCAGCGCTTCGGGCGAAGCCAGCCGCTCGATCCCGGGCGGCGTCGACACGCCGCCGCCGAAATTGCTGTGCAGCGCCTGCGCCAGCATCGCTCGCTCGGCCGCGGTGATGCCCACCCAATTGCTGTGCAGTGCGATCTCGACCCCCCGTTCCGACCGGAAATCGGGATTGGCGCGCCAGCCGACATCCGCCAGCAGGCAAGCCGCCCGCCTTATCCGGCGCCATGCGCTGCCGTCCTCCAGGAACAGGGGCGCGATCCAGCGTTCGATCATGTCGCCATGACCGGCGAAGCGGCCCTGCGCCTCCCCCTCCGCCTCGGCCGCGATCAGCAGCGGATCGTGCGCCTGAATGTCCGAAGGCAGATCGCTGAACAGCAACCCTTCGCGCAGACCGTAAGCCGACACCACCAGCCGGCTCGACTTCAACTGCCGCACGATCACTGACAGCAGCGCCGCCGCGTTGGGCAGGGTCGGCACGCGCGATCCGGTGATCTGGGGAATATCCTTGAACCGCGCCTTGCCGACATGGGACACGATGCGCGTCAACTGTTCGGCGCGCCCGGCAGGCATATCATATTGATGCACCACCGGCAGCGGGAATTGGGTGAGTTCCATGTCGAATCGCGCCAGCGCGCGCCACGACCCGCCGACCATGTAGAAGGGCAGGTCCGCGGGCGCGTCCCATCCCGCCTTGACCAGCATCTTCTTGACCAGCCGCTCCAGCACGGCCGGCCCCTTGGCCCGGATCTGCGGCAGGCGCAGCACGCCCAGCGGCAGCGAGACCGTCTCATGCACCGCGCCATCGCGAATACGGGCGAGTTCCAGGCTGCCGCCGCCCAGATCCCCGACGATGCCGTCCGCTCCGGGAATGCCCGACAGCACGCCATGCGCCGCCGCGATCGCCTCCTGCCCACCCGACAGCAGCTCGACGTCCAGCCCCATGGCCTTTGCACGCTGGATGAACTCGTCGCCATTGTCCGCATCCCGGACAGCCGCAGTGGCGACGCAGCGCACCTCCTGCACCTCCATTTCGCGGCAGAGATGGGCGAAGCGGCCCACGGCCCGCAGACCCCGGTCCATCGCCTCCGGCTCGATTCGCCCGGTCTTGCCCAGCGACGCGCCCAGCCCCGCCATCACCTTCTCGTTGAAGAGGATGAAGGGAATGCGGCGCGGCCCGTCATAAACGACCAGACGCACGCTGTTGGAGCCGATGTCGATGATCGCCGTGCGCGCCTTGGCCTGCTGCGGCGACGTCGCCATGCCGGGGGCGAGCGCCCGGACCTGGCTCAGCATGGAATTCATGGACCTCAGGCCCGCCCGCGCAGGCGAAGGGTCGGCACCGCCCCGCTGTCCAGCGACGCGCCGCGGCCCGACAGCGATGGGTTGGTCATGAAATAGCGGTGCAGGTTGAACGGCCGGTCGGTCGCCTCGACCCGATGATATTGGCCGTCGCAATCCAGTTCCCAGCTCTGCTCGGTGTCGATCAGGTTGGCGACCATCACCTGGTCGAGAATCTGGTCGTGCACGGTCGGATTCTCGACCGGCGCCAGAAACTCCACGCGCCGGTCGAAATTGCGCGGCATCCAGTCGGCCGAGCTGATATATACCTTGGCGCCATTGTTCGGCAGCGCCTTGCCATTGCCGAACACGGTGATGCGGCTATGTTCCAGGAAGCGGCCGACCACCGACTTCACCCGGATATTCTCCGACATGCCCGGAACGCCCGGCCGCAGGCAGCAAATGCCCCGCACGATGAGTTCGATCTGCACGCCCGCATTGCTCGCCGCATAAAGCTTTTCCATGATCGCCGGGTCCACCAGCGAATTCATCTTCGCCCAGATGGTTCCCGGCCGCCCGGCCCGGACATGCTCGATCTCCGCATCGATCAGCTCGCACAGGCGATTGCGCAGGTCGCGGGGCGACATGACCAGCTTTTCCAGCCGCTGCGGTTCGACATAGCCGGTGATGTAGTTGAACAACGCCGCCGCATCGCGACTATAGGCCGGGTCAGCCGTGAAGAAGCTCAAATCGGTATAGATGCGCGCCGTCACCGGATGATAATTGCCCGTGCCGAAATGGCAGTAGCTGCGGAACTGCCCGCCTTCGCGCCGGACGATCATCGACACCTTGGCGTGGGTCTTCCAGTCGATGAAGCCATAGACCACCTGCACGCCCGCGCGTTCCAGCGCGTCGGCCCACATCAGATTCTGCTCCTCATCGAAGCGGGCCTTGAGTTCCACCACGGCGGTCACCGACTTGCCCGCCTCCGCCGCGTCGATCAGGGCGCGGATGATCGCGGACTGCTTGCCCGCGCGGTAGAGCGTCTGCTTGATCGCGACCACATCGGGGTCGGATGCCGCCTGTTTCAGAAACGAAACAACCACGTCGAAGGCTTCGTAGGGATGATGGACGACAATGTCCTTCGCCCGGATCGCGGCAAAGCAATCCCCGCCATATTCGCGGATGCGCTCCGGAAAGCGCGGGGCATAGGGCTCGAATTTCAGGTCGGGCCGGTCCTCTTCGACAATCCCGCTCAGGTCACCGATCCCGACGAACCCCTCCACCTCCGCGATGATCGCCTCATGGCCCTGGAGCATGTCCTGCAACATCTCCTCGACCGGCTCGGGGATGCGCTCCTCTATCTCCATGCGGATCACACGGCCCCGCCGCCGGCGCTTGATCGCGCTGCGGAAATAGCGGACTAGATCCTCCGCCTCTTCCTCGATCTCGATATCGCTGTCGCGGATGATGCGGAACACACCGCTGTTGCGCACCCGATAACCGGGGAAGAGATCGGCGGAAAAGCGCCGGATCACCGCCTCCAGCGCCATATAGCGCGCCGTTTCCCCCGGCATCCGCACGAAGCGGGCGAGCGAGGACGGGATCATCACCAGTTCGCGAATCGATTCCTTGTCCGACAACCGTTCCAGATCGAAGACGATCGACAGCCCCTGATTGGGGATGAAGGGGAAGGGATGCGCCGGGTCCAGCGCCTGCGGCGTCAGGATCGGGAAGACTTGCGTCAGGAAATGCTCCCGCAGCCAATTCTCGCAGCTCGGGTCGAGCGCGCTGGATGGGCCGATGACTTCGATCCCCACCTTCCCCAGTTCGCCGTGCAGTGCGCCCCAGACCTTCTGCTGCGCACCCATCAGCCGGGCGGTTTCATCGGTAATGGCGGCCAGTTGCTGCGCCGGGGTCAGCCCATCGGCGGAGCGCATGTCGACATCCTGCAACTGCTGACCCTTAAGGCCCGCCACGCGTACGGAAAAGAACTCATCCAGATTGGCTCCGGAAATCGACAGGAACCGCAGGCGCTCCAGCAGGGGATGCGCCCGGTTCATCGCTTCCTCCAGCACGCGCTGGTTGAAAGCCAGCCAGGACAGCTCCCGGTTGAAATAGCGGTCGCCGGGCAGGGTCAGGCTGGCGGAGGGGTCAGCTTCGGCCACATATCTCTCATATTTTTCAGAACCGGATGGTCAGTCCGGGACTATAGGCAAAAATCCCGCGCCTTGCAGGACATCTTTCGCCATAGCGATAGAAATCTTACGCCCGGATGACAATGCGGCCTCGTCCAGCAGCCGCGTGACCGCTGCGATCGACGCATAGCTGCGCTCAATCCGCCGCAGCAGCCAGTCGGGCAGATCGGCGGCATATTTGGCGCCCGCGACGACGAAAGACCGCTCGATCAGCGCATGGGCCAGCGCCTCGTCCGGTTCCTCCAAAGCGACATGCGGCACCGCGGCAAGGCGGGAGCGAAGATCGGGCAGCACCACCGGCCATTGCTCCGGCGGAACGTCACCGATCATCAGCAATGGCCGCCGCGTCGTCTGCGCCTCGTTCCAGGCGTTGAACAGCATCTGTTCGTCCTGCCCAGGCGCGTCGTCGATCACGGCGCCGCCGCTCATCGCGACGAAATGGCGGCCCAGGGTGGAGCGGCCCGACAGAGGCGGCCCTGTCAGCACGCTGATCGCCAGCGGCCAGCCCTGCCAATTTTCCAGATGGCGAACGGCGATGCGGTTGGCTTCGCTGACCAGGAATTCGTCGCCCGCTCCCTGGCCCGGCCGGTCGAACGGCAGGCTGATCTGTCTCATTGTGCCGGAGCGGCTCCCGTCGCAGCGGCGCGGCGGATGCGCAGCGTATTGCCGGACACCGCGACGCTATAACCCTTCGCCGCCAAAGCCGCTCGCAGCGCATCGACCGTGCCGTCGAAGCTCACCTGCATGACGGAGGTGCCGCCGAGCGCCAGGCTGCTGGTCGCGGCGGAACGGACTCCCGCGATGGAGCGCAGCGCCGCCTCGCCCTGCGCCACCGATCCGACATCGGGCGTGTCGAACTGAATCGAGAAGCTGCCGGTCGTGGCGGCCGGCGTGGGCACGTCCAGGGTTTCCACCGGCAGATCGGCTGCATTTTCGATGGCCAGAGCGTCAGGATCGACCGGCTCCTCGATAATCAGCGACGGATCGGGCCGCAGACGGCCATCGTTCAGCGCCTGCGTGTAAAGCTGGTCGATCCGCTGCGTCGCCTGATCCAGCATCTGCGGGATGGCGCTGTCATTGGAGGCGCGGAGCGAAAAGCTGCCGATCAGGCTGTTGTCCGGGCCATAGCGCGCGGTGAAGGTGCCGGTCACGGGGCCGCCGGGATATTGGCGATCCAGCCGGGCCATGGGAATCACCACGTCGGCCGCGCCATATTGGTCCAGCAGCACCCGCCACCACAGCCGCCCGCGCCGCCCGATCTGCCCCGCGTTCAGCAGGATCGGATCAGCGATCGAGCCCGCCACGCGCACATAATCGATCGCGCTGTCGCCGGTGCGGAACCGCGCCCAGGCCTTCTGCCATTCATTGATGCGCTCATAGGACACGGCCGATCCGCCATCCCACATCACCGGGATCACCAGCAAAGGCGGCGAATGCACCACATTGCTGCCGGTAACGCCCAGCAACTGCCCGGTGCGCGCCCGGTCGAACATCACCCCCAGCGTCGCCACATAGCGGTTCGGCCCGGCCTGCTCATATTCGATCTCAATTCCGGAGATCATGCCTTCCAACTGCGAATCGGAGAGCGAGGGCACTCCGGTGCCGCCATGAGTCCGCGTCCAGAGCATCTGCCAGGCCCGCCGCTGCGCCAGACGCCAGCCCGCCTTGCGCGCGCTGTCGGCATCCTTGGCGAAGACGTCGACCTTCACATGGCTCACCTGGAAGTCGCCGCCGCTGGCGATCGGCGGAACCCCGCGCTCCCCCTCCATCTGCGCCACCAGCGCTGCTGCGGCGAGGCCGAGCGCGATCGCCCCCATAATCTGGAGTGGTCGCGCCAACACCCGAAGAGAGCGCACGCGAAACAGGTTCAGAGGCCGAAAAGACAGGCCACGAAGGACATGAGGCACATTCACGCGCGCCCTTTTGGCGAGATTTGCCTGCCCTGCCAAGCGGCAACCCATTTCCCGTTCCGTTTTCTTGAGCTTTGTTCTAGGGCGCGTCCTTATGAGCGACACCGAATCCTATAGCTACGCCAAGGCTGGCGTCGACATCGCCGCAGGCAATGCGCTGGTCCGCGCCATCGCCCCGCTTGCCAAGGCCACCCGCCGCCCCGGCGCCGACGCCGAACTGGGCGGCTTTGGCGGTTTCTTCGACCTGAAGGCGGCGGGCTATGACGACCCTCTGCTGGTCGCGGCCAATGACGGCGTCGGCACCAAGCTGAAGCTCGCCATCGACCACAACGCCCATGACGGCGTGGGCATCGACCTGGTCGCCATGTGCGCCAACGACCTGATCGTACAGGGCGCCGAGCCACTTTTCTTCCTCGACTATTACGCCACCGGCAAGCTGGAGAGCGGCGTGGCCGAACGCGTGATCGCGGGCATAGCGGAAGGCTGCAAGCAAGCGGGCTGCGCGCTGATCGGCGGCGAAACGGCGGAAATGCCGGGCATGTATGCGCCGGGCGACTATGACCTCGCCGGTTTCTGCGTCGGAGCGGTGGAGCGGTCCCAGGCGCTGACCGGCAACAAGGTCAAGGCGGGTGACGTGCTGATCGGCCTCACCTCCTCGGGCGTGCATTCCAACGGCTTCTCGCTGGTGCGCCGCCTGGCTGCCGACAAGGGCTGGAAGCTCGACCGCCCGGCGATCTTCGACAATGAAGTGCTGCTGATCGACGCGCTGATGGCGCCGACGCGCATTTACGTGAAATCGCTGTTGCCGCTGGTGCGGGCTGGCCAAATCAACGCCCTCGCCCATATCACCGGCGGCGGCCTGCTGGAGAATATCCCGCGCGTGCTGCCCGACGGCTGTCATGCCGTGGTCGATGCCGACGCGTGGGAACAGCCGCGCCTGATGGCCTTCCTGCAGGCGCAGGGCCATATCGAGCCGGAGGAGATGGCGCGCACCTTCAACTGCGGCGTCGGCATGGTGCTGGCGGTCGATGCGGATGCCGCCGACGCGGTTACCACCGAGCTGGAAGCGGCAGGCGAAACCGTCGTCCGCGTCGGTGTCGTGGAAGCGGGCGAAAAGGGCTGCACGGTCAAGGGAAGCCAAGGCACATGGAGCGCCAAGGCCGACTGGACCGCCACGCATCTGGGGTAGCCTCATGCAAAAAGCCAAGGTCGGCGTTCTGATTTCCGGGCGCGGTTCGAACATGGCGGCGTTGCTTTACGCCGCCAAGCACCCGTCCTGCCCCTATGAGATCGTGCTGGTCGCGGCCAACGATCCTGAAGCCCCCGGCCTGACCCTCGCCGCTGCGGAGGGCATCGCGACCTTCGGCCAGAGCCACAAGGGGATGAAGCGCGCCGAATTCGACCGGATCATCGACGGCGAACTGCGCAAGGCAGGCGCCGAATATGTCGCGCTGGCGGGCTATATGCGCCTGCTCTCGCCGGAATTCGTGGCCGGATGGGAAGGCCGGATGCTCAACATCCACCCCAGCCTGCTGCCCAAATATAAGGGTCTCGATACCCACCAGAAAGCGCTCGACGCGGGCGACAGCCATGCGGGCTGCTCGGTCCATATCGTGACCGCCGAACTGGACGACGGCCCGGTGCTGGGCCAGACCGAAGTCGCGATCCTGCCCGGCGACACCGCCGACAGTCTCGCCGCGCGCATCCTGATGGCCGAACATCAGCTCTATTCCCGCACCCTGGCCGATTTCGTCACCCGCGAACGGCAGCCCGAATGGCTGCTGGGCAAGGTGCGCGAACGCGTGTTCGCCTTGCCGCAAACGGATGAGGTCACCTCCCACGGCATGCCCTGCTTCGGTATCGAGAAGGGCAAGAAATTCGCCTATTTCACGCAGGATCATCATGGCGACGGCATCATAGCCGTCCTCGTCAAGACGACCGCGCCCGAGGAACAGGCGATGCTGATCGAAAGCGACCCCGCCCGCTATTACCGCCCCGCTTATTTCGGTGACGGCTGGGTCGGCATCCGCGTCGACCTGGGCGACACGGACTGGGACCAGATCAGCGAGCGGCTGGAGCGCAGTTGGAGGGAGGTGGCGCCGAGGAAGCTCACAACCCTGATAGACGCTGCGGACGAGTTTTGAAGCTGCATCGCCTTTACAGTGTTCCGTGCTCCTGCGAAGGCAGGAGCCCAGATCGAACAGTGGGACTGGACTCCTGCCTTCGCAGGAGCACGGTGCTTTAATTTTCCGCTGTTCCCCACCAAATAGGCAGCCATGACCGACACCGCCCCCTCCCCCGCCCCGCCCCCCGCCATCGAGATCACCAACCTCACCAAGGACTATAAGGGCGGCAAGCGAGCGCTCGACAATATCAACCTGTCGATCCCGCGCGGGCAGATCTACGGCCTGCTGGGTCCGAATGGCGCGGGCAAGTCGACGACGATCAACATCCTCGCGGGGCTGGTGAACAAGACCAGCGGCAGCGCAAGGATCTGGGGCTTCGACATCGACCAGAACTCCCGCAACGCCAAGAACTCGATCGGCATCGTGCCGCAGGAGATCGTCTTCGATCCCTTCTTCACCCCGTTCGAGACGCTGGAGAATCAAGCTGGCTATTATGGCGTGCCCAAGGAGCGCCGCCGCTCGATGGAATTGTTGCGCGCCGTGCATCTGGAGGACAAGGCCAATGCCTATGCCCGCACCCTCTCGGGCGGCATGAAACGCCGCCTGCTGGTCGCGAAGGCGATGGTGCACAGCCCGCCGATCCTGGTGCTGGACGAACCGACTGCAGGCGTGGACGTGCAGCTTCGCCAGCAGCTCTGGGCCTATGTCCGCGAACTCAACCGGCAGGGCGTGACGATCGTGCTGACGACGCACTATCTGGAGGAAGCCGAGGAACTGTGCGACCGCATCGCCATCATCAACCATGGCAAGGTCATCACCGACAAGCCGACCCGCGAACTGATCGCCATGGCGCAGGAAAAGGTGGTGCAGGTGACGGTCGACCGCGACATCGTGACGCCGCCCGCCGACCCCAGCTTCGAGAAGATCGAACTGTCGGACGAACGCACGCTGACCATCACCTATATGAAGAACCGCGCCAATGCGGGTCAGGTGCTGAGCGCCGTGCAGGCGAGCGGACTTTCGATCGTGGACGTCGTAACGCGCGACCCAGACCTGGAGGATGTGTTCCTCAACCTAACGGCCGCAGCCTAGCCCGCACATAAGAAAAACGTCAGGACGAAGATGCCCATCACCACCTATGACGTCGTCATCATCGGCTCCGGCGCGGCAGGGCTGACGGCCGCCATCAACCTCGCGCAGGACCGCAAGGTCGTGGTTCTGGCCAAGGGCGCGCTCGACGGTGGCTCCACCAACTGGGCGCAGGGCGGCATTGCCGCCGTACTCGACGCCGGTGACAGTTTCGAGGCACATATTGAAGACACGATGGTCGCGGGCGCTGGCCTCAACGACCGCAGCACGGTGGAGTTCGTCGTCTCCGAAGCTCCCGCCGCGATCGAGCGGCTCGCGGAACTCGGCGTCCCCTTCAACGCCAATGAAGAGGGCGGCGAGGAGTTTGGCGAACGCTGGCACCTGACCCGCGAGGGCGGCCACAGCCACCGCCGCATCGTCCATGTCGACGACGCCACCGGCCATGCCGTGCAGGTCGCGCTGCTGAAAGCGGCCCGCGCCAATCCGAACATCACGCTGCTGGAGGATATGGTCGCCCTCGACCTCATCACCAGCCGCCATGGCGAGAAATATTCGGGCGACGGCCATGTCTGGGGCATCTACGCCTTCAACAAGCAGACCGACCATGTCGATGCCATAGTGGGCCGCGCGACCATCCTGTGCACCGGCGGCGCGGGCCGCACCTATCTCTTCTCGACTGCGCCCAGGGGAGCGACCGGCGACGGCATCGCCATGGCCTGGCGCGCGGGCTGCCGCGTCTCCAACATGGAGATGAACCAGTTCCACCCGACCTGCCTCTACAATCTGGAGGTCAAGAATTTCCTCATCACCGAGGCCGTGCGGGGCGAAGGCGGGCATCTCAAGCTCCCCCCCGGCGTCCCTGGCGGCGGCGAGCGCTTCATGCCCCGCTTCGACGAGCGCGCCGAACTGGCGCCCCGCGACGTGGTGGCCCGCGCCATCGACCATGAGATCAAGCGGCTCGGCCTCGACTATGTCCATCTCGACATCAGCCACAAGCCGCCGGAATTCGTGCGCACCCACTTCCCCACAATCTATGCGCGCCTGCTCGACCTCGACATCGATATCACCAAGGAACCGATCCCGGTCGTCCCGGCGCAGCATTATACCTGCGGCGGCGTGGTGATCGACCTTGATGGCCGCACCGACCTGCCGGGTCTCTACGCGGCGGGCGAAGTCACGGAAAGCGGCCTGCACGGCGCCAATCGCCTCGCCTCCAATTCGCTGCTCGAATGCTTCGTCTTTGGGGAAGCCGCCGCCCGGCACATCCGCGCCCATTGGGACGATCTGCCCTCGCCCCCACCGATCCGCCCCTGGGACGAAAGCCGCGTGACCGATTCGGACGAGGAGGTCATCGTCCAGCATAATTGGAAGGAAATCCGCCGCTTCATGTGGGACTATGTGGGCATCGTCCGCACCACCAAGCGGCTGGAGCGCGCCCAGCATCGCATCGACCTGCTGGCCAAGGAAGTGGACGAATATTACGGCCATTTCCGCGTGACGCCCGACCTGATCGAGCTGCGCAACCTGCTGGAAGTGGCGCGCCTGGTCGTCCGTTCGGCGCTGCATCGCAAGGAAAGCCGGGGCCTGCACTATACGCTCGACTATCCCGACATGCTGCCGCAAGCCGTCGACACGGTGCTGACGCCATGAAAAAAATGGCGCAGCGGTCCATCGCGCTGCGCCATTAGGGGAGGAGTGACGCGAAGGTCGGCGTCGAACTCCTTCTAGCCCGGCTATGACGCCCCGCCTTTGATCGGCGTCAAAAGCCTTTCAGAAAATCGCCCAGCACCGCGTTGAAGCGCGCGGGCTGGTCCGCCATGACGACATGGCCGCTGGGGCCGATGGGCACCAGCCGGACGCCGCGCTTCGCCGCATAGGCAGCGCGGAAGGTTCTGCCGATCTCGCCCGCCTGCGCCGCATCGCTGCCCACGGCATAGACCACCTCCATCGGCGCCGTCAGCCGCGCCAGTTGCGGCCCCAGATCGACATTGGCCAGATCGCGCAACGCATTGGCGATGACATCCGGATCGCTGCCTCTGGCGCCGGGCATGTCCGCCAGCATCTGCGCCAGATAGGCTCGCCCCGCCTTGGTTCCCGTAAAATATTGGCCCAGTTGATCGGCCAGAAAGCCCATGCCCTGCGCCGTGCCGCCGACCATCGCCGCGCCTTCGGGCAACATGTCGACCACCATCAGCCGCCCCGCCAGTCCCTTGAGGCCCAGCATCATCGCCAGCGTGCCGCCCATGCTGTGGCCGACGATCGCGGGCCGCTCCAGCCCCGCCGCCGCGATATAGCGGGCGATCTCATCCGCCAGCGGCTGAACCAGCGGCCCGCTGGCATTGGCGTCTGCGGCAAGGCCCGCAAAGCCCCGGACATGGGCCAGATGCCAGCGATAGCCGGGGAGCGCGCCGACCACCCCGTTCCACAGCCCCGGCCCGCTCGCCAGCCCCGCGATCAGCACGACGTCGCGCCCCGCCCCGCGCGTCGTCACCGCGATTCGGCGGGAAGCGAAGGGCGCTGCCCACGCCTTCGACGCCAGCACACCGCCCGCCAGCAGGGCCGCCGCGCCCTGCATCATGGCCCGCATCATGATCCGTCTGTTCATCGCTCGATTCATGCGCGCTTTGTTGCAGCCTGCCGCCTGAACCTCAACTGAGTTAAGGCACGCCTCGTTCAGCCTCCTTACATCGCATTTGTAGAATCATTCGTCGCATGATTCTTGTCACCCGGCGCGGGTCTGAACCCTAATGCGAAAGGAGAGTGCGGGGATTTTGATGACCATTTTGAAGGGAGGGCGCGGCAAGCGCCCAAATGGCGGCGGCAATAGCGGCTCGGCCCGCCTCGTCCTGTTGATGGCGGCGCTTTCGGCCTGCGTCAGCGCGCCGCAGCAGCCTTATGCGGCGGTCCAGCGGCCGCAGCCCACGACGGCGACCTATCCGATCAAGCCGGTCGCCAATCCGCCCAAATCCTTCCAGGCTCTCGATGTCGATCAGCGGGAAACGCCGCCGCCCGCGCTGGTCAGCGTCGTGCGCAATCTCGGCCAAAGCTTCAACGGCAAGGTCGGCATCGCCGTGCGCCGCGTCGGCAGCGACTGGACCGTCGCCTGGAACGGCAACCTGCTCTTTCCGCAGCAGAGCGTGTCGAAGCTCTGGGTGTCGATGACCTTCCTCGACGCGGTCGACAGGGGCAAGATTCGCCTCAGCGACAGCACGACGATCACGAAGAAGGATCTGACCCTCTTCCACCAGCCGACCGCCGCTTTGGTGGGGAATTCGGGCTGGACCACGACCTATTCCGACCTGATGCGCCGCGCCATGACGCAGAGCGACAATACCGCCAACGACACGCTGCTGCGCGCCGTCGGCGGGCCGGATGCGGTGCGGAGCTATCTGGCGCGGCGGTACATCAAGGATATCCGCTTCGGTCCGGGCGAGCGGCTGCTGCAATCGACGACGGCAGGGTTGGACTGGCGGCAGGATTATTCGATCGGCCGCAATTTCTACGCCGCCCGCGCCAAGCTGCCCCTATCGGTGCGGCAGAAGGCGCTGGACAATTATCTCGCCAGCCCGCCGGACGGGGCGGCGCCCTCCTCGATCGTGCAGGCGCTGGCGAAGCTCAAGCAGAACGACATGCTCTCGCCCGCTTCCTCGCAACTGCTGATGTCGATCATGAGCGAGGCGAAAACCGGCCCGCAGCGGATCAAGGGCGGCGTGCCGGCGGGCTGGCATTATCTGCACAAGACCGGCACCGGGCAGGAACTGGGCGCGCGGTCGACCGGGTTCAACGACATCGGCATCATGACCGCGCCCGACGGCACCAGCTATGCGGTCGCGGTGATGATCGGCAGCACGACCGAACCGATCCCGACGCGCTGGCAACTGATGCAGGCGGTGGCCAAGGCAGTCGCGGCCAACCACGAGGCACGTTGAATAGCTAACCACCGTGCTCCTGCGCAGGCAGGAGCCCAGTTCCGCCGTCTCCGTATCATGGCTACCGTGGGACTGGGTTCCTGCGTACGCAGGAACACAAAACCTTTATGCGGCAGCTCAATCCAGATTCGGCCGCAGCCAGCGCTCGGCCGTCTCCAGATCCACGCCGCGCCGCGCCGCATAATCCTCCAGCTGATCGCGCCCGACCCGCGCCACGCCAAAATATTCGGCCTGCGGATGCCCGAAATAAAAGCCACTGACCGCAGCCGTCGGCAGCATCGCAAAGCTCTCCGTCAGCGTGATGCCGGTCGCATGGTGCGCGTCGAGCATGTCGAACAATAGCGGCTTGAGGCTATGCTCGGGGCAGGCCGGATAGCCCGGCGCCGGACGGATGCCGCGATATTGCTCCTTGATCAACGCCTCGTTCGTGAGCTGCTCGCCCTCGGCATAACCCCAAAGCGCGGTGCGGACATAATGGTGCAGCCGCTCGGCAAAGGCTTCCGCCAGACGGTCGGCCAGCGCCTTCAACAGAATGTCCGAATAGTCATCGATGGCGTTCTTGAAGCGCGCCAGATGCGGCTCAATGCCATGGATCGACACGGCAAAGCCGCCCATCCAGTCGCCGTCATGGCTGATGAAGTCGGCCAGGCACATATTGGCCCGCCCCTCCCGCTTGGCGATCTGCTGGCGCAGCATGGGCAGGGTGAAATGCTTCTCATCCTCGACATGGACGATGATGTCGTCGCCCTCACGGCGGCAGGGCCACAGGCCGCACACGCCGCGCGCCGTCAGCCACTTCTCGTTGATGATGCGGTCGAGCATCGCCTGCGCGTCGTTGAACAGGCTGGTCGCGCTCTCGCCCACCACCTTGTCTTCGAGGATCGCCGGATAATTGCCCGCCAGCTCCCAGGCGCGGAAGAAGGGCGTCCAGTCGATATAGTTGCGCAGGTCCTTCAGATCCCAGTCCGGGAAGCGATGGACGCCGGGCAGGCGCGGCTTGCCGGGCTTCAGGCTCTCGTCAATCTCGAAGCCATTGGCGCGCGCATCCTCGATCGGCACCAGCGCGCTCTGCCCCTTATTGGCGCGGGCGACGCGGACATGCTCATAATCATCCTTGGTCTTCTGGACGAAATCGGTTTTCTGCGTCTCCGACACCAAGGCCGTCGCCACGCCCACGGCGCGGCTCGCGTCCAGCACATGCACCACCGGCCCGGTAAAGGCCGGATCGATGCGCAGCGCCGTATGCACCCGCGATGTCGTCGCGCCGCCGATCAGCAGCGGCATGGTCATCTCCGCGCGCTGCATCTCCACCGCCACCGTCACCATCTCGTCCAGCGAGGGCGTGATGAGGCCCGAAAGCCCAATCATGTCGGCATCATGATCGTTCGCGGCCTTGATGATGTCCTGCCAGGGCACCATCACGCCCATGTCGATCACCTCGAAGCCGTTGCACTGGAGCACGACGCCGACGATATTCTTGCCGATGTCATGGACGTCGCCCTTCACCGTCGCCATGATGATCTTGCCCTTGCCCTTGGCGCCGGGTTCCTTCGAAGCCTCGATGAAGGGCAGCAGATGCGCCACCGCCTTCTTCATGACGCGGGCGGATTTGACGACCTGCGGCAAGAACATCTTGCCCGCGCCGAACAGGTCGCCCACGACGTTCATGCCGTCCATCAGCGGGCCTTCGATCACCTCGATCGGCTTGGCGGCGGCGAGGCGGGCTTCCTCCGTATCCTCAACCACATACATGTCGATGCCCTTGACCAGCGCATGTTCCAGCCGCTTGGCGACCGGCCAGCCGCGCCATTCCTGCGCCGCCTTTTCCGAAGCCGCATCCTTGCCCTTGAAGCTCTCGGCCAGCGCGACCAGGCGATCCCCGGCTTCGGGATCGCTGTTCAGCAGCACATCCTCGCAGGCCTTGCGCAGCGCCGGATCGATAGCGTCGTAAACGTCGAGCTGGCCCGCATTGACGATCGCCATGTCCAGCCCCGCCGGAATGGCGTGGTAGAGGAAGACCGAATGCATCGCCCGCCGCACCGGCTCATTGCCGCGGAAGGAGAAGGAGAAGTTCGACAGTCCGCCCGAAATATGGACATGCGGGCAGCGCTTCTTGATCTCGCGGCAAGCCTCGATGAAGTCGACGCCATAATTATTATGCTCTTCGATCCCCGTCGCCACCGCGAAGATATTGGGGTCGAAGATGATGTCTTCAGGCGGGAAACCAATGGTCATCAGCAGCTTGTAAGCCCGCTCGCAAATCTCGACCTTACGCTGCTTCGTGTCCGCCTGCCCCGTCTCGTCGAAGGCCATGACGACCACCGCCGCGCCATAGGCCATGCAGAGCCGCGCATGATGCAAGAAGGCCTCCTCGCCCTCCTTCATGCTGATCGAATTGACGACCGGCTTGCCGCTGACGCACTTCAACCCCGCCTCAATCACTTCCCATTTCGAGCTGTCGATCATCACCGGCACGCGGCTGATGTCCGGCTCGGAGGTCATGAGCTTCAGGAAGGTCGTCATCGCCTCGACCGCGTCGAGCAGGCCTTCGTCCATGTTGACGTCGACGATCTGCGCGCCGTTCTCCACCTGATCGCGGGCGATGTCGATGGCGGCTGCATAGTCGCCCGCCATGATCAGCTTCTTGAACTTGGCCGATCCGGTGACGTTGGTGCGCTCACCGATATTGACGAAAGTGGCGGTGGATTGGGTGGTCATTTCTTCTCTTCCGTCATTCCCGCGAAGGCGGGAATCTATCTCCCTTACCTCGCGTCCAGACGCTCACGTCTGAGATGAATCCCCGCCTTCGCGGGGATGACGATATTCTGTTTAAGCCGCGATGTGCATCGGTTCGAGACCCGCAAGCCGCGTCACCACCGGCAGTTCCGGAACGATACGCGGCTTCTGCCCCGCCAGCGCCTTCGCCACCGCGCCGATATGCGCGGGCGTGGTGCCGCAGCAGCCGCCGACCATATTCACCAGCCCCTCATCCACCCACTGGCGGATCAGCGAAGCCGTGGTCTCGGGCAGCTCATCATATTGCCCCAGCTCATTGGGCAAGCCCGCATTGGGATAAGCCAGGATCAGCGTATCGGCATTCTTCGCTAGCTCGCTCAGATAAGGCCGCAGCAAATCCGCCCCGAAAGCGCAATTCACCCCGATGGTGAGCGGCTTCAAATGCCGCAGCGAATACCAGAAGGCGTTGATCGTATGCCCCGACAGGTTCCGCCCCGACATATCGGTGATGGTGAAGCTCAGCATCAGCGGCACAGGCCGCCCCGCCGCCGCCTCGGCCTCCCGCGCGGCCATGCCCGCCGCCTTGGCGTTCAGCGTGTCGAAGCAGGTTTCGACCAGCAGAAAGTCCACGCCACCCTCGATCAGCGCATCGCACTGCTCGCGATAGTCGGCCTTGAGCGTATCATAATCGACCTCGCGATAGGCCGGGTCGTTCACATCCGGCGAAATCGACAAAGTCTTGTTCGTCGGCCCGATCGACCCCGCCACGAAGCGCGGCCGTCCATCCTTCGCCGTCGCCGCCTCGCAAGCCTGCCGGGCGATCTGGGCAGCGGCGATGTTGATCTCCCGCACCAGATGCTCGCAGCCATAATCGGCCATGGCGATCTTCGTGGACGAGAAAGTATTCGTCTCGATCATGTCCGCGCCGGCGTCGAGATAGGCGGTGTGGATGCCTTCGACGATGTCCGGTCGCGTCAGGCAGAGCAGGTCATTATTCCCCTTCTGATCCTTCGCCAGATCGAGATCCCCTCGATAATCCGCCTCGGTCAGCCCATGTTTCTGGATCGACGTGCCGTAGCCGCCGTCGAAGATCATGATCTTTTCCGCCGCAACGGCGCGAAAACGTGCTTCGGCGGTCATGCCGTCTTCTCCAATGTGGCGGGCCGAAGCCCGAGCAAATGGCAGATCGCATAGCTCAGTTCCGCCCGGTTGAGCGTATAGAAATGAAAGTCGCGCACCCCGCCCGCATAGAGCTTGCGGCACAATTCCGCCGCCAGCGTGGCGGACACGAGCTGCCGCGCGGCGGGCAGATCGTCCAGCCCTTCGAACAGCTTGCCCATCCAGCCCGGCACATCGGTGTTGCACATGGCCGACATGCGCTGGACCGCCGCGAAATTGCTGACCGGCATGATGCCGGGGATGATCTCCGCATCGATCCCCGCCGCCGCCACCGTGTCGCGGAAGCGGAAGAAGGTGTCCGGCTCGAAGAAGAATTGCGTGATCGCCCGCGTCGCGCCCGCGTCCAGCTTGCGCTTGAGATTGTCGATATCGCTCTGCGCGCTCAAAGCATCCGGATGCGTCTCCGGATAAGCCGCCACCGAAATCTCGAACGGATGCCGCTTCACCAGCCCCTCGACCAGTTCCGCCGCGCCCTTGTAACCATCGGGATGCGGCTCGAACTTCGTCCCCGCTTCCGGCGGATCGCCGCGCAGCGCAACGATATGCCGAACGCCCGCTTCCCAATAGGCGTCGACCACCTCGTCAATCTCGGCCTTGCTCGCCGCCACGCAGGTCAGATGCGCCGCCGCCGACAGCGGCGTTTCCTTCGCGATCCGCGCTACGGTATTGTGCGTGCGCTCGCGCGTCGAGCCACCCGCACCATAGGTCACCGACACGAATTTGGGCGCCAGCGGCGTCAGTGTCTGGATCGCGGACCAGAGCTGCTCCTCCATCTTCTCCGTCTTGGGCGGGAAGAATTCGAAGCTGACGTTCAGGTCGCCCGCCAGATCGGCGTAGAGCGGCGCATCCAGCGCACGCCGCGCCTCTTCGACGGAGGGGAAGCTCAAGGTCATGCGGAAAGTCGTCCTTCGTGTCGCAGGATGCGCGCGCCCCGGCGCCGTCCCAGCCATAATTGTACCGTCAGTTCCTGGCCGGGCAGCACCTCCACCCGCTCCAGCACCAGGCCCGCATCCGCGAACCAGCTTTCGATCTGCTCATCGGAAAAGCCCAGCCGCGCATGCTGGTCGCGCAGCCGCAGTTCCTCCCGCTCATGCGCCGCGAAATCAGCGATCAGCACCCGGCCGCCCGCCGCCGCAACCCGTGCCGCTTCCGTGATCGCCCGTTCAGGCTCCTGCGCATAATGCAGAACCTGATGCAGCACCACCGTATCGACGCTGCCCGTCTCCAGCGGCAGCGCGCCGAAATCGCCCAGCACCAGCGCATATTTGTCGCCGGCATCCTCCGGCAGCTTGGCCCGCGCCAGCCGCAACATGTCCGGACTGCGATCCAGCGCCGTCACCTGGTCCGCCGACGGCCCGAACAGCTCGATCATCCGCCCTGTCCCGGTGCCGATGTCGAGCAGATGCCCGATCGGCTCTGCCCCCAACAGAACGGTCATCGCCGTCTCGACATCGCCTTCCGGCACATGCAGCGACCGGATCGCGTCCCATTCCTCGGCATGTTCGGAAAAATAGCTTTCCGCTGCACGGCTGCGATCCGCCCGCACCGCCGCCAGCCGCGCCAGATCGGCGCGTTGCCACAACAGCTCCGCCTCCGACGGCACCAACTGATCGAAAAGGACCAGAAAGGGCGCGATTTCCGCTTGCTTGCGCAACCGCAGGAAAACCCAATTGCCTTCCTTGCGCCGTTCGAGCAGACCGGCTTCGGCCAGAATGCGGACATGGCGGGAGACGCGCGGCTGGCTTTGCCCGACGACCTGCGCGATCTCTCCGACAGCCAGTTCCATGGCGCGCAACAGATGGATGATGCGCAGCCGCGTCGGGTCACCCAATGCCCGGAAAATGTCGAGTGCTGCGCTCATGAAAGGATCATATAAAGAAATCTTTATATGCGTCAATGGCCGTTCGGGCCGCGCCGTTCCAACCCCCTTACGCCCCCAATCAGGGGCTTGAAGCAGGAATGGGATTGCCATGAGTCGCCGGATTCATTACGAATCGCGGCGCAGACGCAATGGGGGGTGAACTTTTCTCCGAGAGTGGTCTGCACCGTTTTTATTCTCAGAGAGGGGTTAACCCATGACCAAGTCGATTGCTCTTTCGCTCGTTCTCGCCGCGTCGCTCGGCCTGGCCGCCTGCTCGGGCGGTGCGGAAAATGCCGCCAACGCTTCGGCCAATGCTGCCGAGAACGCTTCGAACGCTGCCGACAACGCCATGAATGCCGCGCTGAACGCTGCCGACAACGCTTCGAACGCCGCTTCGAACGCTGCCAACGTTGCGGGCAACGCCGCCGCGAACGCGATGTAATTCCCTATCGGGGAATTGTCTGGAAGAGGCCGCGCCGGAAACGGGGCGGCCTTTTTCTTTTGGGGAAGGGGAAAATGCGATGATCCGTCCCTGGATCGGCGGACTGCTGCTGGCCCTGGCCGCCTGCGCGCCGGGTTCGGGCGATGAAGCCGGATCGAACCGCTCCGATCATCAGCGGATCGATCCGCGGCAGGCACCGCCCCCGGCAAAATGAAAGGGCCGCCCCGAATGGAGCGGCCCTCGTCACTTTCTCCCGAAGGATAAGCGGGTCAGCAATCCCGGTCGATCGCCCGGCCGGCCAGCGCACCCACGCCCGCGCCGATGATGGCGCCTGTGGTGCCGTCGCCGCGACGGCCATAGCGGCCGCTGCCCTTGCCGACTTCGTTACCGAGCAGGCCACCGGCGATCGCGCCGATGATGGTGCCGCCCGTGCCGCTGTCCCGGCAGCGATAGCCGCCGCGATAACCGCGATAGCCCCGATAATAGCCATCGCCGCGATAATAGCCGTCGCCACGGTAGTAGCCGTCGCGATAGCCCCGATAGCCCCGGTCGCCGCGATAATAATCGCCCCGTTCATAATGGCGGCCCCAGCCGTCGCGGGCCATGGCCGGCGTCGCAGTGGCGGCCAGAGAGGCAGCGCCCATCGCCAGCGCCGCCCCCAGATTGATCAGAAACTTCGTCTTCATGGCGTTGCTCCTCAATTTGCCATCGATCCAGGCAGATCTTCCAAAGGAGGACTCGCCATCGATTGAAGCCCTTTTGCCCGATTCGCATTGAGCCAAGCCTGAATGGCGATGTCAGCCATCGTTCAGTATTGGTCCGGCCGAAAGGACGCAGTATCACGCTTTTTCACGGGCGATGCCAGAGCCGCGAAAAACCCTGCACAAGGGCGGATAATCCCCTATGGCGAAGGCGATGCGCCGAATCCTGATCGTCCTGTTGCTCGCGATCCTGCTGCTCCCCGCGCCGCACAAGAACAAGCCCCAGCCCTTCGGCGCCGGCCCGCTGCTGGTCCGGGCGCGCGCCTTGTCCCTGAACGCCGCCGATCCTGCCCAGCGCGACCTGGGGCGCCTCCATTATCTGGGCGGATGGCAGCTCAACAGCACCCATCATGGCTTTGGCGGCATTTCCTCGCTGCTGGCGGAACCGGACGGTCAGATATTGGCGCTCAGCGATTCCGGCACGCTGATGGGCTTTCACATCGGCCCCGGCAAAGCGGATCGGCGCCCGTTCATCGCCCCCCTTCCCATCCGCCCGCAGGACCGCGACCGCCCCTGGTGGGCCTGGGATTCGGAGGCCATGACCCACGATCCGGCGACCCAGCGCTATTGGGTAGGCTTCGAACTGCAACAGATGATCTGCCGCTATTCGCCCGGCTTCGCGCGCGTCGAAGCCTGCCGGACCTGGCCGGAGATCGAAGCCTGGCCCGAGACCGGATCGATCGAATCGCTGGCGCGGCTGCCCGATGGCCGCTTTCTCGTCCTGGCGGAGATGGGCATGACCGCCGACGGCAGCCACGACACGCTGCTGTTCGCGGGCGACCCTGCCGAAGCCACGACGGCCGCCCCCATGCACCTGCGCTATGTGCCGCCGCGTGGCTATCGCCCGACGGACGCTATCGCCCTCGACGATCGGCACATATTGGTGCTCAACCGGCGGCTGACCTTGCAGGAGCTGTTCACGGCCACGCTGGCGATCGTCGAGCTGCCGGAAAGGCCACGCCCCGGCGACCGATTGAAGGCGCGCGCCCTCGCCCGGCTGGCGCCGCCCCTGCTGGCCGATAATTTCGAAGGGCTGGCGGTCACGCAGGAAGGGGGCCGCCGGGTCATCTGGATCGCCTCCGACGACAATCACGAATTCTTCCAACGCACCCTGCTGCTGAAATTCACGCTGGATTGGAATGCAGAGGAATAGGACCCAAGGTCCAAACCAACGCAAAAAGCGGCCCGTCGCCAGGCCGCTCCTCATGCGAACGGATCGAACCGAATCAGGCGGCTACGGCGGCCTTCTTCTTCACGATGTCGCGCTTCAGGCGGCGAGCCTTCAGCGACAGCTTGTCGTCGTTAGTCTTCAGCAGCCAGTTGTCCAGGCCGCCATTATGCTCGACCGAACGCAGGCCATGGGTCGACACGCGCAGCTTCACGGTCGTTTCCAGCGCTTCGGAGATCAGCGACACGTTCTGCAGGTTGGGCAGGAACACACGCTTGGTCTTGTTATTGGCGTGGGAAACATTGTGACCCACCTGGCGGCCCTTGCCGGTCAGCTCGCAAATGCGCGACATAGTCAATCAACCTTGTAATTCGGGTTCGTTCGGAAAGCGGCGCGGATAACGGGATTCCCCGCGCACGTCAACCCGCCCAGAGCCATCAAGCGCCGCAACCCTTTCCGACTCATGAGCGTTGACGCCCCATAAGCCAAAGGAGGCCGAAATGCGATTCATTGGTGGCTTGTTGCTGATTTTGCTGCTGGTCCTGGCTGGCGGCATCGCCACCGGCTTCATCGACCTGCAGAAAACGCAGGAAGGACGCCTGCCCGAAGTCGCGATCAAGGGCGGCTCCCTGCCCAAATATGAGGCCAATGTGGCGAAGGTGGAGGTCGGCAAGCGCAAGGAAACGGTCGAAGTGCCGACGGTGGACGTCAAAAAGCCCTGACCCTTTCCGAACGGTGCGATGATCCTGTATGGGCGAAGCCATGGTTTCGCCCTTCCCATTGCCTGAACCGATGCGGCGCGCGCTGGACCTTGCCCGCGCCGCCGCCGACGCGGGGGAAGTGCCCATCGGCGCGGTCATCACTCTCGACGGCCGGATCATCGGTGAAGGCGAAAACCGCAACCGCCGCGACAATGATCCCACCGCCCATGCCGAAATGGTCGCGATTCGGGCCGCCGCCGCGCATCTGGGCGACTTCCGCCTGACCGGCTGCGATCTCTGGGTGACGCTGGAGCCCTGCGCCATGTGCGCCGGGGCAATCTCGCACGCGCGCATCGCCCGCCTCTATTATGCGGCATCCGACCCCAAGGGCGGCGCGATCGAGCAGGGACCGCGCCTCTTCACCCATCCGCAATGCCTGCACCGGCCGGATGTCTATGGCGACCTGGCCGAAGCCGAGGCATCAACGCTGCTGCGGGATTTTTTCCTAGCCCGGCGCTGAATAATCGATGCGATACAGCGTGTAAGGCAGCGTCATCCCGGTCCGCAGCATCACCGGCTTCAGCCAGCCCGGCACTTCGCCCCGCATCAGCCCGGCGTAAAAGCCCCTAGGACTGCGCGCCTGATAGATGGTGCCCTCCGGAAAGCCGGGGCAGACCAGCAAATAGGTCGCATGATGCTTCGCCGCGATCGGCCGGAAAGCCTCCGCCGGACCGTCATAGGCATGGTGCATGTCGAGGATCGTCGCGCCGTTGCGATGATAGGGGCCCGCCAAGGCGCTGTGGTGCGTGGCGACGATCAGGCGCGGCCCCAGATCGACCATGGTGAAGATGGTGGCGGGCGGCAGCTGGTTGAGCACCTCCAACGCGGGCAGGGTGCGGCAGCGGCCATTGGCCTTGTCTATGGCCTTCCTGCGCGCCTGCACCGTCGGCTTTTGCGGCTTGGGCTTCTCGCCGGTCGTCTTGACCCAGAACTGGTTGATCTGCGGATAGAGCGGCGTCGCAAAGGCCGCCACGGCCAACGCCGCCACGCCCAGCCCCGCCGCCAGACGCGCCACCGGCCTGCCCGCCCCGATCAGACACAGCAGGCGATAGGCCGCCCAGGCCGCAGGCGGAATGGCCAGCAATTGCGCCGCCGGACCCGCGCGGAGCTGCCAGAAAAGCAGCGCGGTCGAAAAGAGCATCATCAGCCCCACGGTCGCCCAGGCCCAGAGCCGGTCCCCGTCCCGCCGCGAATCCCACAACGCCCATATCAGGCCGAAAAGGCCCGCCACCGGGATGGCCATCAGCGGCACGACCAGGCTGCGCGCCTGCACCGTGATCGGCTTGGCCTCGCGGATATTGGCGAGCCACAGTCTCTCCAGTTCGGGCGAAATCTGATAGGCGCCGGACAGGCATTGCGGCCAGTTCACCCAGGCAAAGGCCGCCACCGCCGCGCCGACCACGATCCCAGCCCCCAGCCGCGCGGGCCAGCTTCTGAGCGGCAGCAGCGCCAGCAGCACCATCCCCGCCGAAGCCGTCGCGAAGATCGCGACCCAGATGGGCGAGATCGCGTCGCACACCATCTGCCGATTGGCATAGCTGGCAAACAGCACGAACAGCACCGACGTCGCTCCGCCAAGGCTGATCGCATAGGGCAGCATCCGCCGCGCCGCGCCCTCCTTGAACACCCAGCGCAGCGCGATCAGCGCGCCGCCCGCCGCCAGATAGACGATCATCTCCATGCCGATAGCGATGGAGAGAGCGCTGCTCACGCCCGCGACGATGCCCCCGCGCAGCCAGTTGCGGTCGATCAGCCCTGCCAGCATCAGCACGGTGAAGGCCAATTGCCAGCCATGATGATCGATCCGCATCGGCATGAACATGCTGATGCCCATTTGCGCGGCGAAGGGCGCGAGCGCGGCCAGGAACCAGCTATTTCCCCCCGCCAGCCGCCGCGCGATGAAGCCCAGCCCAAGCATCAGCGGCAATAACGGCAGCATCGGCGCGATCCCGCAAGCCAGCCGGTCGGCCAGCCCCTGATCGAGGAAAGCGCGGAAGAACAGCATCAGCCCGGCGAGCGGCAGGTCCACCAGCCGCGACCAGTGGATGTTGAACCCGGCGGGCGGATCGAGCCGATATTGCCGCAGGTCGTACCAGCCCTGCCCGGCCAGCCAGTCCCTCACCTGCAAATAGCGGATATTGTCGTCCGTATCGCTGAGCGTCAGCCAATGAATCTGCGGCCAGCGCGTGGCGATCAGACAGGCCATGGCGAACATCCACAAAAGGACGGTCAGCCACTTCCAATTTCGCTCGGCATAAAGGGAAAATTTCGCCGCGAGAGGGACGATATGAGCGCGCAGGACAGGCCAGCTTTGCAGTTTCATGATGGCTCGATTAGAGGCTTCGCATCAAAGCGCAACGGGGCCGCATGAAAATCCTCCAAATCCTCACAGCGGAAAAGCAGGCCTTGTTCTGGCAGATCGTCCGCTATGGCGTGACCGGGCTGTTCGTGACGGCCTGTCAGGCGGCGATCTACTGGACGCTGGCCGCGCCCGCCGGACTGCATCCGCAGATCGCCAACGGCATCGGCTATCTGGCGGCGGTGGCGATCGGCTATGTCACGCACAGCAGCTTCACCTTCCGCGGCCATGGCAGCCGCGACAATCAGGCGGCGCGCGGCGTCCGCTTCGTCGCGGTGTCGCTGATCAGCTATACCCTCAACGCGCTCTGGGTGTGGCTGTGCGTCACCCATATGCGCTGGCCGGAATGGTCGCCCATCCCGGCCATGCTCTTCGTGACGCCGGCCGTGATGTTCGGCCTCAACCGGCAATGGGTGTTTCGGTAAATTGAGCCTCTCTCGGAAGGGAGGGGCGAATCAATGCACGAAGCGCGCCACCACGTCGCGATAGGAACGGCTGACCTTCACCTGCGCGCCCGATTCCAGCACCAGGAAGCATTCGCCATTGGTATGCGGCTTCACCTGCCGTACCTGGCTGAGATTCACGATGGTGGAGCGGTGCACGCGCTGGAAATTACGCGGGTCCAGACGCTTTTCGAGATCCTTCATCGTCTCGCGCAGGATCAGCGAATTGTCGGCGGTATAGATGCACATATAGTCGCCCGCCGCGTCGATCCGCTCGATCGAATCGACATCCACGCGGAAAATCTGCCCACGATCCTTGATGTTGATGAGCTTTTCGAAGCGGTTGGCGGCCGGCGCATCGCCATCGCCCGAAAAGTCGTTCATCGCGTCGGGCGCGACCTCCGCCAGCACCTCGCGCAGCTTTTCCGCTTCCTGCACTTGGCGCTTTTCGGAAAGCCGCTGCCGCACCCGGTCCAGCGCATCGGCCAGACGGCCTTCCTCCACCGGCTTCATCAGATAGTCGACGGCCTGCGCCTCGAACGCGCGGATCGCATGGTCGCTGTAAGCGGTGCAGAAGATGAAAAGCGGCGGTTCGACTTCCATCAACCCCTGCACCACGGAAAATCCGTCGAAGCCAGGCATTTGAATGTCGAGGAACACAAGGTCGGGTTTATGCGTCTTGATGGCGCGGATCGCTTCGCGGCCGTTGGAGCAGGTTTCTACGATTTCGACATCCTCATGCGCTTCCAGACGCAGCTTGAGGCCTTGAATAGCCAGGCTTTCGTCGTCGACGAGGATTGTTCTGATGGTCATGCGGCCACTCTCGATGGTTCATCCAAATTAAGCGGCATTTCGATCAGGACCGAAAAGCCGCCAGGCGTTGAACGCGTTTCGAAGCTCTGTCGTTCCCCGAAGGCCTGAATCAACCTGTCGCGGATATTCGCCAGACCGACGCCCGTTCCTTCGCTCACCGGATTGTTCGGGCGGGTGAACCCCTCATTCAATCCCGGACCCGTATCGGATACGATGATCCGGACGTTTTCACCGGCAGGCTGCGCCGTGACGGAGATTTCCGCGCCTTCCTCCTTGGGCGTGACGGCATATTTGATGGCATTTTCGACCAGCGGCTGGAGCAGCAGAGAGGGCAGGCGCGACTGCGCGACCGCCGGATCGATATGGAAAACCGGCCTCAGGCGATCCTCGAACCGCATCTTCTCGATCTCCAGATAAAGCTTCAACGTCTCGATCTCCTGCTCGATCGTCACCTGCGCGGTCGGTTCGTTGATCAGGGTATAGCGCAAAAAGGAGGACAGGCGGGAAAGCATCGCATTGGCCCGGTCAGTTTGCTTGAGCAGCACCAGGGTCGAGATGCTGTTCAGCGTATTGAACAGGAAATGCGGATTGAGCTGATAGCGCAGCATGGCGAGCTGCGCGCTCGATGCCTGGCTTTCCAGATGCAGAAGCTGGTCCGCCTGCTCCTCCACCGTCAGGTAGAAGTTGATCGCATAATAAAGCGCCGACCAGGCTCCCAGCAACGTCATGCTGAGATAGAAGGCGCCCAAGAAAAGCTGCACGCCCGCCGTATCGCTGCCCCGATTCTGGGTCGAGAATACCCAGGCATCGATGAACGCCACCAGCCCGGCGGCGATCACCACCGTCACGATCGATGCGCCCCAGGTCACGATCGGCCGCTGGCGCTGGAGAAAACGGAACACCACCGCGATCAGCAGCGTCACCGAATAGCCCGACACGGTCGAGATCATCACCGGGATCAGGCTGGAGAGCGGCTGCCCATTGGCGATGGTGGAGGAACCGCGCAGCAGGAAGGCACCGGCCCACCCCACCGACTGGAGGTTCCAGAATGCGCGGTTCTTGTCCGCGAAAAAGGGCTGGGGCTGGAAGCGATGGACTGACATTGCATTCAGCCTAAAGCATCAGGCAAAAAAGTGGGAACCGGTTTTTTGCGAATGGCGCGCAGGCAGGCGAAAAAAACGAAGGCAATTCGCCATGCGGAAACCGGGCCGGCATGACTGAACGACAGGGGATGTGCCAGCGCTGCCCTCAGGCCGCCGCCGCTTCCTGCGTCATCAGCGTCACTTCATCGACGCACAGCCAGACCAGATCGCTGGGTTCCAGCGGACGGCCATCATGCGCCTGGATCATCATCTGACGGATCGGTTGCCGGTCACGGCTGTCGGCCAGCACCTGGCAGGCGATGGGACCGCAGCCCCATTTCTCGCCCCACTGGCGCAGCGCGATCATGGCAGGCGCCAGATCCTGCCCTTTTTCGGTCAGGCGATATTCGACCTTGCGCCGGTCGCATTGCATCGGCTGGCGCACCATGATGCCGTTTTCCACCAGCCGCGCGAGCCGGTTCGCCAGGATGTTGCGGGCAATGCCGAGAGTCGACTGAAACTCCTCGAAATGCCGGATTCCCGATAGAGCGCCCCGCAAGATGAGGAACGACCAGCGTTCACCCATCGCCTCCAATGCGCTGGGCAGCGCGCATTGTTCCAGATCCTGCGCCAGATTATGTGTCATCGTCTTCACTTGATAGCTCAAAGCCACCTGCGTTGCAAAAGCGCAGCGCTATTCACCTAAAATGGGATTTTTTTGTTGCACAGCAAGGGGCATCGCGGACAATCGCAGTAGGATGTTACGCCAGTACGAACTTGTTGAACGGGTAAAACGCTACGATCCGGATGCGGACGAAGCGATGATCAACCGCGCCTATGTGTTTTCGGTCCAGAAACATGGCAGCCAGAAGCGCGCCAGCGGCGACCCTTATTTCAGCCATCCGATTGAAGTCGCAGGCATTTTGACCGACTTCAATCTGGACGACCAGACCATCGTGACGGCTCTGCTGCACGACACGATAGAAGATACGCTCGTCACCTATGAGGAGATCGAGCACGCCTTCGGCAAGGACGTCGCCAAAATGGTCGACGGCGTCACCAAGCTCAGCAAGATCGAGGCCATGTCCGAAAATGAGCGGGCGGCGGAGAATTTGCGCAAATTCCTGCTCGCCATGTCGGACGATATCCGCGTGCTGTTGGTGAAGCTGGCCGATCGCCTTCACAATATGCGCACGCTGCATTTCATCAAGAATGAGCAGAAGCGCCGCCGCATCGCCCGCGAGACGATGGACATCTACGCCCCGCTGGCGGAGCGGATCGGCATGTACGACTTTATGCGCGAGATGCAGCTTCTGGCCTTCCGCGAGCTGGAGCCGGAAGCCTATGACAGCATCACCAAGCGCCTCGAACAGCTCAAGGAAGGCGGCCATGACAAGGTCGACCGGATCGGCGCGGAACTGCAACTGCTGCTGGGCGGCAAGGGCTTGCCCGTTACCGTTTCGGGCCGCGAAAAGCATCCCTATTCCATCTGGAAGAAGATGCAGGAACGCCACATCAGCTTCGAGCAGCTCACCGATGTCATGGCGTTCCGCGTGATCACCGAGACGACGGAGGACTGCTACCGCGCGCTCGGCGTCATCCACCAGACCTATAAAATGGTGCCCGGCCGCTTCAAGGACTACATCTCCACCCCGAAGCGCAACGGCTACCGATCGCTGCACACCACCGTCATCCATCAGGACAATGCCCGGATCGAGGTGCAGATTCGCAGCCGCGACATGCACAATGACGCCGAACTCGGCCTCGCCGCGCACTGGGCCTATAAGCAGAAGGGCGATGCGGGCGACCACCATGCCGCCTGGCTGCGCGATCTGGTCGAAATCCTGGAGCAGAGTCAGGATGCGGACGAGCTGCTCGAACATACCCGCATGGCGATGTATCAGGACCGAATCTTCGCCTTCTCCCCCAAGGGCGAGCTGCACCAGTTGCCCAAGGGATCGACGCCGGTTGACTTCGCCTATGCGGTGCACACCTCGCTCGGCAACCAGACCGTCGGCGCCAAGGTCAACGGCCGCGTCGTGCCGCTGCGCACCACGCTGGAAAATGGCGATCAGGTCGAAATATTGAAGTCGGAGGGGCAGGAGCCGCAGCCCGGCTGGCTGACCTTCGCCATCACCGGCAAGGCCCGCGCCGCCATCCGCCGCTATATCCGCCAGAAACAGCGCGGCGAGGAAGTGGCGCTGGGCGAGAAGCTCTATGAGGAGATTATCGGCCGCTTCTCCCCCGAACTGGCAAGCGAACTGGGCGACAAGGCACTGAAGGCCGCCCTGAAACGGCTCAAACTGGACGACCGCGCCTCGCTGATGGTCGCCATCGCCACGCACCGGCTGCTCGATTCGGAAGTGATGGAGGCTCTCGTCCCCGGCTCCACCAGCGGGGAAGGGATGGAGGAAGCCCATCCGCGCCAGCATGCCCCGGTCTCGATCCGCGGCCTGACGCCAGGCATCGCCTATAATCTGGGCGATTGCTGCCACCCCGTCCCCGGCGACCGCATCGTCGGCGTCCGCCGCACCGGCGAGCCGATCGAGGTCCACACCATCGACTGCCGCTCGCTGGAAGTCGATCAGAATGACGATTGGGTCGATCTGAGCTGGGACAGCAAGTCGAAGGGCGGCACGGCGCGGCTCCAGGTGATCGTGAAGAACCAGCCGGGCGCGCTGGCCGCCGTCACCAATGTGTTCGGCGCGACCAAGGCGAACATCCTCAACCTGCAACTGGTAAACCGCGAAGGCCCCTTCCACACCGATATCATCGACCTGGAAGTGGCCGACGCCCAGCATCTCAACCGCATCCTTTCAGCCCTGCGCGGGCTGGACACGGTGGTTCAGGCGGATCGGGTTTAGGGCAAAGAAGGGTGGTTTGCGGACGGGCGGTTTCGGAGACGCCATCCCGGCAAAGTCGACAAAAACGATTGCAGAACAACCAAATTGACGAAAGATGGGGCTACTTAGATCGCGAGGCCCAATGTCATTGATCTCATGGGTTATTATAGGATTATTGGCCGGAGCAATTTTCCCCGCCATTGGCTTGTTCCGTTCATACCGGCGAGGTGCAAAAGAGCGCTTTACCCGCCTAGCAAGGCTTGCTGAATGGGAAGCGGGACCCTGCCGCGACATAGAAATACCTTCTCTTAAGGAAATTGATAAATGCGATCCAGCGAGGATTGTATTTCATTGCCTTGTTCGGTCTGCACTAGTTTGGGGAATAGACAAAAATAGTTTCACGGCAGGCCCAGAATCCGTGACGGATGGGCAGCTATATTATTACCATCATGATTCATCTTACTCTGGTGCTTATGAATACCTTCATAAAGTTGGGTTGCTTAAGGATAACGTGCTTACATGTTCGCTGGACGAGTTAGGCGACGCGACAGATGCAGCCTATGACAAAGGAATAGATTTGGATTCCGCGTTGGAGGAGATGCTTTGGGTGATCTCCTATATGGCCGGATGGCTCACCATTTTAGAAGGAGATATAATTTCAGTACATCGACGAAATTCGATCCGAAAAATACCAGTGCCTAAAAGAGAAATAGACGAGATTCTAGCGTTCATACACGGTTTGATAAGATTAAACTATGTTGCTACCATTCCATGCAATTATGAACCGTCATTCCGTCTCACTTCAAGTGGAATCAATCTTTTCAAAAAAGTTTATCTTTATCCAGACCGTGCAAGCTAATTTCACGGGCAGCTTTTAGGATAACGGGCCAATTCTGCTAGGGTCCGTCGTTGGTCGAAATCGGCCCTCGCTCCGCCAACTGTAACCTCCGTGCCACGGCTGGCGAAAAAACATCCTATTGCCTGACCCGGTGCCGCTTTTATCCTGTCCTACTCCCCTCAGACGTGCCTATCGCAGCCCCGTCTTTGAAATGTCGATCCGCTTCCCACGACGCCTACGCGCGCCTGCATATGCGCGCGCATATGGTGTGAACTTCGGCGAAAAACGACGCTTTTCCGCCGCTTTGCACAGCCAGCGCCAGATTCTGCGTGACAGCGCGCCTCCAAATCTGTAGGGGCGCCCGCAGCGGACCCCCGGCAGCAATGCCGGTGGTCTTCCGTCCGAGACAGTCGGTGAAGGGAATATGCCCTTCTTAATTTCCGGCCTAGACGGGGAAAAGTTCTTTGCCGGCCGGGCGCAAGCGCCTGTCCGGGTCTGCCTGTTCCTTTTGAGGATATGGGCCAGTCGATCTCTCCCCTTCGGACCAATGCCCCGCGATTCGTCGCGGGTTTTGCCGTTCATCGGGTCGTCCGATGGACATGAAGTGGAGAATGGCATGGATCGTAATCAGAAAGCTGAGGTCGTTTCCGCGCTGAACGCACATCTGGCAGAGGTTGGCGTGGTCGTCGTGACCCGCAACCTCGGCATGACCGTCGCCCAGTCGACCGTCCTGCGTCAGAAGATGCGTGAAGCCGGTGGCACCTACAAGGTTACGAAGAACCGCCTCGCTCGCATCGCCTTTGAAGGCACCGACTATACCAGCCTCAGCAGCCTGCTGACCGGCCCGGTTGGTCTTGCCTCCTCGGCCGATCCGGTTGCAGCCGCCAAGGTTGCAGTCGAATTCGCCAAGACCAACGACAAGCTTGAGATCGTTGGTGGCGCGATGGGCGAAGTGCTGCTGGACGCGGAGGGCGTGAAAGCGCTCGCCTCGATGCCGTCGCTGGATGAACTGCGTGCGAAGATCGTCGGGCTGCTCGTTGCACCCGCGACCAAGCTCGCGACCGTCACCCAGGCGCCGGCTGCGCAGCTCGCGCGGGTCTTCAACGCCTATGCGGAAAAGAACGCGGCCTAAGGGCCACGGCTTTTTCGAAAGTCACGTTTTCAACTCAATTTATGGGGCATATGCCCCGCCCAGAAGGGAAAAACTAACATGGCAGACATCAACGCACTGGTCGATCAGCTCTCGGCCCTGACCGTCCTCGAAGCCGCTGAACTCTCGAAGGCTCTGGAAGAAAAGTGGGGCGTTTCGGCCGCCGCTGCCGTCGCCGTCGCTGGCCCGGCCGCTGCCGCCGCCGCTCCGGCCGCTGAAGAGCAGACCGAATTCGACGTGATCCTCACCGGCGACGGTGGCAAGAAGATCAACGTCATCAAGGAAGTCCGCGCCATCACCGGCCTGGGCCTGACCGAAGCCAAGTCGCTCGTCGAAGGCGCGCCCAAGGCGATCAAGGAAGGCGTCAGCAAGGACGAGGCCGAGAAGGTCAAGAAGCAGCTGGAAGAAGCCGGCGCGACCGTCGAACTCAAGTAAGTTCGGTCGAGTTCCCGCGCAAGCGGGGCCGCTGTCTGGCTTCGGCCGGAGGAAATTGGGGTGGTGCCTTCGGGCGCCACCCTTTTTCTTTGGACAACGACTTTGGGTGGAAGGCAGACCTCATTTCCGTCATCCCAGCGAAAGCTAGGATGACGATATTATCGCATGTCCGCACCCCAACCCAACCGGATCAGAAATCCAGCTCCGCGCGCCAGCCGATGACATCCACGCCATAATCATTGCGCCCCCCGGCCAGGATCGCCGCGTCGCTATAGTCCAGATGCGCGTAATTGACGTTGAAGCGCAGATATTCGACCGGCGTCCATACCAGCGCCGCGATGATGCCGTTCTGCGTGCCCCCGACGATGTCCTTGTCGTTGAGGCTGAGATAATCATAGCGCACCGTCGCCTGGAGCGCGCCCCAGCCGCCGCTGCCGACCGGGCGGTCGGGCTTCACGATGCCGAATATCCCGTTCTTGTAGCCCCGCGATTCCCCGGTCAGCACATAGCCGACTTCGCCATAGCCGCCGAAGAAGGTCGGATCGGCCAGGCCAGGCCACGACACACGCAGCCAATGCGCCTCGCCCGCCCACCAGAGCGGCCCACGCGCGCCGGCGAATTCGGCGCCATAATGGGTTTCGCCATCCGCCGCCATGCGGGGCGTCGAAAGGAAGCGGCTGTTGGCGGTGTGGAGATAGGCGCGCTGGCGGTAACGCTGCGGCGTTTCCGACAAGCGCTGAAAGTCCCGCCAGTGACCAGAAAGCCCGAAATGCAACTGGGTCTTGCCTAGCTTGGGCGCCAGCACGATGCGGCCATCGACGCCATAGCTGTTATTTTCATCGCCCCCCTCCGGCCCATCCGCATCATTGGTGAGTGAATCCGCGCTGTCGGTGAAGACGCCCGCCTGCGCCAGCAGCATGCCGGAACGATATTGCGCCGACAGCCCCAGCCGCCGCTCGAAACCGAAAGCATCGGTAAAGGCGGCGCGCTCCATCACCGATCCGCCGGTGTCGCTGATCAGCTCGTCCAGCGACTGGAACGCATTGTGGTTGCCCAGCGTGACCAGCCACTTGTCCTTCTCATAGGTGATGAAGGTGTCGACCAGATCGACGCTGTTATCGGACAGTTCCAGTTCCAGCTTATAACCGAAACCGCCGCCCAATTGCCCCTCCCCGCCCAGGCGCAGGCGGCGCAGCTCATTGGAATAGCCCTTGGCCCGATCCTGCACGCTCTGCGGCGTCATCAGCAACCCGGCGTCATATTGGATGCGCCCCTTCACCTTGAAGCTGGCCGCCCCCTTGCTGAAGACCGGCCCGCCCTTCCAACTGATGCTGGTCGCTTCCGACTTCGGCGCGGCGGCAGCGGCTTGGCCAACGGGAGGCGGCGGCGGCGCGCTGCCGAGCCGCGCTTCCAGCCGTTCGACCTGCGCCTTGAGCGCCGCGATCTGCGCCCTCAGTTCGACGGCTTCGGTTTCGCTGATGGCCTGGGCCGCAACCGGCGAAGGCATGATGCACATCGCCAGCCCACCGGCCAATCGGGAGGTTCGATTCATGAAGGTCCCCTGAAAATCAGGACGCCAATATGAAAAGCAGGTTACGATTCAGCGTCTGTTTGATTACATTTTTATGACATTCATTCCGCCGCCAAAGCGTAGGTCGAACGCGGCAGCTCATGGGCAAGCGCGTTCACGATGGCGCCCACCACTTGCTGCAAGCGGGCAAGCCCAGCCCCCGGCTGATCCAGGGCGCTGTCCAGATAGAGGCTCCGGTCGCATTCCAACTGGATCGCATAAAGGCCGTGGGCGGGGCGGCCATGGCGCTCGATCATATGGTCACCGGCATAGGGGTGATTTTGCGCGACGGTCAGACCATGGGCCGCCCCCACGTCCGCCGCCAGCGTCATCAACCGGGCCGAAGCGCTGCGCCCGAATCGGTCCCCCAGCACCAGCCCCGGCGCGACCTGCCCCGCAGTGGGTGGCGGAAGCGGCGGCATGGAATGCAGATCGATCAGGATCGCATGGCCATGGGCATCGCGGGCCGCCCGCATCAACCGGCCCAGCGTCGCATGATAGGGTCTGTGGAACTGATCGATCCGGCGTTCGACCTCCGCCCAGCCGAGCGACCGCAGCCAGAGTTCATGCGCGCCGGGCAAGCGGCGCGGTATCAGGCCCAGCCCTCCGCGCAATTTGACGCTGCTCTGCAAGGCCATGTCCCGCGGAATGCCGCTGACCATGCCCGCATCGATTTCCCGCTCATGCCGGTTGAGGTCGATCGTCGCGCGCGGCACCCGCGCCACCAGCACCGGAAAGCCGCGTTCGACCAGCGGATAGGCGATCAGATCGGCCCAGCGATCCTCCAGCCTTTGCAACACATCCTGCCGCACCCGCGCCTGCGCCAACAGCGCCTCATCATAATCCCGCCCCGCATGCGGCACGGAAATGACGACCGGGCCGGAAGAGACATCCGGCTCGTAAAGATCATAGGCGGGCGTTGTTTCGGTCGGAACCGGCGGCGCGCTATGTCCCAAAAAAGCTCCTTCCCTGCCCGTTTCCAAAGGCCGCCGCCCAAAAATGGTTACTCGGCTGGATAATATTTACACCTTGTCGCATATATAGCCGCTTCACGCCATCCGCGAAGGGGGCATCCGGGGGCGGCCTTAAAGGCCTGGGGACGAGACGTACGGGGCAATGGTTCGAATTCTGCTAGCCGAAGATGATGAAAGCATGCGCGCCTATCTGGCTCGCGCCCTGGAGCGTTCGGGCTATGACGTCGTCGCCGTCGCCACGGGTGCGCAGGCGGTGCCCCATATCGACAGCGACCGGTTCGACCTGTTGCTGACCGACATCGTCATGCCGGAAATGGACGGGATCGAACTCGCCCAGCATGCCGCCGCCGTGGCGCCCGACATGCGAATCATGTTCATCACCGGCTTTGCCGCCGTCACGCTGAAGGCGGGCAAGGCTGTGCCGCAGGCAAAGGTTCTGTCCAAGCCCTTCCACCTGCGCGACCTGGTGCTGGAGGTCGAGCGGATGTTCGGCACGGAGAGCCTGACCGGACTCAACTGAGAGTCGTTCAGCCCGATACGACCTCTTCCATATCCAGCGTGGGAGGCAGCGGCTGCCCGGCCATGGCCGCGGCGAATCGCTCGCGGTCCAGCCCCTTTTCCCATGCCGACACCACGACGGTCGCCACCGCATTGCCGATGAAATTAGTGAGGCTCCGGCATTCGCTCATGAATCGGTCCACGCCCAGGATCAGCGTCATGCCCGCCACCGGCACCGAAGGCACGATCGAGAGGGTCGCTGCCAAAGTGATGAAGCCCGCCCCGGTCACGCCCGCCGCCCCCTTGCTGGAAAGCATGGCGACCAGCAGCAGCAGCAATTGCTCCTCCAGGCTCAGATGGACATTGGTCGCCTGCGCGATGAACAGCGCCGCCAGCGTCATGTAGATGTTGGTGCCGTCGAGGTTGAAGCTGTAGCCCGTCGGCACCACCAGTCCGACCACCGATTTCCGGCATCCGGCGCGCTCCATTTTCTCGATCAGGCTCGGCAGCGCCGCTTCGGAGGAGGAGGTGCCGAGCACCAACAGCAGTTCCGCCTTCAGATAGCGGATCAGATGCAGGATGTTGAACCCCGCCAGCCGCGCCACCACGCCCAGCACCACCAGCACGAACAGTAGCGAGGTCAGATAGAAGGTCGCCACCAGCCCCGCCAGATTGGCCAGCGCCCCCACGCCATATTTGCCGATGGTGAAGGCCATCGCGCCGAATGCGCCCAAAGGCGCGGCCTTCATCAGAAAGGATACCAGCTTGAAGATGGCATGGCTGGCCGATTCGAGCACGGTCATCAGCGGATCGGCCTTTTCCCCGATCATGGTGAGCGCGATGCCGAACAGGATCGCGACGAACAGCACCTGCAGGATATTATGCCCATCCGCCACGGCCGAAATCAGCGTGCCGGGGATGATGTCCATCAGGAAGCCGGTCAGCGTCCTACTGTGCGCCTGCTGCTGATATTCGGCCACCTTGCCGGCATCCAGCGTCGCCGGATCGATATTGAGGCCCGAGCCCGGATGCACGACATTGGCGACGATCAGCCCGACGATCAGCGCCAGAGTGGAAAAGGTCAGGAAATAGGCGAAGGCCTTGGCCGCCACCCGGCCGATCGCGCCCAGTTCCTTCATCCCCGCAACGCCGGTCACGATGGTGAGGAAGATGACCGGCGCTATGATCATCTTGACCAGCTTGATGAAGGCCTCTCCCAAAGGTTGAAGCGCCACGCCGGTTTCCGGAAAGAAATGCCCGATCCCCACGCCCAGCCCGATGGCGATCAGCACCTGGACGTAGAGCTGGCGATAGAATGGCAGGCGCACGACGGCCTGATCGGACGGCATGGTCGATGGCAACATGGTGGTTGGCGTCCCCTTTTTCGCACCGCAGCATATGGCTTGGCAGGCTGCTGTCCAGAAGAATAGCGGGAGCGCTCAATTTCCCGCTTGCGCTGCCTGCCGCCCCCCGCTATTGGCCCACTCCACCGTGGGCGTGTAGCTCAGTGGTAGAGCACTGTGTTGACATCGCAGGGGTCGCAAGTTCAATCCTTGCCACGCCCACCATCGAAAACCCCGTCAAATCAACGGTTTGGCGGGGTTTTTGTTTGCCTGAAGCAGGTCGCGGGTCGAACCCGGCCACCGGCTTTTTCGGCAAATTTTGGGCAAATCACCCCCCTCTTTTGGCAAATTCTGGGCATGCAAATGCCGGGCCAGCGCACCCAATTCCCGAGTCGCGGACGCTGCTGAAACAATGTCAGGCGAAGGCGGCTGACGCTCCTTTGGCGCTGGCGAACAAGGCCGACAGGACAGCTTCGCAGAAGCCGCCGAAGCTGGGCCGACCGGGCATCGTCACTGGCAGCCCATGCGCCGGCGCGAAGCGAAACAACTTCGGCTCAATCCAGCCTCGGGCGCCGCCGTCCCCTCACGGACGCACCCCGTCCTCTCCAGCGAAACTCTGGGCAGCACAATGCGCCAAACCTTCATGAAACAGGGCGCGTCCTCGTCACGCATGCGGAAAAATCCGCCCGGCATAGGCGCGCGATCAAATGCAAAGGAAACTAAGATGCTCTCCATCCGTACCCGTGGGAAACACGGCATCTACTACATCCGAGGCTCAGTCGGACTCGGCGAGAAGAAGATCATCGTCAAAGAGTTCAGCACAGGAACGAGCGACCGCGACGCTGCGGCCCATCTGATGGCTGAACATGAAACAAAGCTGCGCCATCAGCTGATGTTCGGTCCGGCAGCACTCGTCGCGCAAGGAACCATCGCTCAGGCCTTTGACAGCTATCTGACGAAGGCGAAGGCCCCTTGCGCGTCGGACGTCCTGCGCATCGGCAAGCTCAACGGGCTGATCGGAGACTTCAGCCTGCGCGAGCCGAAGCAGGCCTGGGAGCATTTTCGTCGCGCCTATCTGACCGGCCATGACCCGGCGGGTCAGGACCGCTACCGCGCCGTGTTTCAAGCGGCGATCAACGTCCACCACGACCTGCATGACCTTCCGCCCCTCAGGATCAAGGCCATTCCGTTCAACAATGAACGGGTGCGCTTTCTCAGCAAGGAAGATCGCGACCGGCTGATGGCCGCCTATGCGCCGCACATACAGCCGATCATCACCATGCTGGCCTTCCATGGCCCGCGCATCCAGACGGCGCTGCAAATCCCTTGGGGCGTCGACGGCGTGGATATGCACGAAGGGTCGATTCGGCTTAACCACAGCAAGAATGCCGTCATCCAGTCCGTGCCGATGCACCCTCGCGTCATGGACGTTCTACGTCCGATCTGGGAAAAGCGGGGGCAGCCGACAAAGGGGCATGTTTTCCTCAACCGGTTCGGCCAGCCCTATCAGGATACACGTCAGGCCAAGATCCCAGGCGGCAATCCGATAAAGAACCAGCACGCCACCGCCTGCCAGCGCGCGGGGATAGAGGATTTCACCGTTCATGACTGGCGCCATCACTGGGCGTCCCACTGCGTCATGGCGGGGATCGACCTCATCACCATCATGAACATGGGCGGGTGGAAGTCTCTGCGGATGGTCCAGCGCTATTCCACCGTCAGCGTGGATCACATGCGGGAATCCATCAATAAGCTGAACTAAATGCAGTTATCGGTTGCCAGGCAGAGCGGCCGAGGCCTGGCAACCTGTTTGACCTTGAATAGGCTTTTTCGCAGCCGGCGGATCACCAACGCTTACCCCCCTTCCAATGGGCAACGTAGGGGGGGTAATGTCCAGCCCCACGCTGCCTCTTAAGACAGCAACCTTTGAAGATACCGGCCATAGTCGGACTTACCGAGCTTCGCGATGGCATGCTCCAGTTCTGCCACACCAATGAAGCCCTGCCGAAAGGCAATCTCCTCCGGGCTGGCGATCTTGAAGCCCTGCCGCTTTTCCAGCACGCGAACGAAGTCAGCCGCGTCCAGCATGCTATCGGGCGTGCCGGTATCCAGCCAGGCATAACCACGCCCCATGATCTCGACGTTCAGTTGACCGCGTTCCAGATAGGTGCTGTTGACATCAGTTATCTCCAGTTCGCCCCGGGCCGACGGCTTCAGGTTCGCGGCGATGTCGACCACCTGCTCGTCATAGAGATAGAGGCCAGTGACCGCCCAATTGGACTGGGGCCTTTCGGGCTTCTCCTCGATCGAAACGGCCTTCATACTCTCATCGAAGCTGACCACGCCATAGCGTTCCGGGTCGTTCACATGATATGCGAAGACGCTAGCGCCTTGCTCGCGCGAAGATGCACTGGCGAGCAATTCAGGCAGGCCGTGGCCATAATAGATATTGTCGCCCAGGATCAGCGCCGACCGCTCGCCCTGGACGAAATCCGCGCCGATAATATAGGCTTGCGCCAAGCCGTCCGGGCTGGGCTGCTCGGCATATTCGAAGTGCATGCCCCACTGCGATCCGTCGCCCAGCAGGGCCTGGAAAGCAGGCAAGTCGCGCGGGGTCGAAATGATCAGCACCTCGCGGATGCGCGCCAGCATCAAGGTACTGAGCGGGTAATAGATCATCGGCTTATCATAGACCGACATCAGCTGCTTGGAGGTCGCCAACGTCATTGGATAGAGGCGGGTGCCGCTGCCGCCGGCGAGAATGATCCCCTTCATGCGTCCTTTTCCCGTTGCTGTGGGCCGGTCAGACCTTACGGATCGGCCCCGGATATTGACTGACAAGGCTGTCCGCAGTGAGCAGCGCGATCCCTTCGACCGTCGACTGGGCAATCAGCAGCCGGTCGAAGGGATTCTTGTGAATGGGTGGCAGCCCGTCGCTTGCAACAGCATGTTCGCTAGCCACCGGCAGTTCACGATAATTATTGTCCAGCAGCCCGCGCCGCAACAGCCGCGAATCGACGGCGAAGTCCTCCCGCCCCAATGCGCTCTTGATCGCGACTTCCCACAGGCTGGCCGCGCTGAAGAAAAGGTCGTTGTCCTTGTCTTCGATCAGTTCGCGCGCTTCCACCGGCAGGCGCTCCGGAAAACCCGCAGCCCAGATCAGCAGATGCGTGTCCAGTAGCAGCTTCACGACTGGCCGCCGAACAGCACCTCTATCTCCTGCTCGCCCATGCGATCGAAATCAGCGGGCACGCGCAACTGGCCCGCCATGAAGCCCAGCCTTTTCGCCTTGCCGCTATCGGGCGCATTGAGCGGCACGATCTTGGCCACGGGCTTGCCTGCCTTGGCAATGATGAAGCCGCCACTGCTGGCGACCCGGTCGATCAACCGTGACAAATGGGTCTTGGCTTCGTGGATGTTGACCGTATCCATAAATACACTTCTAAACTTAGTTTGTTAGACTTAGTCTAACACTCCACCTTCTGAGGCGCAATAGTCCGGAACAAGTCGCTTCATCATAGTTTCCAGCGACGTTGGCCAATCATGCAAGGCTATCCCATGCATCCGCGCGATCAGGCCGCAATCGAGCCGGGAATTGGCAGGCCGCTTGGCAGGCGTCGGATAATCGGCAGTAGTGATGCGCTTGACTCGCGCCGATGGGCCACCGAGCGCGCCGGATGCGGCGAAGATCGCCTCGGCAAAGTCAGCCCAGCTCGCTTCCCCACTCGCGGTCATATGGAAGATTCCCCGCATAGCTGGAGAACCATACGCCACCATATTGGTAGCTACCCGAAGAATACCATCGGCTATCTCCAGCGCGCTGGTCGGATTGCCGATCTGGTCGGCAACGACGCCCAGCTCGTCCCGGTCGGCTGCAAGCCGCAACATGGTTTTCACGAAATTCGCACCAAAGGGGCTGTAGACCCACGCCACACGCAGGACGGCACTATTGTCGCCATAGGCGGCCAGCACGGCCTGCTCCCCCGCCAGCTTGGATGCGCCATAGACGCCCGTCGGCCCGGTCGGATCGCTCTCTACATAGGGCCGGTCCAAAGTGCCGTCGAACACATAGTCAGTCGAAATATGGACCAGCGGCACGCCCAGCGTCCGAGCGGCCTGCGCCACGGTACCCGCGCCGCGGCCGTTGACGGCATGGGCTAGGTCGCTGTCACTCTCAGCCCTGTCCACTGCCGTATAGGCGGCCGCCGAGACGATGGCGTTAGGCGTCGCCGCCTCCAACGCGCGGGCGACCGACGCCGGATCAGCCAGATCCAGCTCCGGACGACCCAGCGCGATTATCTCATGCCCGGCAGCCGCACCGCGTTCGAGCAAGCTCGAAACGACCTGCCCCGCCTTGCCGGTGACGGCAATCCTCATGCGGCGGCCCCGGCGGTGGGCGCGGCGTTCAGCCCCAGCCTCTGGCCGTCATAACGGTCCCGGAGCGGGCGCCACCACCATTCATTGTCGAGATACCAGCGCACCGTCTTCTCGATGCCGCTGTCGAAATTCTCCTGTGCGCGCCAGCCCAGTTCCGTCTCAAGCCGGGTCGCGTCGATCGCGTAGCGGGCATCATGGCCGGGGCGGTCTGTGACGAACTCGATCAGCCCCTCGCGCGGGGCGTCGGCGGGGACCAGCTCGTCCAGCACCGCGCAGATCCGCCGCACCACGTCGATATTGCGCCGTTCGTTACGCCCACCGACATTATAGGTCTCACCCGGCATGCCCTTCTCGATGATGAGATCGAGCGCGTGGGCATGATCGTCGACATAGAGCCAGTCGCGCACGTTCTCGCCCTTGCCATAGACCGGCAGGGCACGCCCTTCGAGCGCGTTCAGAATGGTGAGCGGGATCAGCTTTTCGGGGAAATGATAGGGGCCGTAATTGTTCGAGCAGTTCGACACCACCACCGGAAGCTCATAGGTGCGAGCCCAGGCCTTGGCGAGATGGTCGGACGCGGCCTTCGACGCCGAATAGGGCGAACTGGGATCATAGGGGGTGCTTTCCTCGAACAACCCCTCATCGCCCAGCGAACCATAAACCTCGTCGGTCGAGACATGGAGGAAGCGGAAAGCGTCCCTCGCTTCGCCCGCAAGGCCGTTCCAATAGCCCCGCGCCACCTCCAGCAGGGTGAAGGTGCCCACGACATTGGTCTGGATGAAGTCCGCCGCGCCGGTGATGGAGCGATCGACGTGACTCTCCGCGGCCAGATGCATGATGCGGTCGGGCCGGAAGCTGCCGATTGCCTCATCCATCGTGGCTCGATCGCAGATATTGGCGTGCAGGAACCGATGGTTGTTCCTGCCATCAACCGCCTTCAGCGAAGCCTCGCACCCGGCATAGGTCAGGGCGTCGATGGTCAGGACGTCATAGCCCTTTTCCAGCACCAGATGGCGGACCAAGGCCGATCCGATGAAGCCGGCGCCTCCGGTAACGATCACGCGCATGGCTTCACTCCCCCCAAGCGAAATAGTCCGGCAGCTCGACCAGCATCGGCTGCTGCCGATCCTTGGCGGACAGGGTTTCCGGGTCGGCAATGTCCGGCCAGACGATACCGATTGCCGGGTCGTCCCAGCGCAGCCCCTTGTCGCACTCGACACTATAATAGTCCGTCACCTTGTAGCAGATGACCGTATCTGGCTCGATGGAGCAAAAACCGTGCGCAAAACCCGGAGGAATCCAGAGCTGCTTCCCGTTTTCGGGCGTGAGTGTTTCGGCGACCCACAAACCATAGGTTGGCGAACCCTGCCGGATGTCGACGGCGACATCGAACAATGCCCCGGCGGTACATCGTACCAGCTTGCCCTGGGCATGAGGTCCGCTCTGAAAATGCAGGCCACGGATGGTGCCCACCCTTGTGCTCATGGATTCATTGTCTTGCACGAAAGCAAGGTCGCTGCACTGCGCCATAAATAGGTCGGCGCGGAAGGTTTCAGCAAAATAGCCGCGTTCGTCGCCGATATGGCGGGGGGTGAGAAGCTTGATGCCGGGGATGGCAAAGGATTGGATTTCCATGCTTGCCTATTAGGCTGTCGTTCCCACCAAATCCATCGGCTCTATTCAGGATCAAACACCCCTAAATCCGCCGTCGGCGGCAGCCGGTTGGCTTTGCCTAGAGGATTGCACCGTGCATGATTGGCGTCATCGCTGGGTGATGGCAGGGATCGACCTCATCACCATCATGAACATGGGAGGATGGAAGTCGCTGCGCATGGTCCAGCGCTATTCCAGCGTCAGCGTCGACCATATGCGAGCAGCGATCAACAAGTTGAGCTGAAGCGGATCAGCCGACACCAGGATCTCATGTACCGGAGGACCGGGCCTCTAATGTGCTCGATTCAAGGCAGAACAAGAAGCCAGTGCGTGTCTGGTGAGGCCATCCTGCGGAGATTGGCACTCTTTATCTCCGCACAAAGTGCGGAGATAAAATCTTTCCCGTGCGGAGAATGCTGCCATTCAACCGCCAAGTGCGCGATTGGAATGGCTCAAGCGGAGCCTAACCCTCATCGCCGGCGAGCGCGGTGCAGCGCTCGCCGATAAGGGCCAATATCTGGCCCTGGACGGTAGCAGCGGCCTCGGCCTCCGCCGCAAAAGCCGGTAGCCGGACGGTTTCGACGGCTTGTGCGAGGCTGCCCGTCAATTCGGCAATCGCCATCTCCACATCGCTTTGGGGCAGGCCGATCGTGCGCGCCAGCGTCATGAAATCTCGGCGCGTCAGCCGATCATCCTTGCCGTTGAGCTTGAGCGCCATGCGATCACCGCCAAGACCCGGGAATACCCGCGTCGTGACCGCATCATAAAGCGGGGCGAAACGAACCGAGGTGAAGGCCTTGGCGTCCGGTTCGGCAATTTTGAGCAGCGCGAGGTTTTTGAGGTGCATGTCGCCATCGGCGATCAGCCAGGCGAAAACCGCACGGCGGAAGAGGATGTCGAGATCGGCCCCAGGCTCGGTCGACAGCGGCCGCAGTCCGCGCGCCATCCGCTCTATCGTCCCATCATATTTGGCCGAGGCGGGAAGATCCAGGATCGAGCAGAAATCCTCAAGCGCAATCCGCCTCTGATCGCCTGATCCCTGGCGGATGTCGAACCGCTCCACAACAAGTGCCGGGGCCATGCCATCGGGCATCGCCGTCAGGGCGACGTCAGGCGCTGCAAAGCCGGCGGCTCGGCCAAGTTCAAGGCAGAGCCATTCCACGATCGGCAGCATCTCGAAGCGAGCGGTGCCTGCCGGTTTTAGAATATGGGTGAATGGCAGATCGATGGCCGGGAGGAGTGCGCCATCGGGCGCCAGATGCATCGGTGCCTTGATCTGGACGCCCGACAGGCGCGGCGTTTCTGCGCGAGCGAATATGCGCGCGAGGTTCTGCTCGAAACTCTCCTCGATCGCGCCGCGTGCCGGGCCATTATAGCGCCCAGTGAAGCGGCCCGCGTCGACAAAGCCTTTCAGTGTCGTCGTGAGAATGTCCGCCGGTAGTGCCGCCAGCTCGTCGCGAGCTTCAACCACGGTGATGTTCGACATATAACGCCGCCCACGCTTCAACGCCTCGCGCTCGTCGCGCTCGTGAAGCACCTGGGCGAGCCAGCCTTCCGGTAAGAGGGATTCGACAAATGCCGGAAGTTTCCCGGGCGTTGTCTCCCGGACGAGCGCCGGCCCTGAGCGCCGGGCCGGCTTCCAGCGCCACTCAAAGCCGTCATGGGTCAGGCGGCCGAGCGACTCGCCGTGCCAGGCGATCACCAGATCCAGCGCCGCCTTGTTGACGGGCGCTTTGGCCGTGCCCGGCTGCGCCAGAAGGAAGCGTTCAGCGCCTTCTCCTTCGCGATACCAGCCATTTTCACGCGCCAGCGCCCAGACTGCATCGGCGGCATCCTTGGGCGTACCATGCTCCTCAACGAGGCGCGCGGCCATCTGGACGCGCATCTCGGCAGTAATGGCGCTGGCATGCTCGCTGCGCAGGCGAAAGGCTTCCAGAAAGCGCTGCCGGGGTGAAGATGCGTCGATGTGCAACTCGCCCAGATCGTCACCGACAACCGCTGACGCGGTCGAAGGATGCGGCGGCGCTTCGTTCTGGACGATCTCCAGGCTGCGCAGCCTCGTGCGCTGGTTGCGCCTGCCGCTGATAAAGAGCCGGCCATCGGGTGTCGGCGCAAGCAGCACTGCGCTCGCCGACGACAGATAGGCATTGGGATAGAGATAATGGGCGATGCGGATCGCATGGTTCACTATGGTGGCGTCTGCATCGACGCCTTGATCGACATATATGCCCCGCACGAGCTGGACGAGCTCGCCGGCTTGCGCGCGCTGGTGCGCGCGCTTGGCATCGATCGTCTCGCCAACCAGATGGATCGTCATAGGATTATCTCGCATGTCAGATGCGCAGTAATTCCACTGATCGATGTAATGGGCAAGAATTATCTCGCATCTGACATGCGTGATAATTCCGAAGGCCAGAGTGGAGCGCGCCGATTGGCACCTAGCAGCAGCGGGCTTCGAGCAGATCCGCCGTCATCTCCACCGCCGCCCTTGATCCACCCAAACGACGGCTTCTCCGACGGTCCCGATGCTCCTTTCTATAAATCACGATATGCGTGATTTATGATTTATGGAAGGGATGGCTATCGATCATGGACAAGCCAGCAATGAGACTTAGCCGACTAATGGTTTGGTCTGAGTCCGAGGTTTCCACCAGCTCCGAGTAGAGGCTATCCCCGGTGCCATCTCGAAATATCAGCCGATGGTCGCGTCCGTCAACTTGGTGTAATTAGGGTGTGGCCTCGGGCCGCATCGGTCAGGCGGCTTTGGGTGTAATCTGTAGCGGCTGGGTCTCCTCGATCAAGGGTGTGGTGAGGGCGGTCATTCCCTCGAGTTGCATGTATCGGTGTTGGAGCTGGTATTCGTCATTTTGTTCGAGCAGCACGGCGCCGATCAGGCGGATGATGCTATCCTCGTTGGGGAAGATGCCGACGACGTCGGCGCGGCGCTTGACCTCCTTGTTGAGCCGTTCGAGCGGATTTGTAACTGGTATGAGGACGTCGGTGCCGAAGTTTCTGCCGCGACTCACAGGTTGTGGCATATGGTGCGACCATCCGGGACAGAGGCACCGGGAGCACGAAAGTGCGGGCAGGTCGATACACAGGATGAGCTGCGAGCTCGCGTTAGTAGCTGACCGCCTCTGCGACTCACCCGGTTGCGCTGCGAGCGCGGATCCGTAGTTGTCGTGTCGCCCGCCGCTCCCGTCACTTTGGCTGACAGGAGGCGTTTATGCGACGCGTCATTGGCATTGATATCCACCGGACCTTTGGCGAGGTGGTGATCTGGGAAGATGGCCGGATCAAACATGCGGGCCGGGTTGATATGACCCGCACGGCATTGGAAGGCTTCGGCAAAGGACTGCAATCTACCGATGAAGTGGTCATCGAGGCGACCGGCAACTGCATGGCTGTGTCGCGGGTACTCTCGCCGTTTGTGGCCCGCGTGGTGATCGCCAATCCGCTTCAGGTGAAGGCGATCGCTCACGCCCATGTAAAGACCGACAAGATCGATGCGAGCACGCTGGCGAGCTTGTACGCAGCCGGCTACCTGCCGGAAATCTGGACGCCGGACGCCGCGACTGAGCGGATGCGCAGGCTTGCTGCCCGGCGATTTCAAATCGTCCGGCATCGCACGCGGATCAAGAACGAGGTGCATTCCATCCTGCACGCACACCTGATCCCGCGCTGTCCTCATGCCGATCTGTTCAGCGGCGTTGGCCGTGCCTGGCTTCTGCGCCAGCCTGTGCCGACAGATGAGCGTGGCGCTATCGAACGGCACATCCGCGAGCTCGATCGGCTGACCGAGGACTTGGCAGCCATCGACAAGGAGATCGCCGCCGACGCGCTCGACGATGATGCGATTGGCAGATTGCTTACCATCACAGGCGTTAACCTGACCGTGGCAGCGGGGATCGTGGCGGCGATCGGAGACATCAGTCGCTTTTCCAGCCCGCAAAAGCTGGTGAGCTACTTCGGCCTCAACCCGCGGGTACGCCAGTCGGGGCTTGGAGCGGCCCATCATGGTCGGATCAGCAAGGTTGGTCGCAGCCACGCCAGGGCGATGCTGGTTGAAGCGGCTTGGGCAGCCGCCAAGACGCCTGGGCCGCTGCACGCCTTCTTCGTCCGTATCCGGGCCAAGCGTGGCCATCAGGTTGCGGCTGTCGCCTTGGCTCGGAAGCTGACTGTCCTGTGCTGGCACCTGCTGACCAAGCAGACCGACTATCGCTGGGCGCGCCCCGCGCTGGTCGCCAACAAGCGACGGGCAATGGAACTCAAGGCCGGAAGGCCGCAGATGAAGGGCAACAAGCCCGGCACGGCCTATGCCTACAACGTCAAGGCGTTGCGCGATCAGGAAATGGAAATCGCCCGCCATGCCGAGCAGGCCTATGAGCAATTTGTTGTCCAATGGGAGACGAGGCCAAAGGTGCGCGGACGCTCCAAGCCGGCAGGGCTATGATAAGGCGGCCTGACGGAACTCGCAGCCGGGGTTCCGTTCTTCGCCACGGAGTCGCCCGCGCACCACCTGAATAGCACATTTTTGCGGGACAGGTCTTTTCCATCTCATCCGTGCTGTGCAACTTGACCCGGTGCTGTTCGGGGAAGGTCATATAAGCGAGCACGTCGTGCTCGGCGGCATCCATGCAGTCGCCGAGTTTGGGCCAGCGTCCGCGCAACTGGTCGGCGACGTGGCGCCATGTCTGGGTCGCGGCGGCATGGTCGGGCTGGAGGAAGACCTGGCGGATCGCGGCGGCGACGACGGTATTCTGGCCCTTGGGCACATGCGCCAGCGCGTTCCTCATGAAGTGAACGCGGCACCTTTGCCAGGTCGCCCCGACGACGCGGGTGATGGCGGCTTTCAGGCCCTCATGGGCATCGGCGATGACCAGCTTCACTCCCTTCAAGCCGCGCCGGACGAGGTCGCGAAGGAAGGTCGACCAGAATGGCTCGGCCTCGCTCGGACCGATGTGCAGGCCAACGATCTCGCGTTTGCCCTCGGTGGTGACCGCAACAGCTATTATTGCGGCGACGCTGACGATCCTGCCGCCCTCGCGGACCTTGAGGTAGGTGGCGTCGAGCCACAAATATGGCCAGTCGCCGACCAGCGGACGCTTGAGGAAGGCGTTCACGCGCTCGTCGATGTCCTTGCAAAGCTTCGACACCGACGACTTGGAGATGCCGCTCATCCCCATTGCCTGGACCAGTTCGTCGACCCGGCGGGTACTGACGCCGGCGATCCACGCCTCCTGAATCACCGACACCAGCGCCTTTTCGGCTGTCTTGCGCGGCTCGAGAAAGCCAGGGAAGTAGGCCCCGGTCCGCAACTTGGGGATTTTCAGGTTCAGCGTTCCGAGCCGGGTGTCCAGGCTGCGGTCGCGGTAGCCATTGCGCCATGTGCTGCGGTCGCTGGATCGCTCATGACGTCCAGCGCCAATCAGGCCGTCGACGTCGGCCTCCATGATGATCTGCAGCACGCTCTCGGCGACGCTGCGAAGAAAGTCGCCATCTCCGCTCTTCGCCATCAGCTCGGCAAGCGGTAATCTGTCTTCGGTCATCGGGATCAACTCCTCGGTTAGGGTGAAGCTTCGACACCTCCACCTTACCGATGAGCCCGGTGGCCACCAGAGGGGCCGCCGGGGGTGGGGCCTCGGCCCCACCCCCGGCAACACCGTCATCTACACCGGGAAATTACACCATCACCGCGGACGCTAGCTCAGCCGATCATCGCAAGGCGCCCCTCACCGGAGCGATACTATGACAATATCCCTTATCACACATTACCGGAGATTCATTGGAGGCGTTTAAACGGCTCCGAGACCTACCGCGAAAGAGGGTACCCCATGACCGACGACGAGTTGCCCGATGACAACCCCGCCGAGTGTGCCCAGGCCGAGGCTCTGCGCGACCAAGCCCGCACGGGCGGTCTGCGTTTCGAGGCATATCTACCCCCGGCGCTGGCCGATTGGATGCTTGAGCGCATCGAGCGCGGCATATTTGCCGATCCTTCCGAAGCGGTATTCGCGATCGTGCGGACCTATAGCGAGCTGGAACCGCACCGCGATCTTCGCGACGAGCTGCTAGGCCGGATGCTGGACGCATCGGCGGCCGAGCTGGAATCGGCACGCCGCGCCGACGAGGTGTTCGCCGAACTGCGCCGCGAGCTTGGCAATCCGCGCCCTGCCCCGGCGCGGTGGGAGAAGGTGGCGGGATGAACCAGCTCGTGCCTATGCGCGCGCCGCCGGCGACTTCCTGGCCTGGCGTGCGGCATCGCCTCGCTTGGCGAGGTGCAGCCGCTTCACGTCGCGGCCTGGATCGAAGCGCTGGGGAACGAGCTTGCGGCCCCCAGCATCAAGCAGCAGCTCGCCGGGCGTGCGCCACCTGTTCGATTGGCTGGTGACGGGGCATGTCGCGCCGGTAAACCCTGCCGCGTCGGTGCGGCGGCCGGCGCATAGCCAACAGCGCGGCAGGACGCCCGTGCTGGCTCCCAATGAAGCGCGGCGATTGCTCGACAGCATCAACATGACCACCGATGCGGGCCGGCGCGACCGTGCCCTGATCGGGTTGATGGTCTATAGCTTCGTGCGGATCGGTGCGGCGCTGGCGATGCGGGTCGATGATGTTGAGGAATATCTGCTCGCCTATCTTTACAGTTGCGGATTTGATTGGAGGTGAGCCCGTCGAGCTGCGGCCTGATGCGCTCGTCTCCAGCATGACCAGGCGATGATGTAGGCGGGCTCGATGCGGCGCTGGGCAAGCTTGGTGGCGATCCGCCGGACCTCTTGGATCGACCAGCGGATCAGATCCTGATGATCGGCATCCTCAGTCTTTTTGGGGGAGTGGCGTCGTTGGCGCGATACCGGATCACCGCCATCATGGCGAAGGCGAGCATCACGAGGGAGACGTGGCGATGCCAGCCATGCCATGACCGCGTTTCGTTGTGATCAAGGCCGAGCTCGTTCTTGGCGGCTTCGAAGCTGTCTTCGATCGCCCAGCGATGGCCTTCGACGGAAACGAGCGTCTCGATGCCCGTCCCGGCCGGGCACCAGGTTGTGAAGAAAGCAAGATCGCCGTCACCGATATTGCGACGGATCAGAAGGCCGCGGGTCCAAAGCCCTGATTTCGTCTCATCATATTCGTCAGTTTCGAGATCGGCGAGTTCACAATAGGCCCAGTCATGGAGCCGCGCGCCCTTGGTTCCTTCGCCAGCGGACAGACGCTGCCACGCATGGGGAGCAAGATCACGCGCGATCTCCTCCGCTTTGCCGGCGACCATGGGCTTGCCGGCCCATGAGCCGAAATGGTGATCCGATTTAACCCCAAGAACATAGCCTTTGCAGGCTCGACGCAAAGCACCCTCGACGCCCCCGACGCCATACACCGCGTCTGCCGCCACCCAGGAAAAGGGCACATCCGCTGCCAACGCGCGCTCTATCATATCGACAGCCAAAGCCGGCTTGGTGGCGAAGGCGACAGTTTCAGGAACGTGGGCAGCAGCAAGCCTTGACGGATCGCCGGTCCAACTCTTGGGCAAATAGAGGGAGCGATCGATAAAGGCGTGACCACGAGCTGACACATAGGCGGCGAAGACACCGATCTGGCAGTTCGTTATCTTGCCCGCCGAGCCGGTATATTGACGCGCAACACCGCAGGATGCCTTACCCTGCTTGAGAAAGCCGGTCTCATCAATGACCAGCACCGCGTCATCTGTAGCGAGGTTCTCGACAACATATTCACGCACAATGTCGCGAAGCCCGTCCGCGTCCCAGCGGCCCCTGCCCAAAATGGCCTGCTGCCGCCACGGACCCGGGTCACCGGCCGCCTCTGCGCGCATCCAGCCGGTCTTGCGGCGTTCATCACCCAGCAAACCGTCCAGGAAAAGGTTTGCTGACGCCGCAACGCGCTCCTGCGTAAACAAACCGCGCATACGAGCCTTCACGTCGCGCAGCGACGATGCCCATAGCTCCAACGTCGTCTCGATCGATGCACCCGTCATCCACGGCCTCCCTACCATGGAGACCCATTGATTCAGAACTTCAATCAATATGCACTGTAAAGCTATATCGACGGATGTGGCTTGTGCGAGGACCGCAAGGGGCCGCTGTTCCGCACGATCGGCCGCAAGACTAAGCGACTAAGCGGTACCCCCTGCCCCAGCCCAATGCCTTCGCGATGGTTCGCTGGCGAGCGCCGCCGGCCGAGATCGAGACGGCGATCGGCAACCACTCGTTCCGCGCGACCGGCATCACGACCTATCTGAAGAATGGCGGCACCCTGGAGACGGCCGCGACCATGGCGAACCATAGCTCGACCCGCACCACCCAGCTCGACGATCGCCGACCCAACGATGTGACGCTGGACGAGGTGGAGCGGGTGCTGATTTAGCCGATGCCGTCAGGCGGCGGCCGATTTGAAATTGTCGATTTCGACCGAGCGGCCGGCGAAGGTTGCAGTAATGTGCAGCTCGCCGCCCATCGCCGCGATCAGCTCGCGCAGTGTGCTGACCTTCATGTCGGGCCGGCGCACGAGCTTGGAGATGGCGGGCTGCTGCACGTCCATAACGTTAGCAAGCTCCTCCTGGCTAATGCCCAGCCCCTCGCGCAACTGCTCGAGACTGACCAGCTCGGCCATCATTTCGACCTTGCGCGCTGCGTTCTCCGCGAAACGTTCGGCGCTCCAGCCCTTCTTGAGATCGGAAAACGGGCGATGTCCGCTCATTTTATCAATCCTTCCTCTTTCAATTCCTGCACATATACGTCGTAAAGGTCATCCGCGACCGGGATCATCCGTTCATAGAAACGGTCGTCCCCCTGTCTTGTCGCCTCCGATCAACAGGATCGCCGACCGCCGCGGATCGAAGGCGTAGAAAACCCGCAGCGGCTTGCCTCCGCTCTGGATTCGCAGTTCGCGCATGTGCGAGTGCCGCGAATTGTTGATCCCCGACGAATGGAGAAAGCGCAGCTTCGACCCTTGCGCGATCAGCAGATCGACCGTGAAGTCGATCGCATCCTGATCGGTCGGGGGCAGATCGCCGAATCATTCCCCGAACTCATCGGTGTTCTCAACGTCCCAGCTCGTCTGCAGTTGTATTCCATGTAAGGAATATGGGCGCAAGCCGTTTCCAGATCAATAAGGCTTGGGGCGCGGCCTTTCAGGCACGGCTCTATCTTCGCCTGACGGCTTCGACCGAGCCACCGTGCCGGCCGCTCGACGATCCTTGCGCATGGGCCAGGGCGATGCCCTGCCCCCGATCGTGCCGGCGGCACCGGCGAGATCCTTTGCTCTGTCGGGGAAAGGATGGCGCTGTCCCCTCTCCCCACTACTCCGCGCGAACTCGGGAGCGATGGCGAGAAGCCATCGCCGTCCACACATGGTCCGCCAATGTTGTCGTGCGCAAAAGATTGCAGGCAAACACCAGTTGATTGCAAATGCGTTCATCTCGACAGGGCTGTCACCACGCTAGACATGCTTAGCGGACTGATCGTTTCAGCCGGACTTAGGCCCATTCCTGCGCTTGGCGAATACTCGATCGCCTTCAAGAAAGGCTTCCAGCATTGCCGGTATCAATTCCGTGATGGGTTCCTCCCTTCCGTAAGTCTGGCTGTACAACGCCGCATATTCGACAATTGCCTGATGGAGGTGCGGGAGAATCGAAATTGTGCACTTCACCGGCGTTCGATCAGGAATGCGCGGCAGTTTCAGATCAGCCATATTCGACTCCTATTCTTTCCAGGGAGGAAGGACGAGATCGCGATGAACCAGCAATCGCACCGGCGTTCCCGGACGGATGATGATCGTCGGCTGCACCTGAAGGTTGCGCGCCGTGATCTGATCGCCCGCCCGGGACACATTCTGCTGGGTCGCCTCGCGGACAGCCCGCACAAGATAGCTCTCCCCGGAAATGAAGAGATTGGCGCCGACGCCCAGCAAGGTCGATATCGCCACCCCCTGCAGCAATCGCAGACTATGATAGTCGACTTTGTCCGCCAGCCCCGCATAGCCCGATGTGTCGGTCGCCGGCGGATTGTCCAGCCGGATCGAACTGCCGTCGGGCATGATGATGCGCTGCCAGATGACCAGGGCGCGATTCTGCCCATAGCTGATGGCGCTATCGTAGCGGCCGATCAGCCGCGCTCCCTGGGGAATGAGCAAGGTTTGGCCGCTGGGACTGTCGTAAACACGTTCCGAGACCTGGGCGGTCACGAGGCCGGGCAGGTCGGATCGCAGGCCCGTGATCAAGCTTGCGGCAATGACGCTGCCGGCTGACAATATATTCGGTGACGCGGGCGGCTCCAGCCTGTGCAAATTGATATTGCTCTCCCCCTGAGCCAACATCATGAAGCGCTGCTTGCTCTCCTGCCCGTTTGGATCGAGATCCTTATCGGTGGTTGCGCCATCTGCCATGGTTGCCGTCGGTACGGCCTGGACCAGTGTTGCGATTTCGGCACTGGCTGCCGTTCCACCCTTTTGCCCGGCGATTGCCAGCAATGAAGACTGTCGGGCAGCCTGCAGATCGGCAGCGGCTTTCTCGCGGGCGGCAGCCGCTGCTCGGGCATCAGCGTCATCCGGCCGCGCACCAGCCAACTCATTCCCTTCCCGTTGCGATTTCAGGATCGGGCGCCCCAGGTCGCCCGGCAGCGGTGGTCCCAACTGTGGCACCGCATCATAGCTTTTGGGCAATCCCGCCAACTGTTCCGATGGCTGGCGCGCAACATCAGCCTCATTCGCCGACATGCTGATAGCCATCGGTCGATGCGGCGCCAGCGCCCACCACATCGTGGCCGCTATTGCAATGGAAAAAATGGCGACACCGCCCACCAGAATATTGCGCTTAAACCTTAGGGCTCTCACCGGCTGAGCCCGCATCTGCAGCGTTGCCGGATTTTCCTTTGGTCGGACTTCTTCCGTCGGGGGGTGAGCAGTGCCGTTTTCCGGCAGTTCGCCGCTTGGTGGGGTTTCCGCCCGTGACTCCTGTCCGCTCATGAGGACCTCCGCCGGCGAGTTGCACCCATCCGTTTGACCCGCACGACCTGCTGCTTCCTGGTGCCAAAGCGCAGCTCAGCCTGGTCAAAAATCCGGTCGACAATATAGAAGTGATCCTTCAGCCGATAATTGACGAGCTGCGCTGCACCCTTGCCATCGACCAGAAAGAGTGGCGGCGCATCGCCAACGACGATCGATGCCGGAAACTCGATATAGGTCTGCCGCCCGTCATCAAAAGCGCGGAGCGGACGCCATGCCGGCGCATCGCCTGAAATCTCATAATTGAAATGCAGTTGTTCGACCTGAATTCCTACCGCGATGGGTTCGGCGGCACGGGCTGCGTCGCTCGCGCGGTGCAGAGCCAGCAAGGCATCTTCAGGATAGCTCCACGAAATGCCCGTCAGCGCAGTCCGACCGGTGCTGACCAGCGCCAGATGATAGGCACGGCGATCGGTCGTGATGAGCAGATTGGTCGACAGGCCCACCAGGCTGGGTTTGATCAATATATGGGTCCGCTTCGCAGCTCCGCTTCCGCTGGACGTATCGCCTATGACCCAGCGAACGGTATCCCCGCTTGCGACGGAGACGAGCATTTCCCCCTGCTCCAGCGCGATGTCCGTTATCCGTTCGGGCGCGGTGATCAGCTTGTAGATCGTTCCCGCCGAATAGGGATAGACCTGCACTGCATTGAGGAACGCATCGGCTTTGGGCGTCAAGGTGGCATTGCGATTGGCAAGCTCGACATTCGCCGGGCCACGATTCTGCACGTGCGCTGACATGTTTCCCCCATCGGCGATGGCGGGCGATGCCATCATAGTCAGCATGGTGATCGACGTGGTTGATATACGGATCATGGCTGCGCCTCCATCCTGTCGGCCTATGGGTCGGAAATGGCTGTTGGCGCTGCCGCTGCGCGTTGCGCCTGGGAGGCGTCGCCCTCGATCTCCCGGCTCCAGTCAATCGCATCGACATAGATGCCGAGCGGATTGCGGCGGAGGTCATCGGCAGTTCGCGGAACCTTGGTGACGAAGGTCAATATGGCCGTCCAGCGCGACGAACCCGCCTGGCTCCCCCGCTCATATTCTGTCTCGGCCCATTTCACCTGAAAGGATCTGTTCGACGCGCGCAGGACGCTCGTCACCTGCACCGAAGCCGTCTGTTCGCCGATCCGGGAGAAGGGTTGCCGCGCCCGCGCATATTCCCCGAGGAATATGGCGCCCCGTTCGCTGGTAAAATCATAGGCCTGCAACCAGTTCCGGCGCATCAGTACAGGATCGAGCGACACGCCGCGCACATTCTCTATGAAGCGCGCCAGCTGATAGGCGATTTGCGGATCGGTCGGCTGATAGTCGGCCTCGGCCTGCGACACCGCCCTCGCCTCACCCAGTCGGTCCACCTCGACGACATAGGGCACCACCCGGCTTTGCAGCGATTGCCAGATCAGGCCCGATGCCATCGCGCTCGACAAGGCCAATGTGCCGAAAGCCGTCAGCCGCCAGTTCCGCGCCTGCACCCGCGCGCTCCCGATCCGCTCGTCCCAGAGCTGCCCCGCTCGCTGATAGGGCGTTTCGGGCGCGGGAGTCTGGCCATAACGCTGGACTGCTCGTCGAAAGATCATCTCAGTCGTCCTTTTCGTGAATGTCAGGGGTGACGGACGCGCCGCCGCGATCACCTTCCTTCAATGTCTGCGCGGCAAGGTGACGGTGATGGCGCCCGTCCTGCCGGCGTTGCATCGCCTGCGCCCAGTCCGGCACATCGCCATGCTGCGCCACGGCTGATTTTGCACCGCCCGTGCCCAGCGCCGACCAGGCCGCCTCCCGTCCACGCTCGGCGGCTTCGGCGATACCCAGGCTGCTTGCCGCCTTGTTGCGGACGGCATGTCCGGCTGCCGTGGCGACACCACTCAGTCCGGCGGCCATGCCCGACGAGCCGGAAGTCTCCTGGCCTAGCTTGTAGGCTGCCTGCGCCGCCGTCCCCATCATGGTGCCGGCCCGGATCGCGGATAGTGCGCCACCAGCAAGCGCTCGGCCGCCACCGATCGCGGCGGCACCGCCCAGAACCGCGGCCCCGGCGGCACCGGCCACGCTGCCAACGGCGGCGCCCGCTCCCAATTGCGGCGCTCCGGCTGCGAGACCCGATGCCATGGCCGGCGCAAAGATACCGAGGCCAAACAGGGCGAGTGCCGCAAGCACCAGGCTCATGGCGGCGCCGATATCGGTTTCCTGGCCCTTTAGGGCGCCAACCATCTGCGAAAAGAAGCTGGAGCCGATCCCGACGATCACGCCCAGCACCATGACCTTGATGCCGGAACTCACGACATGACCCAGCACGCGTTCAGCGAGGAAGCTCGTGCGGTTCCAGAGCGCGAAGGGAATGAGGATGAAACCCGCCAGCGACACGAGCTTGAACTCGATCACGGTGACGAACATCTGCACGGCAAGGATGAAGAAGGCGAGGATGACGATCACCCAGGCGAACAGCAATATGGCGATCGTCAGGAAATTGTCGAAGAAACTGGTGAACCCCATCAGATCGGATGCCTGGTCGAGCAGCGGCCACGCCGCTTCGAAACCGGCTCCGGCCAGCCTTCCTGGCTTCAGCAGATCCTCCGCCGAGATGCTGCCTCCACCCGCCGTCAGCCCGGCTGCGGCAAAGGAACGGAAGATGATTTCGGAAAGAGAAGAGAAGCTGTTGATGATGAAGGCAAAGGCGCCAACGAAGAGGATCTTCTTCAGGAACCGCCCGATCACATCCTGCTCGCCGCCCATCGCCCAGAAGAGCCCTGCGAGGGTCATGTCGATGCCGATCAGCGTGGCCGTCAAAAACCGCACATCACCGCCCAGCAGGCCAAAGCCGCTGTCGATATAGGCGATGAAGGTTGCCAGGAAACGATCGATGACATTGAGGTCATTCATGAGACGGAGTCCTCATGGGAAGGGTGTCGCGGAGCCCCGCTGCGAGAGGGGCTGTTGATGAGCGAGGCTCCGCGACGAGGCAGGGTCCGGCCGTGGGGGAGCGGTGGGACCGGCGCTGCCTCATCTCAATTTCGGTTATAGGCGGAACCGGACCCCAGAAATTGCCTGGTCGCGGCGCGCGCATTAGCCTCGGCCTGGATTCGGCGCGCCTGTTCGACCGCCTGCGCACGGAAATGCGCGGCCATCATGTTCTGGATCTGAAGCTGCTGTTTTGCGGCCAATGCCAGCAACTGGTTGGTCGCCTGAGCCGCCTGCAATGCGCCCTCGGCGCCCTGGCTCTTCCTTACCAGCGTTTCGAGAGCATCGGCGTCCTGCGCAACATTGCCCACCACCTGCGACTGGATGCGCATGGACTGCTGATACGCATCCTTGGCAGCGTCGAAGCGTTCCCGCGCCGCTGCCAAGCGTTCGTCGCTGCGCATCGCAGCGTCGTAATTGTCGGGAAACAACCGCTTGAACTGGCTGTCGAGCGTGTCGATCCGAAAGTCGATGCCCTGAGCGGCCGTCATCAACTGATCGACGGCGCGCAATTTATTCGTCAGCTCGGTGAGTTCGGGAAAGCTGATGCGGCTCAGATTCTTCGCCATGTTGGTCAGCATCGACGCTTCATTCTGGAGCGACTGGATCTGCTGGTTGATCTGCTGGAGCGTTCGGGCAGCGGTCAGCAGGTTCTGCGTATAATTGGCGCTGTCGAATACGGGGATGGCATAAGCGGGCCGGCTCTGGAGGAACAGACCCCCGCCTATGGCACCGGCCCCGCCCAATGCGAGGGCAGAAGCGACAATATATTTACGGAGCGGAATGCGCGCTTTCATCTTATTTCTCCTTGGACTGGAGGGAAGCAGGGGATGGAAAAAGCTCAAGATCGTCCGCTGCTGCCGGGAGGCCGCAGCCGCTCAGGAAGTGGCCCGCAAATCCGTCGAGACCATGTTCGGTGATGATCGCATCGATCCGCCTCTGGCTGTCGGGGTCAGACGCACCGCACAGCGCAAGGGCGACCGGTCCCAGATCCAGTTCGAACAGACGGTTGCCGCGTTGGGACTGGAGATAATAATGGCGCTTGGGCGTCGCGCGACTGATGAGCTCGATCTGGCGCGTATTGAGGCCGAAACGCTCATAGACTGCCCGCGATTGCGGTTCGACCGCCCGATCATTGGGAAGCAGGATGCGCTGCGGACAGCTTTCGATGATGGCGGGCGCGATGCTGCTCTCGCTGATATCGGTCAGGCTCTGTGTCGCGAACAGCACCGCCACATTCTTTTTCCGGAGGGTCTTCAGCCATTCCCGGATGCGCGCGGCGAAGAGCGGATCGTCGAACAGGCTCCAGGCCTCGTCCAGAATCATCAGTGTCGGCCGGCCATCAAAGCGTTGCTCGATCCGATGGAACAGATAGGTCAGGACCGGAGCGGCCAGACCCTTGCGCCCCATCAGCGCCTCGGTTTCGAAACATTGGACATTGCGCTGCGCGAGGCGCTCCTCCGCGGCGTCCAGATATCCGCCATGGCTGCCATCCAGCATATAGGGCGCGAGCGCCAGCCGAAGGGCATTGGACTGGAGAAGAAGCGACAGGCCGGTCAGCGTCCGTTGTTCGACAGGGGCCGTTGCCAGGCTGGAGAGCGCCGACCAGAGCGCGTCCTTGATCTCGGGGGTCAGTAGCACCCGTTCCTGGGCGAAAATGCCGCCCAGCCATTCGGCCGCCCAGCCGCGCTCGCTTTCCCTGTCGATGTCGCGCAACGGCTGGAAGGAAAGCAGATCGCCTTCCCCATCACCGGCGCCCAGCGCATGATGGCTTCCACCCATGGCAAGCACCGCCGCGCGCGCCGAGCGGCCCATGTCGAACATGATGACGCGGGCACCGGCATAGCGGCGGAACTGCAAAGCGATGAAGGAAAGGAGAACCGATTTTCCCGCGCCGGTTGGCCCCACCACGATCATATGCCCAACGTCGCCGACATGGGTCGACAGGCGAAACGGTGTCGATCCGCTGGTCTTTGCCTGGAAAAGCGGCGACCCGGCGAGGTGGCGATTGCCATGAGGTCCGGCCCAGACGGCGGAAAGCGGCATCAGGTGCGCGAGGTTGAGGCTGTGCACCAGCGGCTGTCGCACATTGGCATAGACCTGCCCGGGCAGGCCCGACAACCAGGCCTCGACCGCATTGACGGTTTCGCGGATACAGGTGAAGCCAAGACCGTTCACAACCCGCTCGACGGCGCGGACCTTGGCATCGACGGCAGCGGCATCGCGATCCATCACCGTGATCGTGGTGGTCAGATATCCGAAGGCGACATGATCGCCGCCGAGCGCCTGCAGAGCGAGGTCCGCGTCGATCACCTTGTTGTCTGCGTCGCTGTCGAGCAACTGGGCCGGTTGATTGTACATCACCTCGCGCAGCAGTGCCGTCACAGATTTGCGCTTGTTGAACCATTGCCGCCGGAGCTTTGTCAGGGCGCGGGTGGCGTCGCTCTTGTCGAGCGCGATGTAGCGCGTGACCCAGCGATAGCCGAAATTCTGGTGATTGAGAGCGTCGAGCAGGCCTGGCCTGCTCATATTGGGGAAGCCGAGCAGCGTCAGCGTACGGATATGCTGCCCGCCGAGGCGGGGTTCGAGACCGCCGACAAGCGGCGTGTCCGCCAGCAGGCCGTCGAGATAGAAGGGTGTCTCGGGGACATGCACGCCATGATCCCGGTCCGACACGGCCGCATGGAGAAAGGTCAGGGTTGCGGCATCATCCAGCGGCTGGATTTCACGCATGAAAGTGCTGAACAGATCGATGATCCGCCCTGTCTCGGCAATGAAGCCGCCGAGCGCCTGACGCCAATCACGCTGCCTGCTCTTCCCTTCGCGTTCGACAAGGTGCCGTCCCGCCGCATCGCTGCTGTCAGCAGGCGGCAGCCACAGGAGGGTTGCGTGATATTGGCTCTCGAAATGCTGCTCGCGAGACGCGAATTGCGCATGCCGTTCCTGATCCACGAGCCATGAAGCAGGATCGGCGAACTTGCCATCGGGATAACCCTGCGCTTCCCGTCGGTGCGCCTCGAAGAAAATCGCCCAGCCCGAGCCGAGCCGTTTCAGAACATTGTTCGCGCGCGCGCAGGTGGCGACCAGTTCCGCTTCCGTCGCGCTCTCAAGGTCTGGACCCCGGAAACGGAATATGCGCTGGAAACTGCCATCCTTGTTGAGGACCACGCCGGGCGCGACGAGCGCGGCCCAGGGCAGATGGTCAGCCAGCCGATCGGCGCGGGACCGATATTCAGAAAGGTTCAGCATGCCCAATATCCCTTCTGACGCAGATGGCGAAGCAGGACGGGCGCAAAATCGGGATCGCGGCGGGTCGCTATGACCGCGATACTGTGCCCAATCGCCCATGCCGCGATCCCGACCAGCCATTGCTGAAGGCCAAGGCCGATCGCAGCGGCCAGGGTGCCATTGAGGATCGACAGGCCCCGAGGCGCGCCGCCCAGCAAAATGGGCGAGGCGAGGCTCGCATGGATGGGCACCTCGAAGCCTTCGATCGCGCTCATGCCACGAGCGCCCCGCCGCCGAAGCTGAAGAAGGAAAGAAAGAAGGACGATGCGGCAAAAGCGATGGAAAGGCCGAAGACGATCTGGATCAGGCGGCGAAAACCGCCCGAGGTCTCGCCAAAGGCAAGTGTGAGGCCGGTCGTGATGATGATGATCACGGCGACGATCTTCGCCACTGGTCCCTGCACCGATTCCAGCACCTGTTCGAGCGGCTGCTCCCAGGGCATGCCGGAGCCGGCGGCATGCGCGGCGGCCGAAGCCATGGCGAGGCCAGCGGCGAGCATGATGGCGACGGACCCGGCGCCGCGAAGGATGGATGGTCGGGAGAATGATATTCTGGTCATAGAGCTAATCCTGTGGGGGCTGGAGTGACGAGGAGTTCGATGAGCCGGTAGCCACCCTGCGGGTCGAGACCGTCGACGCGCACGAGGCTGGTGACGCGCCGCAAGGCTCCGCGACCGGACAGAAAGACGATGAGGTCGATGGCGTCTGCGATGAGGGCGCGCGGAACCGTCGCCACGGCTTCCTGCACCAGGCTCTCGATACGGCCGAGCGCAGCGGCTGACCCATTGGCGTGGACGGTCGCAATCCCGCCGGGATGTCCTGTATTCCAGGCTTTGAGCATATCGAGGGCTTCCGGGCCCCTCACCTCACCCACGATGATCCGGTCGGGCCGCAACCGGAGCGTGGAACGCACAAGGTCGGTCATGGTGACGATGCCCGCCCGAGTGCGCAGCGCCACGGTATCGACCGACGGGCTTTGCAATTCGCGCGTGTCTTCGATGAGGATCAGCCGTTCCTCGGTCGCCCCAATCTCGCCCAGCAGGGCATTGGCGAGGGTCGTCTTGCCCGAGCTGGTGCCGCCGGCGACAAGGATGTTCCACCGTTCACGCACCGCGCGACGCAGAAGCGCCGCGGCGGTGTCGCTGATGATGCCATCGCCGACATAATCGCCAATAGTATAGGGACGAGATGCCGCCTTACGGATCGCGAAGCAGGGGCCGACCGCAACCGGCGGCAGGATCGCCTCGAAACGCTCGCCGGCCCTTCCTTCGGCCTGCGGCGGCAGTTCGGCCGACAATATGGGCGCGCCTGCATGGACCTCGGCACGGACATGCGAGGCAACCAGGCGGATAATCCGTTCGACTTCGCTGGGCCCAAGGACAATATCGGTGTCGACGCGTCCCTCGCCCAGCAGATCGAGCCGCAGGGCACCGTCGGGATTGACCATGATCTCGATGACGCGGGGATCATCGAACGCCGCAGCGATGGCCGGCCCCATCGCGCTGTGCAGCATGGCCTTGCGCCGTCCGGCTGCCGTTTCATCGCGCGTCGTCGCTGTGGATGTTTCGTGCCTGGTCACCCCTCGCCTCCCTCGGCCGATGGGACAGCGATCGTCCGCTTGCCGGTTGCAAGCTGGCGGCCAACCTGGCTGATGAACGCCTCGAAGCGCTGGCGTCCCTGGGCGCGTCCAACCTCGTCATTGTCCCCGAGCGGGGGCGTCACCATGAGTTGGTAGCGGATGAAGAGAGCCAGGCTCTCGACCAGTATGTCGATGTCGCGGCGGGCGGCTGCCAGTTCCTTCGACAGTTCATTGAGGCGCATGCGCAGCGCCGCTTCCGCCTCGCTGGCGCCGCGATGGCGCAGCCATGTCCGCAACGCATCATTGACCAATCGGCTCTTATTCCCTGCATGGCCGGTAGCCATGGCATCGAGCGCATCGCCGATCTCGCGGTCGATATAGAGATTCTGGCGGATCTTGGGTGCGCGCTTCATAGCCCCAGCACCTTTTCATGGGTTGACGCGACATCGATGGCGTGGCCGCGGATGACAGGCGCCATGCGCTGCGCCTGCTCCATGGCGCGCTTGTCGGAAACGACATCCTCATCCTCGACGATGGAGCGATCCACCTCCGGTTCGGAATCCTGCCTGTCCGGCCGGACCTCATTTTCAAGCGCCGGATGCCGATGCTGCTCGCGCCCGCCTTCGTCGGCTGCCTGCCTGGCCTCGGCGGTAGCGACCACTATACTCCCCGCATCGCTATTCGCGCTCCAGTCATCCTTCCGGGACGGGGGAATGTCGGAATAGGCCCGGTCGCTCAGCAACGGCGGCGCTCCGACACGAGCGGCGAAATTGGGGTCGCCATAATAGCGCAGCTTCTTCGCGCGGATGGGCGCCATGCCGGCGACGAGAACCAGTTCCTCGTCGGCCGGAAGCTGCATGACTTCGCCGGGTGTCAGAAGCTGGCGCGCGGTTTCCTGGCGGCTGACCATGACATGGGCAAGCCACGGCGCCAGCCGGTGCCCTGCATAGTTGCGCATGGCGCGCTGTTCGGTCGCTGTTCCCAGCGCGTCCGATATCCGCTTCGCGGTCCGATCGTCATTGGTCGCAAAAGCGATGCGGACATGGCAATTGTCGAGAATGGCGTTGTGTTCGCCATAGGCCTTTTCGATCTGGTTGAGGCTCTGCGCGATCAGGAAGGCCCGGATGCCGTAGCCGGCCATGAAGGCAAGGCTCGTTTCGAAGAAATCCAGCCGGCCAAGCGCGGGGAACTCATCCAGCATCATGAGGAGCTGGTGTCGGCTTGTCGTCCCGGCCTGCTGGTCGAGCCGTTCGGTAAGGCGCCGACCGATCTGATTGAGGATGAGCCGGATCAGTGGCTTGGTACGGCTGATGTCGGACGGCGGCACCACCAGATAGAGGGAACAGGGCTGCGTGCCTTCCATGAGATCGGCGATCCGCCAGTCGCAGCGCGATGTCACTTGCGCGACGGTGGGGTCGCGATAGAGGCCAAGGAACGACATGGCGGTCGAGAGCACGCCCGAGCGTTCATTCTCGCTCTTGTTCAGCAATTCCCGGGCGGCGGAGGCGACGACCGGATGGACCTGCGGATGCTCTTCCGTCCCCAGATGGTTGGCGGTCATCATCCGATGGAGCGTCGCCGCAAAGCTCTGGCGGGGATCGGAGAGAAAGGTTGCCACATGGGCGAGCGTCTTGTCTTGCTCGGCATAGAGAATATGGAGAATGGCGCCGACAAGCAGGGAATGGCTGGTCTTTTCCCAGTGGTTCCGGGTTGTTAGCGCGCCCTCGGGATCGACGAGGATATCGGCAATATTCTGGACGTCCCGGACCTCGTCCGCTCCGCGGCGAACCTCAAGCAAAGGATTGTAGCGGGCGGAGCGCGCATCCGTTGGATTGAACAGCAGGCAATGCGAGAACCGGGCGCGCCAGCCTGCCGTCAGGGTCCAGTTCTCCCCCTTGATGTCGTGAATGACCGCGGAACCGGTCCAGGACAGCAGGGTCGGCACCACCAGGCCAACGCCCTTGCCCGAACGCGTGGGCGCAAAGGCCATGACATGCTCCGGTCCCTCATGACGCAGATAATGGTAGCCATGGCGGCCGAGCATGACGCCGGCCGGCCGGTACAGCCCCGCCCGCCGGACATCCCTGGGGCTCGCCCAGCGCGCCGAGCCATAGGTCGTCACCTGCCGGGATTGGCGGGCACGCCATAGCGAACCGAAGATCGCGGCGGCGCAGCCGACGAATCCACTGGCCGCAGCCAGCGCGCCTGCCTTGTCGAAGACGATCGGCGCATAAGCGTCGAAATGATACCACCAGGGAAAGAGCGACCAGGGGCGATAGACCGGGATGTCGCCGAGCCTGAACCAGGCAGGTCCGAGCTGGGGCTGATAGGCGAGCATGGCCGCCGCCCATTGGGTGGCGGCCCAGACGCCCGCAAGGACGATGGCCAGCACAATGAGGATCTGGCCGATCAGCAATTTGGTCGGGGTCACGGTTTTGCTCCCGCCCGCCGGACTGGTCCGGTTCGAGCGGGTTCAAGAATCCGTCACGGCGCTTCAGAAGGACATGGTGCAGATCGGCCCAGATCGGCTCAATGCGGACGCCATCTATGGGTTGGGGCGATCATCGCCCGATCGATCAGGCCCCCGCGTCCACCCGAAGCTGTTCGATTCTTTCGCATGCCGATATTTCGACGGCATCCCGCAACATGCGGACGGACCGGGCAATCGCCTCCAGATCCTCGATGCTGATGTCGTACTGAGCCGAATAGCGCGCCTCGACATAGGCGCGCTTCAACAGTTCGAACAGGCGACGCTCTGCCCTTGTGCCTCTTGGCCAGGCAGAGATCAGACGCGTTTCAATGTCTTCAGCAAGGGATCGAAGAAACTTGATATTATGAGAGCGCGGGAAATACAATGTTCGGACGAGGAGAAAGCAGATATATGCTCTCTCCGCCGCCTGATGAAAATTGAATGCCGCGTCATTCAATTTCTTCGTGGATACACAGAAATTAGCAATATCTATCGCGTGGTCTATCTTCTTTATCCAAGATTTTCTGTACCCCGCCGCCATCTCGAAAGCATCCCGGGGCGTGAGTGGCTGCGGCGCCACCAAACTCGACCCCGGCAATTCGTACAGAACTATGCCATCGCGAGCGATATCGGCCCAGAAATATTCCCCGCTCCGCAGACCCTGGTTCACTTCATCGAGCGTATGGACGATGATGTTGACCGGCCGGCGCACAGCATCATCGTGCAGGATCTTGTCCTCGGCGACATACCAATAATCGGCGATGTCCGTGAGGTCGGCATGGCTGACGATGATCAGCAGATCGAAATCAGACTGATAGCCATTTTCAGGTTCATCGACCCAATCCGTACGCGCATAGCTCCCGAACAGGATGATCTTGAGGATCCGCCCATTGCGCTTCCAGGACTGGCTTGCCCGCGAGGTCGCCTCGGCAAACTCGCCAAAGAGAATTTTCTGGACCCGCTCCAACTCGCCGCGCTGGATATCCGGCAGGTGATCAAGATCCGTTTTCATGTCCGGATTCTCGCGGGATTTCCTTCCCTTGGCAAGCACCTATGAACTTGTCCTGGAGAAGCGAAGCGTGCACAATCATGGGGCAGGGACAAGAGCAGCGCTTCCCGGCCACGGCTGTTGCATTTGCTTGCCAAGCCAAGAGCCTTTTGAACAACTTTCATGACGATTGGGAGTGATGAAGATGGCAACAGGAACCGGGGTCTTGACAGCCCATGTGCCGGTGGGATGGCCGATAAGATCGATGCCCCGGTTGCTCGCATTGACCGTTCGCGACGGTGGATCATGAAGGAGGCTCTGGCGGCATGGATCGACCAGGAGGAAGATCGGCACAAGATAACGCTTGAAGCCTTGGCAGATGTAGACGCGGGCCGGGTGATCGATCATCAGAATGTTCAGGCCTGGGCTGACAGCCTTGCGACCGGCAGCCCGCTACCCTCGCCCCCCGCGTGAAGATTCAGTGGACCAGCAAGGCGTCGTCCGTTTCTTTGCGCCAGCATGAGCGCCTGCGACCGGTCGGACCCGATGTATCATCGCGTGTCGTATCGCGAGCCGCAGTCTCCACGTAACTGACGACGGCATTTCCAAGGTCAACTGATCATCGGCCCGCCTCGACCTCGCCCGAAGGACCAGCTCACCCCATCTTCGCGCATCAGGCCCGACACGCTCTGTCCAACCCGCCGCTCCAGCACCGGCCGCCAGGGCACGAGCGCGAAATCCCGCGACCGTTCGAGCACCGCAAAACGCCCGGAGATAAGGTCGACGCGCCGCCTGTAGATGCCCTCCAGCTTCTCGCCCTCTGCGGTCTCGGCGAATGGCAAGGCCAGTTCGCGTGACAACTGACCCGCCACGCGCAAAAGTTCACGGCGCTGCAAGGTCGCGAGCAAATCCCTGCGATAGCCGATCTCGCTGCCGTCCCGCTCGGCCAAACCCTCTTCGACCAGCCATTGCCGCCGGCGCGCCAGCGCATCAGCCATGTCTCGGCCAAACCCCGCGTTGCGCAACTGGGGAGGATCGCCGTCGAGCAGCGTGCGATCGAGCCAGGTTGCGGCATGGGCGGTCGCCAGTTCCGCAACATCTAATGGCGAGAGTAACTCGACCATGACGAGCTGGGTTCTGAGCTGCCGATGCTCGAACGCCGCGACGCGCTCGATATGGTCGGGGGCGATGATCCAGCTCCCGTCACCCGAACGCCCGGCAATATCCCCGGCACGCGCAAGCGCTTCTAGCCTGCGGACATGCGCCTCGACATAGTCCGAACGCACGCCCGGGTCATGAAGGCGATGCGCTTCGCCATCATAGCGCCCGCCATTGCCCACCGCGACGGCGGCAATCGTTCGATCGACCTCGCGGACGGCCGCTTCCCTCGGCCGGATGGCGACGACCGCACCGCTTGGCTGAGGGCTGTCCCCCTCAGCCTGCGATGGCGGGAGCAAATCGTCGATCTCGCCCTTGCCGATCGGCACATAATGGGCGCGTCCGTCGATGCCGTCGATCAGCAGAAAATGACGATCCTCCAACTCATCGGCGAGCCCGCGCATGAGTATGCGCCCGATGAGCGGCGACACGCCTGCCGCGGCCGGATCATAGATCAGCCGGTCGGCGCTCGCCCGCTCCAGCCGCAGCCGCGAAAATTCGCGCTGCATCGTGCGGATAATGTCTCCTCTTTCTCCCATCACCCGCAGCGTCGTTTCAAGATCGGGGTCAAGCCGATAGCGGCCGGCGGGCAAAGGCTCGGCCAGCCCCATGCGCACAAGATGCCCAAGCCTGCTCGCCTGCAGGTCATGCTCGAGAGGATCGCGAGCCACAGGTTTGACGACATGGCCATCGGCGATGCGGAGCAGCGAACGGTCGATCGACGTAAACCTGTCCTGCGTGATTTCCGCGCGGCGCGAGACGAGAATTTCTCGATCGCTTCTGGGGCCAAGGTCGAGTTCGACGAGTTCCGCCGCACGCTCGCGCAATCCCCTGCCGATATAGTCGCGCGCAATGACGAGATTGTCGCCATTCTCATCGACACCCCGGAGCAGGATATGGCTGTGCGGATGGCCTGTATTGTAATGATCGACCGCGACCCATTCGAGCCGCGTGCCGAGATCCTCTTCTATCTGCATCATGAGACGGCGGACAAGGGGCTTCAGATCCTCATATCGATCGCCATCCTCCGGCGCGACGATGAAGCGGAACTGATGCCTGTCTCCATTGCCCTTCTCCAGAAAGGCCTTGCCATCGGCATGATCCTCCCCGGGACCGTACAGCACGCTGCGTTCGCCTGCCCGGTTGGTCCCGTCCCGCTGCAGATAGCGCAGATGGGCGGTCGCCTGGTTTCCGCCCCTGCCGCCCAGCCTCACAAGCCGCGCCTTGACGACGACACGCCGGCGCCGGAGGAGCGCATTGTTTCCCCCAACGCTAAGCAGCCGGCCGATGCCAGCGCCGCGCCCATAGCGATGGCCGGAAAAACCGGCATGTCCCTTCCGTCCCGGCCCAGCGCCCCGCGCCAGATTGGCGGCCGCGGTCACCCTGCCGACATAACGCCGTGCCTTGGGCCCACGCGACACGCGCTGACGTCCAAGCCGTGGTGTAACATCATCATCATCGGCCATTGCATGGTTCCTGCCCTGGCCCCTCTCGCCATCAGAGTGCGGCATCTTCTGCGCCATGGGAAGCGGTGCCGCCAGAAAGCCCGGAAATCCGCGCCTTCAGCAGGAAATGGCACTGGACGAGCGCCCATCCTCAAACATGGCACCAGGAAAAATGATGTGCAGACAAGCGGTTAGACGGCCCATGGTGCCGGCACCTTTATCTTGCCTTACGCGCGCCCTCCCCCTTCGGTCTTCTTCGGCCGCCAGCCCTTCATCACATCCATCCGGTCCTGCCGCGAACGAAAAGAAAGCCCGGGACAGCAGCCAATGGCACTGTTCCGGGCATGGCTGGCGTCATCAAAGGGCTGTCTCGGACACCTCTGCCAGACGGTCCCGTTCGTCCAGCGCAATCTGCAATTCAGCCGCGATCTGCCGGGCTTCCCGGCGGTCGCGACAGCAGCTAAGTTCAGCGCGCAGTTCCTCGATTTGCTGTTCAATCGACATTTCAGCCTCCATCATCTTGCGAAAGATGAAGGCGTCGCCCGGGGCGGAACGGGCCGGGTCAAGGACCGCGAAGCGGCCGCGCCAGCGGCGATGGGGGTCACGATTTTTCGTGGGGAAAGCGCAGCGTCCCCCACGAAAAATGGTGGGGCCCCGTCGTCCTTGAGGCGGCGCGTTCCGCACCGGTATCATAGGAAAGCCTGAGCGGATTTTCCTCTTTCCTCGCCTGGCCATGCGTCTGTCCTGGGCGACAAGCCCGCGAATTTTGCCTGGCGCTAGCGCACCTTCAGTCCGAGTTCGCCCAGCAATTCTCCGGCCTGCGCGCGCGATATGGTTGCGCCGCGGAAGAGGCTTGCATCGACGAGCCGCGGGCCGCCAATATCCGCGCCGCGCAGGTCCGCGCCGTCGAAGCGCGATCCCGCCATGCTGGCATCGCGCAGGCTGCACTCCTCGAACACCACCTGCCGGAAATCGCACTTTCGAAGATCGGCCTGGGAAAAATCGACCTTCCGCAGCCTGTTATTGCGAAAGGAAAATCCAGGCAATCGCGCATTGATGAGGAGCGTTTCCTCGATCCCGATCTCCATGGCGGAAGCATCGGTAAAGTCCGCGCCAGTCAGTTTGCAACCGCTGAACCGCGCGGCATAAAGCTTGGTTCGGCGAAAGTTGGCATTGTTGAAATCGCTGGCGCGGAAGCTGGATTCTGCAAGGGTGGCGCCGGTAAAATTGGCAAATGCGCCCCGACAGCCATGCCAGACCACGCCCTCCAGGTTCGCACCGCTCAGATCGGCATGCCGCAGGTTGCGGCGCTCGAAGTGCCGGCCACTGAGGTCGAGCCGGGACAGGTCGGCCTCTTCCAGGTCGCAATCGACAAGATGGCGGCAAGTCGAGGGGCTGAGCTGCTGAACATCGTCACGCGACAGCGATCGGCCGCACAGCATATGCTCGGAGGAAAAATCGTCCATCGCTCCCTCCTAAATCCGAAATGGTCGCTATTCCACAACCGCCTTGTGGTGCGGCCTGCCCCGAAATGCTGAACAACAGGACAAGGCCGATGCTCAATAGTCCCGGCGTACGGCGAAAAGCGGATCGGATTTCGCTATGCCCTCAGTTGGCGTGTCGGCAGGCTCGGCTGCGGGTGGCCCGGCACGATAGATGAACAGGAACGGAGGCTTTGTCGCCGGCGGGTTTAGCTGGGGTGGGCGTAGCGGCGACAGCGTCCGAGCGGCCCCGAGCGATGCAGTGATATTGGCCATATAAGCGCGCGTTTCCGGCGGCAACGGCCGGCCTTCGATGAGAAATTGCCGATAGCGCTCAGGACCGGCATGATAGGCGCCGAACAGTCCGGGATAGCCGAAGCGCTGGTACATGGCGGCAAGATAGGCGGTGCCCGCAACGATATTGTCATGGGGATCATGCGGGTTCTGTCCGAGCCCATGAAGCCTTCGCATGTCTGCCCAGGTGCCGGGCATCAGCTGCATCAGGCCCATGGCCCCGGCGGAGCTGGTGATGGGCCTGCCCTGCCAGACCGTGCGGCCGCCGCTCTCCGCGCGCATGACCGCCTCGACCCATAGCCGGTCGATCCCGAAACGGACCGACGCCTCGGCTATCTCCCCGACCCAGTCGGCAACTGGGTCGGCGCGCAGCGGCGTTGCCCAAAGGATCAGCCCCGTCGCGATCGACCGCAGGCATCGCGTCAGCCCAGCCATAGCGGGCTCGCCTTGCCGATGATGTCGCCCTCTCCCACCGGCCCGAAATATCGACCGTCGAAAGATGCCGGAACCTTGTCCATGAGGAGGAAAAAGCGGCCGGGAAGCAGGCCCTCGCAACCCTCCCACCAGGGCAGGGCGCGACCCATATTGTCGTGCGGCAGACGCCGCGCGATCAGCTTTCCGTCCAGCGTCACCCTCTCGCCGCGCGCGCAGATGATGTCGCCCGGAACGCCGATGACGCGCTTTACAAGCGGCACGTTCATGGGGAGATAATGCCGCCGCGCGGCGAGCAGGCGGGCCGGATAGGGCGCGCGCGCCACCACCATGTCGCCGCGCGCGAGCCGTGCGCCAGGCGACACCAGATAGAAGCCGACCGGAGCGCTCGCTGTTGCATTCCAGAGCAGGCGCGGGGACGGCGGGAAGGCAATGGTCGCCCCCAGCGCAAGCGCGCCCAACCCGATCCAGATGGCATGGCGCCGCAGGCGGCGGCGCCTCGCGCGTGCCGCGCGCAACGCCTCGCCCCAGGCGAAAAGCGGGAGGTCGCGACACCGGCTCATGCGCCTTCTCCCGACCTGCGGGCCGCCGACCACGCATCGAGATCATCGACATGATAGCGCCAGCTTCCGCCATGCATGCGGCAGAGCGGCCCCCGCCCCTGATGGCGCAAGCGCTTCAGGGTGTTGGCGGCGATCCCGAGATGAAAGGCCGCCTGCTTGGCGGTCAGATAGGGGCAGGTATTCCGCGCGATCCGGGCGCGCTCGGCCAGGTCCCGCGGATGGGCGCCGGGCCGTTCCTTCGCATCATCTTCCATGGCTGTTTTCCTTCGCGACCCGGCCCCGGAAGGGAGCATGTGGGTCAGATCGGCTCATGCTGGGGCGATCCAGCCCATCGCGGCACGGTCGGAAAATGGGGGGTGCCCTTTTCGACCCCCGTCGCGATCATCCGGTCCCGGCTGCATGGGAAGCGGCCGGGACCGGCGACGGACCATCAGTCAGCCGGATTCCAGATGATGGCGAAGGCATCCTCATCATCCTGCCCGGCGGCCCGGCCAAGATTGGCATAGAGCCGGCGGGGTCCGAATTCCGGCGCGGCGAGGCTGAGCGACACATAGTCCTTGCCGGAGGTTTCGCTGATCCGGATCCAGCCCGCCCCGATCTCCACCCCCGACGCCAGGACGCGATAGTCGGGCTGGGTGCTGCCATTCTTGCGGCTGTTGGGGATGATTTCGACATCGGTGCGGATCGAGAGGGTGCGAAGCTGGCCCTTGAAGCCATTTCCGTTGCGGGTGACATAACCGATTGCAGCCATTTTCTGTCTCCTGTCGCGCCCGCGAACCATTTCCGGGCGACAGCAGGCCAGGAGGGCCGGGCCGCAAAGGCCTCCCGCACCGCAGGCCGAAGCGTCAGCGAAGGACCGGCCGGCCAGCCTTATTTGGTCCGCGAGGAGCCCTGCCAGGGGCGGGGAAATAAGGCGCAGCCGAGCCGGTTGCGGGAGGACTGGCCCGGCCCAGAAGCCTGCTTTTCAGAGCGCCGGGATGGATCGAGGCAGCGCGGCCGGGAAACGATGGCATGCATGACCCGTCAGTCCGACAACCAGGAAAGAAGGCCGCTGCATCATGCTCCAGTCCGCTTCGAACGGCCCCGGATGCGTGAATGGCATGTGCTCATATCTTTCGTGGAGAGGGCAGCCGGGTGCGACAGAGGCGGCTGGCCAGACAGGATTTCCGGTCACAATGGCCATCGCGCGGCCCGCGCTCCGCTATCGAGGACTCTCGCTCGACCCTATGCCAATCTCGGCCGGGCGCCCGTCAACCAGCAGCGCCCGCGCTTCACCCGCACGACGACTGATCGTCACAAAGCAACCGGTGCATCATCCCGTCACACAAGGTCTGCGCTGTGGCCATCAGAAAATCCAAGGGTTCCGACTCCAGCCGGTCCCCATCTTTTGGGAGAGGAAATATGCCGAAGGGCCGCGAAAGGGGCAAGCGACATTGTGCGGCCCTTCGGCAAAGGGTATCGACAAGCTGGCATCGCCCTCGGCCCTGGCCCCGCTGGAGCGGTCGATCTGACTGAATCAGATCGACCGCTCCATTTCCCTGACTGACCGCGATTACTCAACCGTCAGATGATGCCATCTGACTGGAAATCGCTCAAAGACCCAGAAGTGCGCCTATCTTGGCGCGCACCTCATCGATCACGGCCGTTGATACGGAGCCCTTTTTCTTCGCTCCCCGCGCCTTCCAATCAAGGCTCTTGATCTGATCGGACAGCACGATGCTGGGCGGTGCCTGGGACACGGTCACTTCGAAAGGATAGCCCTTGATCTGGCTCGTCATCGGGCAGCAAATCATCATGCCCCGCAGCTTGTTGTAGGCCGCAGGGGAGAGGACGAGCGCAGGACGATGCCCCGCTTGCTCATGTCCGGCCTGGGGATCGAATTGCAGCCACACAATATCGCCAGTGTCCGGAATATAGCGACTGGCCATCAAAGCACTTCATTGCCGACCGGGGGACCAAAATCGACAATCTCGTGGAACGTCTCCGGCTTCATGTCCGCAAGCAACGCGTCGAGCGTGTAGACAGGCTTCAGGACGGGCTCGATGATGAGCCGGCCACCTTCCTGGCGAACTTCGACCTCCTGACCGACATTCAGCGCGGCAGCCGCCATGATGGCGGAGGGAATGCGGATTGCCGCGCTATTGCCCCACTTCTTTACCTGAATACCCATCGGACACTCCCTTGTATCGACATTGATGATACACTAGCAGAATGACGCAATGTGTCAACAAATGTATCTACATTCCGGGTGGAGGAAGCTGGGCATCTGGCTGTCGCGAGCGCGGCGGGATGCCGGTCAGTGACGCCGGATCACCATGCCGCTCTGATCACACAGGCTGCACGCGCCCTTGAAGCGCTCAAAACCATGGCTTCCGGCCAATTCATGGCGTGCATGGCTGGCAAGCGCCACATCATCCAGCGAGAGTTTCTGCGCGATGCAAGGGTCGCATACCGGCTCGGGCCCAAGGCGCGCGACGAAACGCGCCACATCGTCCAATATCCTCATGATCTGCCCCACATCACCCCGTTCCCATGCGGGACGGCATCAGCAGAGGCAAGGAGAAACGGGCAGGCTGCGCGCCCAGGCCGGAACGGCGTGGGCGCGCAGCCGATTTTTTCATGCTGTATATCGCTGAGGCCAATGGACGGGACCACCGCGCGATCCCGTCCATCCCATATGAGCCTCCGTCAAGCCGCGAGCCGGTGCTGCTCGGCGCCATGCCCCAGCACATCCCGTTCCTCCCCATCGGGGTCCGGCAGGGCCGCGCCGCCCTGCGGTGGCACCGGATCATCCTCGCGATCCTGCGCCACGCTCGCCGCCGCGCGGGCCGCTTCACGGGCATTCACCGATCCGACGCCGCCGCGCGCGGTATAGGCGGACGGCGGAAAGGCCATCCAGCGCGGCACCCATCCGGCGCGCGCCTGCCGCCCATTTTCCCCGCGCAGATGGTCGCCCAATATACGGCGCTGGGCCTTGGCCTTTTCCTTCGCATTGGCCGCTGCGACAGCTTCCCCCGCCACCTCGGCCAGCAAGGCACCCAGCAATTCGCGATCCCGCAGCAGTGCAAAAAAGGCGTGGTCGCTCGCCCACCATTGCCCCATGTCGAGGCCCAGAACGAGACCGACCGCCTCGACGGCGGCGCTGCCGCTGGCGAGGCTTTCACCCATGACAATGGCCACAATGTCCATGAGCGCGGCATCGGGAAGGTCGAGCATCCGGTGAAACAGGGTGACAAGATCGGGTGCATCATGGCCGCCGAGAAGATGCGCGTCATCGGGATCAGCGCGCAGGAGCGCAAGCACCGCCCGCCGCCGCTCGTTGAACAGGGCCTCGCCCCGGCTCGCGGCGAGGCTCTGCGCGACATCCTCATGGCGCGCTGTCTGGGGTTCGGCTCGTATCGACCAGAGCGGTGAGCCTGCAACGGCGTGGGCCAGCATCAACCGCAGCGCGATGCCGGGCCGGCCGAGCAATGCCGCGCGCACGGCGGCATGGCGATGCAGGTCGACATAGCCGTTAAGAGTGGAGGTCAGTTCCGGACGAACGATCCTTGGCCGGTCGGCATCGCCCTGCCCTGCCGCCTTCCGCCGGGCTTCCTTGCGGCTGAGATAGCCCTCATGGATGACGGCCTCGCCATTGGAGCGCAGATCCACATAGACGCGCCCGCCTTTGCGCTTGGGCGCCTTCTCATATTCCCAGGCCGAAAAATGCTCGTTGACGGGTATGATCACCACATCGCTCCAGCCCGCATCGAGCCACGCCTCCCGGCGCGCGGCGATGGCGGCATTTTGCGCGTCCCAGAAGAGGCCCGCATCGGCAAAATAGGCATCCTCGCCAAAAAGGTCAGAGACGATGGCGAGGCCGCTTGCCGCCGGGTCGAAGAGGGCATGGCGGACCGGAATGGACTGTCCGCCAAAAAGCCATGCCTTCAACTGATGCCCGGTCGGCGCATAGCCATCCTCGTCATCGAGCAGGGCGAGCCATGCGCGCTGCTGGCCTTTCGATGCGAGGGTCAGGTGCCGCACCGTCGCACGGTCAATGGCCTCGCGGTCGTAGAGCTGGCGGATGCGGGGAAGGAGGTTGCCCAGAGCAAGGATGCGCCGCACGGCTATGTCGGGCAAACCGAAGGTCGCTACGATTTCCTCCACGCCGCGCCCTTCCTTCACCAGCCGGGTGAAGGCCTCCCATTGCGCCACTTCGGAAGGATCGCGGCGCGCGGCATTTTCGATCAGCGAGGCCTCGATCGCGTCGGCATCATCGCCCGCCTCGAGAATGGCGCAGGGGAGCGCGGCGCATTCGGAATCAGCCTCGCCCGCCGCGCGTTTTTCCTGCCAGACGGCGCGCGCGGCATGAAAGCGGCGGCTTCCGGCAATGATCTCAAACGAGGGCGCGCCATTGGCTGCCTCTTCGGCTGCACATTGGCAGGGCCGCACGATGACGGGCTGGTGTCATGCGAACTGAGAAACTGACCCCCTGCCGAATCTGAGAATTGCCCCCTTCGGCTGATGAGGGGAAAGACAGATGAGCAATGGGATTGCAGAGTTTCCTGCACGGATATTGGCTGTGCAGGGGGAAGAGATGCTTCAACCCGACGAGGTTGCCGCGATGGTGCGGCTGCAGAAGCTTGGCTGGGGATCGAAACGGCTCTCGAAGGAGTTTGGCTGCGCCCGCAATACGGTGCGCCGATACCTTCGCGCCGGCGGTGCGGTGCCGTTCGCGAAGCCGGACCGCAAATCGGCGTTTGATGGGCTGGACGACTGGCTGCGCGAGCGTTTCTTCCGGCATGGCGGCAACGCCGATGTCATACGCCAGGAGCTGGCGAGCGAGCACGGAATTGTGATCGGTCTGCGGTCGGTGGAGCTTCGCGTTCAATGTTGGCGTCGGGAATTATGGGCGCAAAAGCGGGCAACGGTGCGCTTTGAGACGCGGCCCGGCCATCAGCTGCAGATCGACTTCGGCGAGTCCCGGGTGTGGATCGGTGATGAGCGGGTGCGCGTTCATCTGTTCGTGGCGACGCTGGGCTATTCGCGCCGCATGGTCCAGGTCGTGGTCCTCGCTGGCCGCATCATCGTGCGCCACGCTGGCGAGGTCGTGGCCGATCATCCCGTGTGCGACGGGCGCCGGCAACGGATCGTCGATCGGGCGCATCTGACAGGTCTGGTAGGCTCGGGACTGCCACCTGTAGCACCATCGCCGTTAGCGCCGCCGCCCGCCTTGTTGCGGCCCCTCGCAGAGTACGAAGCAGTGGCCGGAGGAGGCTGGTGATGACGGCCATCGATCATGAAACGCTGGTGGCGATGCTGGACCGGCTCAAGCTCTCAGCGATCCGGGATCAGCTCGACACCTTGCTTGACGAGGCGGCGCGCTCGAAAATGACTTTGCGCGAAGCGCTGGCGTTCTTCGTCTCCCGCGAGATCGCGCGGCGTGATGAGCGACGTATCTCCATGGCGAGCAAGCTTGCCCAGTTCCCGTTCGTTCGCGAGATCGACGGCTTCGAGTTCGACGCGCAGCCTTCGCTAGATCCCGGCCAGATCCGGGAGCTTGTGACGTGCCGCTGGATCGCCCACGGCGACACGACGCTGTTCCTTGGCCCACCGGGAACGGGCAAGACGCACCTGGCGGTGGCCTTGGGACGCGAAGCCATCCGCCAGAATTACTCGGTCCAGTTCGTCACCGCAGCGACACTGGTGGCGATGCTGGCGAAGGCGCACGACGACGGCACGCTTGACAAGCAGCTGACCCAACTAGCCCGGCCCAAGCTGCTGATCATCGACGAACTCGGCTATCTGCCGTTCGAGGCTAATGCCGCGCACCTCTTCTTCCAGCTGGTATCACGCCGTTACGAAAAAGGATCGATCCTGATCACCTCCAATCGCTCGGTGGGTGAATGGGGCGGCGTCTTCGGCGATCCGGTTGTGGCCACGGCGATCTTGGACCGGTTGCTTCACCACTCTGCCGTGATCACCATCCGCGGCGATAGTTACCGACTTCGCGAAAAGCGTAGGTCCGGCCTTCTGCAGAAGGCCGGACCTACGCTTGAAAACACTCAAACCACCGCGCAATGAGAGGGGGTCAGTTCTTCAGTTCGCCCAAGGGGTCAAATCCTCGGTTCGGTTGACAGCTGGATGACGCCGCGCCTGCGCACGGTCGGCAATATGTCGCTCGCATCGGGGGCCTTTTTGCTCCAGCGCATATTGGCCTTGCTGATGCAGAGCCGGTCGAGAGGGATGAAGTCGAGTTTCATGGGATCACTCCATTGTCGCAAATGGCAGGCCCCGCCGTGAACGGACCGTCGCGGTCGGCAGATGACAGGACCTGTCCTTGAATGGGCGGCAGGCGGCCGCCCGCGCCTTGCCGCCGTTCAGGGCGGCGGAAGCTCGTCAGTCGGCCGGGCCGTGAGGCTGCGGGCGAGAAAGGACTGGGCTGCAAGGATCGATCCGGCCCGGCGGGCCGTGTCGGCCCAGACCGAAAGCGGATGCAGCGATGTAAAGGCAAGGTCGCGCTCGATCCGCAGGCCAAAGGGCAGGCGGATGGCCTCGATCTCCCGCAGGGAAAAATATCCGAGTTCCGGGCATCCAAAGCCCAGATCGGCAAGGCCGAACAATGTGTCGCCATCCCGCGCCAATTCGGTGACCAGCCATGTCGCGGCCCCGATGGGATTGAAGAATTTGGCGATGGGGCAAGGGTCAGAGCCCAAGATTTCGGCGCTCGCCCGCGCCTGCGCGCGCAAGCGGGCGCGCAGTTCATCGGAAAGGAGGATCATGTCGCCCTCCCATCCATGGGCGTGGCGGCGATAGCCGGATCAGCCTCGCCCTCTCCACCCACGCCCTGCCGGGCAGCGCGATGCTTCTCCAGCAGCCAGTCGGCGGCAAGGCTGGCCGCGCGCGCCGCGCGGAAAATGGCCCTGCTGTCCTCGCGAAGCACGGCCAGCCATGCGCCGATATAGTCGGCATGCCGCACGGTCGGGACGATCCCCAAGGAGGCGCAGAGGAAGGCCGATCCCATTTCCGCGATCAGTTCCTCGCGGGCATAGTCCGCTGTTCCAAAGCCATGGGAAAGATCGCGGCCCAAGCGCGAGACATGCCCCGTCGCGTGGGTCAGCTCATGCAGGCAGGTCCGGTAAAAATTGATCTGCTCGAAAAAGGCCGGCTGCGGCGGCACCTGCACGATATCGAGCGAAGGCATATAATAGGCCTTGTCCCCGCCCATGCGAAAATCGACGCCGCTCGCCGCGATGACCTCCTCGGCTATGGGGATGGTTTCACGCTCAGGCAGCGGCGCGGGATCAGGCAGGACTTTATTCTCCAGCCCTTCACATTGCGCGACATTGAAGACCGTGAAGCGTTTGAGGAAGGGAATGGTCCGCGCCTCCTCCCCACTGTCCTGCGCCCTCGCCTTTTCGGTTTCGGGAATGAAGCGGTCGGCATAGACGACCATGCAACCATGCTGGCCCTTGCGGACGGTGCCGCCCGCCTGCCTCGCCTGCCGGAAGGTCAGCCAGCTCTGGCTGGGATAGCCCTTGGCGATCACCTCGCCCCAGAGCAGGAGAATGTTGATGCCCGAATAGGAACGGCCCGACAGCGCGTTGCGGGGCAGGGCTGGACCACAGCCCGCGCCCTCGCCCGCCTTGGCCCAAGGTTGCACCCAAGGCATGCGCCCAGCCTCGAGCTGCGATATGATGCGGGCCGTCACCTGCTCATGGATATTGGGTGCCTGCCCCTCGGGCGCGCCTTTCGCCCGAACGCCTGAACGCTTCCCGCCTGAAATTGCCTGTTGTCCTTGCCGGTCATGCGCGCGGCGTGAAGAATGGGACGTCATGCCTAAACCTCCAAACACCGCCTTCAAAACCAACATGGTCCCCCGCGAGGGCGGGGGTGGGCGGCAAGGAGCACGGCAAGGCCCGCGGCCAAGCGCCGAGCGCACCCGGAAGGGCCGCAGCGAAGCGGAGGAATGGCGGCTGGCCGCCATTTGCGGGAGGGGCGCGCGGGCCTAGCAGGGCGAACGAGCCCATCCCCGCCTGAAGGGAGGACCACAGCCAGTAACGCCGCGGCGCCCGGCGCCGCGCCCATGGAGAGCCGGCAAGGCCGGCCCACGGCCAAGGTTGACACCAGAACCCTTCGGCACCGAAACCCTTCGACACTACGGCCCTGGTTTCCACCGACTTCCGGCCACCCCAACGTTCTATCTGGATCTCATCAGCAAGCGATAGCCACCCTGCGCCATGGCCCGCGCGGACTTTACCATGCGCCGCACGCGCTGACGCACATGGTCTGTCCTTCCTTCCCAGCCCGATGCCACCGCTTGTGTCCCGAAGAGTATCTCGCCGATGTCGCGATGACTGGCGCCCGATGCGCGGGCATCATGGACACGCAACAGCGCAACGCCCCGCCCGACCACGGGATCGGGCGGATAGAGCGCTGGACGAAAACGGCCGGTCCTGGCCAGATCGAGGAAACGCTCCAGGGTTCGCAACCGCCTTGCGGCGGTTTTCAAGCCCCACATCTCATAGCGCAGCAGGATCATGCCTTGCGATCCGGCAAGACTCCCCTCCAGTATGTCGAGCCGCAAATGCCTGCGGCCATCGGTGAGCACCGCATATTCCAGGCCCATGGCGCCGGTGGCGGCGCGGAGCCATGGCGTCAGGCACGCAACATCGATGCCGTCTTCGTCCAGACCAGAGCAGGGCGCGATCGAAACAGGCAGGGTCGCGGGATCGAAATCGGCGCGCCAGATGATCCGCGCTTCCGGGGCCCGGAGGTCGGGATGCTCGGCGAAAGTGCAACCCCCAGGGCGAGCTGCCGGCAGCGCCTCGGGTGACGCGACTCGCCTGCGCGTGCCAGGCGACATAAGCCGGATCGCGGCGCAGCCATTCCCACATCAGCGCTGCGCGACCAACCCCCTGGAGCGCGGCATAAGGCGCGGCATTCATCCAATCTTCAGCGACGACAATGGTGCCGTCGCTTGTCACTGGCGGAGTTCAGCCCAGAAGCGCCTCGCCCCCCACAACCGATGACCGCGCTTCGACCGGCCTTTGCTGCACAGCAGCAAATATTTCCCCGGGCATAAAAAATCATGATATGACAATCCCATGACACTATCAGCCGACTGCCGGCGTGAGGCCCCGCTTGTCGGCGACAGCCACGGGGAAAGGACGGCTGCGGGACGTGGGGCAGCTTGAGATGCCGCCCGCAGTCGGGACGCGTGCGCATGAGCATGCATCAAGAAGCGATGCATTTCCTCCAATGCATCAACCAGGTTCGGACGCGCGACGACATGGGATCGATCATGCGCCTGATTGCGCAGCAACTGGGCTTTCAATATTTTGCCCTGACGCAGCATGTCGATGTGATGGCCGCAGGCAGCGGCGCGATCCACATTCACAATTATCCCGACCGTTGGGCGGAATTCTATGCCGAAAACGCGCTGGGTATCACCGACCCGGTCCACAGGGCCTGCCACAGGACCAGCTGGGGCTTTCGCTGGACCCAGATGTCGGCACTCATTCCATTGACGAGCGGCGACCACAGGCATCTCGCGCGCGGAAGGCAGGCGGGGATCGGCGATGGTTTTACCATTCCCTCCAATATCGGCGGCCAGCCGCCAGGATCCTGCACCTTCGCAAATGCGGGCGATCGCCCCCTGCGCGAGGACAGGCTCCTCCTGGCGCAACTGCTTGGCAATTATGCGTTCGATGCCGCCCGGCGACTCTGGTCGATGCCCCGGCATGCCATGACCACCCCGCTCATCACCGACCGGCAGCGCGACTGCGTGCAATGGGCGGCGCGGGGCAAGAGCGACTGGGAGACCAGCCGAATACTGGACATCAGCAGGGAAACCGTGACGAGCCATATCAAGGAAGCCTGTGCACGCTACCAGGTCAACAAGCGGATATTGCTCGTCGGCCGGGCGCTGGGTGACGGAACCCTGACGATCAGCGACATTGGCGGCTGGTGCCATCCCCATTTCTGGGAATAGCGGCGACTCGACCCTCGAACCGACCCTTGATCGCTCACGACCAAGGGAGTTTGTCCATGTTGCACATCGTGAAAGAACCGTTCCGGCCTGTGCCGGACGCTGTGTTGCGCGCCATGTTCGCGGCCCGCAAATCCGTCTTCGTCGATCTCCTCAAATGGCAGATCCCGGTTCTCGACGGCCGGTTCGAGGTCGACCAGTTCGACGATGAACATGCGCGCTACGTCATCCTGTCAGAACCCGACGGCACCCATCTCGCCTCGGCGAGACTGCTGCCGACCCTGCGCCCCCATATTCTCGACAGCTTCTACGCCACATTATGCGACGCGCCGCCGCCGCGCGGCGAGGATGTCTTCGAGATCACCCGCTTCTGCCTCGACCGGAACCTGCGGGCGCCCGAGCGGCGGGTGGTCCGCAACCGCCTGGTGACCGCGATCGCGGACCATGCGCTGGCGAACCGCATCAGCCGCTATGTCGCCATCGCCGAGATGAACTGGTTCCAGCAGATACTGGCCTTTGGCTGGCAATGCCGGCCGCTGGGCACGCCACGATGGCATGAAGGCTCGCTGCTCGTCGCGCTGGAAATCGAGATCGGCGCGGACACGCTCGACCGGCTCTCCGAGGCCGGGATCCATGATCAGGCACCGATGGCGGCCTGAGGCGGGAGAAGCGATCATGACCGCCAAATCTTCCACCACCGCCTCGTCCCTGATCGATCAATTGTTCGACCAGGGTTGGTCCATCCTTCCGAACGCCTTGCCCGAAAGCGTCATCGCTGCGCTGGACGCAGACCTGTCACCCGCTTTTGCAGAGACGCCCTTCTGCCGGGGCGCATTTTATGGCGAGACGACCAAGCGCTTCGGGCGGCTGCTGACACGCTCGTCCCATGGAGAAACGCTGGTGCGGCATCCACTGATCACCCGGATCGCCCAGCAGATTCTCGCCCCCTGGTGCGACTGCATCCAGCTTAATGTCGGGCAGGCCATCGCCATCCACCCCGGCGCGCCGGCGCAGGTACCCCATCGCGACCAGGATATGTGGCAGGCGCCCAAGGGAGAGATTGAATATCTGGTCAATATCATCTGGCCATTGACGCCCTTCACCGCCGATAATGGCGCGACGCTGGTCTGGCCGCGCAGCCACGGCGCACAGGCGCTCATGCCCGGTCCGGTCACAGATCCGATGGCGGTCGGGATGGAGCCCGGCTCTGCCCTCATCCTGCTGGGATCAACCCTGCACGGTGCCGGCGCGAACCGTACCGCTGCTGTGCGGCGCGCGATCGTTACAGGCTATAGCCTGGGATGGCTCAAACCCTATGAAAATCCATGGCTCGCCTATCCGCCCGAAGTCGCACGCCGATTTTCTCCTGAACTGGCCGCGCTCGCCGGTTATCGCCAGCACCGCCCCAATCTCGGCAATTTCGAGGGACAATGCCCCTCGGTCCTGCTGACCGGCGCGCCTGATCGCCCGCTGGCCGCCATCGATGCGCTGCGGCCGGACCAGCAGGACATGGTGGCGGCCTTTGCGGCGGCGCAAGGCTGAACCAGGATGAACGCCGGTCCAACCTCCGAGCGGGTTCAGCAGAGTCTGAGGCGCCTCATCATGGAACGGGGCTATCGTCCCGGATCCCGTCTCGACCCGGTAGAGCTTTCCGCAATCCTGGCATCGAGTACAACGCCGATCCGGGAGGCGCTCAACCATCTGGCCGGCGAGGGCCTTGTCGAAGCGCGAAGCGGCGGCGGATTTCTTGTACCGCTGATCGACGAGCCAGGCCTCAAGGATCTCTACGCCTGGTCGGGCGATATCATCCAGCTCGCCCTGCGCGGCGCCCGCCTTTCGCTGCTGCGATCGATCGAACCCGACCCGGATTCCCTATCGGGCGCGGACCAGGCCGCGCACCTCCTTCACCGCATCGCGAGCGCGTCCAGCAATCGCGAACATGGCGAAGCGATGGAACGCACAAATGCCCGCCTCCATGTCGCGCGGATCGGCGAAGAAGACATTCTGGGCGGCACCGGGGATGAATTGCAGGCGCTGGCGCACAGCGCGCGCGCCGGTGACATCGGGCTGCTGCGCAGGACCTCATCAACCTATCATCTGCGCCGCCGGCGCGCCGCGGCAAAACTGCTCCGGGGCGTCTATCGAGACGAGTGACTGGCGAAACACGCCGCCTGCAACATATTGAAGGGCAATATCCATCCCTCCCGTCATCCCATATATTCGCGATATCGGATCCGTATAAATTTCGGATAGAGCCGTCCGCTTCCTACGCTTCATGGTGCTGCAAATCGTCGCAGCAAAGCCAAGGAGTGACTATCATGGAACGTGGCAATGACGTGATCGAACTCGGCGCGATCAGCGTGGAAACCAAGGGTCCCGGCGGCATCACCGGCGACGTCGGGCTTGGTGAACGCAATTTCGGTCTTTCCGACGACTGAAGCGATGGCGCGCAGCTTCACAGCTGCGCGCCATCCTCTGTTCGAGACACAGCATGACCGGCTTTACATTGCGCGATGGTCTGAGCTTCTGCCGCACCGAGGGGCACACCATCTTTCTGGATCTCCATGCCGATCGCTATTTCGGTCTGCGGCCAGCTCTGGACGAGGCGTTCGGGGCCCTGATCACCGCCGACCACATCGATGACCGGCAGTGCGACGCCTTGCTGGAAGCGGGCATCATCATCCGGTCGCCGGTCGGTATCAGGCCCGCTCCCTGCCCGCGCTCGCATCCGTCCGAGGTCAGGCTCCCCATTGCGAAACCGCGCCTGTCACCAGCCTATGTCGCAAGCGCCCTGACCCGCCGGCTCTGGTGGCGCGCGAGACTGAGACAATTGCCCTTCTCGCGGAACATCCGATCGATCGAACGGCGAAAGCTTGGCGTGGCGCCACGGACGGCCCCGACCGACCGGCTTGCCCATATTGATCAGGCCTATCGCCGGGCCGCCATGATCGTCTCCGCCCGTGACCAGTGCCTCCCCACCGCGCTGTCGCTCGCGTCATGGCTGATCGCGCTCGGCATCCGGCCGGATCTCGTCCTCGGCGTCAAGCTCAACCCCTTCCAGGCCCATAGCTGGGTCGAGGTCGACGGCATGGTCGTCGCCGATGATCCCGATCAGGTCCGTCTTTTCTGCCCCATCAGGATCATCTGATGGAAAGCTTTGTCGCCATACTTGCGCCGACGCCGGAACGCAGCCCCATCGCGCCAGCGATCCGGAGTGCAATTTCCCGCACCGACGGCCTGTCGGTCATGATCGACCGGGACGATATGCTGGTCGCAGGCGGCGACGGACAAATCCGGCATCTGGGCGATGATATCGGCATGGTCATCGGCCCCATTTTCGCGACCGGCAAGAGCGATCCGGCGACCCTGCCGTCGGCTTTCACGCTCGTCGGCGAGCCGTTGGAACTCCATCGCTTCAGCCAGGACCATTGGGGCAATTTCGTCGCGATCCTGCGTGATCATGCGGGAGGCTTTCATGTCCTGCGCCCAGCCTTCGGGCGGCTGCCCTGCTTCCATGCGATGCAGGGCGATCAGCTGATCCTTGCGTCCGACATGGCCCTGCTGTCGCTTGCCGGGTGGACGTCCCATGGGGTCGAATGGTCCGCCATTCTACGCCGCCTGACGCTCAGGGATATCCCCACGTCCTCCACCTGCCTGACAGGGGTGCAGGAATTGCGGGGCGGCTCCCGTCTCCACTTTGACGCCAAAGGGCTCAGCGTCACCCAGACATGGAACCCTTGGGATTGGGCCGGGAGGCGCCACTGGATCAATGACCGGAACGAGGCCGCGCGCCTGATCCGGCGCGCGGTATCGACCGCGACGCGTGCCAGCATCACAGGGACGCAGCGCGCCCTGCTCATGCTGTCGGGCGGGATAGACTCCTCCATACTGGCCGCCGCGCTCGGCACCCATGGCTGCCCCTTTACCTGTTTCAATCTCGCCAGCCTCGGCGCTATCGGCGATGAACGCCATTATGCCCGGAGGGTCGCATCCCATCTGGGCGTGCCGATCGTCGAAGCGCAATGGGACATCGGCATGGTCGACATCAGCCGTTCCCATGCCCAGGATCAACCCAATCCCCTCGCCCGCAGCTTCATGCAGGGCACCTCCCATCTGCTCCAAGAGGCGGTCGGGGCAAGCGGAGCCGATCTCACCATCGATGGCGGCGGCGGGGACAATGTCTTCTTTTCCTTGCGGTCCATTGCGCCGGTGACCGACGCTTTCCTGCGCGGACGGAGCCTGGGTGAAGGCTCGTCTGCCGCCAGGTCGATCGCGGCCTTAGCGGATGTGAGCGCGCTTACCGTGCTTGGCCGGGCAGCATCACGCGCGTTCCGCCAGTCGCCGGCCTATCGCTGGCGGCCCGTGACCCAATTTCTGTCCCCGCAGCTCATGAGCGACGCAGCTCTTTTGCCGCGCCATCCATGGCTGGAGCCGCCACGCGGTAGCGAAACAGGGACGGCCGCCCATATCGCGCTCATCACCGCCGCCCAGGGCTGGGCCGAGGGCAATGATATCGGGAGCCCGGTGCGCCATGTGACGCCGCTCACCACCCAACCCGTCGTTGAAGCATGCCTGCGGATACCGAGCTGGTGGTGGTTCAGGCGAGGCCAGAACCGGATCGTGGCGCGCGACGCCTTTCGCGACCGCTTGCCGACAGCCGTCGTCGACCGCAGGACGAAGGGCACGCCCGACAGCTATATCGCGGAAATCTTCACCGCGAACCGCCCCGTCATCCGCGCCATGCTGCTTGACGGGCATTTGCGCAGTGCCGGGCTGCTTGACCTTCCCCTGCTCGAACATGCCCTGGACGGCGAGGGTTACGTCCAGGGCACGGCCTATCACCGCATCATGCATCTTGCGGATGTCGAGGCATGGGTGGCGGGGCAGAGGCAGGGCTAGGGAGGAAAGGGCTGTTTTTGGCGCAGCCTGTCCCAGATCGCATATTGCTCCGCCTTGCGCGGATCGGAATCCCTCTTGCCCTGAAGCCAATAGAGGAACCAGTCGACATTGCGTTCGTAGATCGCCAGCCGGTGCCGCGGCTGCCATTTATTATGATATTCATCGGGAAAGACATACATGTCGACCGGCTTTCCCTGTTCGCGCAGGGCAGCGAAGACGTCGATCGCGGTCAGATATTCGCGATCCGCCAGCTGCATGAGCAACGGCGTGTCGATCGACGCGGCATTGCGGATCATCGAACCGGGCTCCCAATATTGCCGGTCGTCCGACGTCGCTGGCGGAAAACCCTGCGCCCGCATCTTCCGGGCAAAGGCCGGACCGATGGTGGCGTTCACGGTCCAGGGTTCAAGACAGCAGGTACTGATCGCGGCCGCGGCAAAGCGGCGGCTGTTGACGAGGGCGAAGCCGACCGTGCTCGATCCATCGCTCAAACCGGTGATGCCGATGCGATCGGGATCGGCAATCCCCATGTCGATGACGCGCTGCACCCCGATCATGACCGAGGACTGCATGCTGCGCCTCTCTCCCCAGTCCCGGTCATTTTCAGCCAGAAGCTTTTGCCAGTCCTTGTTGAGCGGGTTGATCGCGCCGACATGGGGCGGGCGGTCCAGGCTGAGAACAGCAAAGCCTTTCGCGGCAAACAGATGGATCGGATATTCATTGCCGGTCGCGCCACGGAGAAATCCGTTGCTGCGATAGGTTGTCACAATCATGGGCAGCCTTTCTCGTCCATCATAATCGGGAGGCAGGACGAGATCGCCAGCTACTTCCAGGCCCCGATCATTTCGCCATTCGAGCCGCTCGACCCTGCCGAAGCGGACGGATCTATATTCCGGATTGGGATCGTAGAGCAGATCGGTGCGCCCATCGCCCGGATCGATCCGCACGATCCGGGGCGGCACGCTCGCGGTCTGACGCAAGCAGACAAGGCCCCCGTCTGCGAACTTACAACCGCTGATGACATCGCTCGTGACGAATATTCTCCGTGGCGGGCCGGAGTCAGGCCGCCAGCGATAGAGCGCCGTCGACCGGTCATTCCAGCCCTCGCGGCGCAGGAAGAGCAGGGGACCACCATGGGGCATCCACCAAAGCCCGGCAAACTTGCCGCTACAGGCTCCACCCGGACAGGGGATTTTCACGCCAGCCGCAGAGGACATGGCCAGCGCCCATGGGCTGGCCGGATTGGCGGTGACATGCTCCGTCTGGACAAAGCGCCCATCATCAGCCCTCGCCGAAAGCGGAAGAACGTCATAGCCGATCGGATCGGGGCCCAGCAGCGTCCGGTCACCTTCTTCGCCGGGCCGGGCCTCTCCTCCACCCGGATCGACGCGAAACGGGGACAGGGGTGTCGTGGCGACCGGCATGGGCTTGTCGCCCATCATCGGCACATAGCGATCATCATAGCGAAAGCCGGTTACGGCCTCGCGCGCCAATGCGGTCCGCTCCGCCAGCTGTCCTGTCCGGCTTGCATAGAGGAGCGTCCCGCCATCGGGCCCCCAGGCAAATTGCTCGACATCGACGGGAGAATGGGTGACGGCCCGGGCGGGGCCGCCATCGGCACGTACCGTCCAGAGCTGGGTGACACCCTTGTCCCGCCGCAGGAAGGCGATCCACCGGCCATCGGGCGACCAGGAAGGCGCGAGCAGGATCGGAAATCCCGTCGGCAGGATCACCCCGCGATAATCGCCGGTCCCACCGATGAATTCGCCACCCTGATCGAGAAGCCGCGGCTTGGCCGATGGCTTCACATCCATCACGGCAAGACCGATACAATAGCTATTGGTCGAAGCATCCGCGCGGATCAGGATGAAGGCCAGCTGTCCGCCGTCCGGGGAAAGTCCGAGCGGGCTCTGGTTCCCAAGCAGGGCCCCATCGCCCCGCCCGATATCGCGCACACCAAGCAGATCCAGCGCCGTGATGGCGCGTCGCTTCATCATGGGCGCGGGGACCGGCAGCAGGTCGCTGCAACCCGCCATCGCCGTGGAAGGCAAGGCGAGAAGCGCGACGCCCGCGGCCAGCAACGCGATCGATGTCCTGCCCATGACGCTCACCATTTCTTGACCAGTTCGAGCGCGATGAAGCGGCCGACCGCTGAATAGTTGGTCGAGTCATAGGGTGTGTCATAATAGAGGCTGGTCGCGACAACCGAAGGCAAGGCATTGAGAATATTCTGGACCGAGAGGCTAAGCTCGACGCCGCGCAACCACCCCCCTTCCTCGCCAAAGCGGTAACGGGCGCTGATGTCGGCCGTCGTCATGCCGTCAATATGCAGTGCGGGCGTCGAGCGCACATCCTTGACGCCTCCGATCCTGCTGAGCGTCGCCGCAGTGCTGAAAGCGCCATTGCTCCAGCTGATCATGCCCCTGCCGCGCCAGTGCGGCGGGTTGAACAATCGTCCCGCCAGTTGCTCGACCGGACCGTTCGCCTGAAGCTGCTGCTCGCTGTCGAGATAGGTGAGATTGGCGGACATCTCGATCTTTCCATTGGCCAGATCGGTCTTGTAGCCAAGCTGGGCATCGATACCCCGGATCGTCTGGCGACCGGCATTGATATTGGCGCGATTGATGATCGCGGCGACATTTGCCGGATCATAGGGCGCGCCTGCCCCGTTGAGAAACTGGCTCGCATGGGCGATCGCCGCTGCAAGCTGCGCTGCCGTCGGCGCATAGCTGATCTGGTTGGAGTAGATGGGATTGACGAGGGCGAGCGCTGCCGTCGGGATCGGGTTTACGATGCGATCGACATAGCGGGTGTGGAAATAGCTCAGTTCAAGCGAGGCGCCCGGAATGCCGGACGGATGCAGGGCCATGGTGGCCGACCAGCTGCGTGCCTTTTCCGGTTTGAGGTCGCTATTGCCCCCGGCGATCAGCAAGGCCGTGGTTCCTGCGGGATAGCCCTTCCCCCCGAAGGTCGTGATCGGATAGAGAATGGCCTGTTCGATCGAATAAAGCTGGATGAAGCTTGGCGCCCGGAAGGATCGTCCCCAGCTCGCCTTGATGTCGAGAAAATCGGCCGGTGCGTAGATCATCCCGAATTTGGGCGTCACGACGTCGGCAAGGCCGCGATAATGCTCATAGCGAAGCGCGGCGCTGAGACTGAGGCTGCGCATCAGCGGCAAGGCCTGTGCTGGTCCCACCAGCGGGAAGCTGGCCTCGCCAAAGGCATAGACGCTGTCCTGCGACGGCCTGGCATTGTTGATATTGCCCACGCCCCGGAAGATTGCGAAGTCATTCGCCCGGATGCCGGCACCCAGGGCCAGCTTGGCGTCCCCGCCCGCCAAGGCGAACAAGGGGCCGTCGCCCGCGATCTCGCCGGACATCGTCCGGTTATTATAGCGACCGAAGGCCCGGCTCGAAAATAGGTCGTTGATGAAGGTGTCGCCCTGAAAATAGGTGCGCCCCTTGCCGAAACTGCCCGACAGGCTGACCTCCCACTGCCCGAGCGAGAGGCGCGCGGCGCCTGAAAAAGCCAGCGTATAGCTGTCAAAGCTCTGGGTGATCCGGCTGACCGAAAGATTGGCGGCGGTGCTTGTGGGATAGGAAAATTCGCCGGTCCGCTCGTTGTAGAGACCGTCCAGTTCGATGGTCAGATTGTCGCTGATGTCCTGATGAATGCTGCCCGCGACCGCATGCCGGCGACTGGCCGGCAGCAAGGTCAGGTCCGGCCTGATCCGGCCATATTTGCGCTGGTTCGTCATGAGGGCGGTGTTCCGGCCATATTCATAGGTGAGGAAGCCCCCGCCGCCGTTCCAGCGACTGCCCGCCAGCACACCATATTGCTGCTGAAAATTGCCGCCATCGGGCGATCCGCCGATGCGGGCGCGGGTTTCAACGCCATCATAGTCGCGCCTGAGGATCACGTTGACGACGCCGCCGACCGCGTCCGATCCGTAAATGGCCGAAGCGCCGTCCGCCACCACCTCGATCCGGTCGACAGCGGCAAGCGGGATCGCGGATATATCGACACCTTGCCGGGCCGAGTCATAGGGCACGCGGCGACCGTTGAGCACGGTGAGCGTCGCATCGCTGCCCAGGCCGCGCAGATTGACCGACGACCCGCCGCCGACATTGCCGCCGGTGCTCGAGGGCACGTTGAAGCCGACGCCAGGATTCTGCCCGCCCCCAAAGCTTTGCGGCAGACTGCGAGCGACCTCGCCCAGGTCGGCGAGACCGGTATCCCTTATGGCCCGGTTGTCGAGAACCATGACAGGCGACGGGATCGGCGCACCGCGAATGCGGCTGCCGGTGACCACGATGCCAACCGCCCCATCCCTCTCCTGCTGGGACAGTTTCTCCTTTCGGATGACGATGCTGCCGTCGAACCGGGTCCAGGAAAGGCCGGTGTCGGCGAGCAGTCGATCGAGCGCATCTTCGACCGTGTATACGCCATGGACCGCCGGGCCGTTGATTCCCGCGACAAGGTCGGCATCGACAATGATCGTCTGCCCTGAGCGCAGGGCCAGTTCACGAATCGATGCGCCGAGCGGCTGGGCTGGCAGCGCGATCGCCAATTCGGCGGATGGCTGGGCGAGCACGATCGGCGCGCTGGCTACCAACATGGCGGCAGCGATGCTGCCGGACAGATAATATGCGGTGACTGAAAACCGAGACATTGGACCTTCTCCCCCATGCCGCCATTCAAGCGGGACAGTGGGAAGACGCCGGTTCGCCAAATCACCCGACAGATTTTTTACAGGGCCATGTTCACCTATTCCGCCGGGCCCACCAGTAGGATCGTGCTGCTGTCGGGCCGCTCGACCTTCAGATGGAAGCTTGTCGCAACAGCGCGGGCGAAGGCTTCCGGATCGCGGACCCGGAAGCCGCCCGTCACACGCACCTGTGGGACGAAGGGTTCCGCCAGACGGACCTGCACCTCATTATAGCGGTTGATTGCCGCCACCGCCTCGGCAAGCGGCGTCGCTTCGAGCGCCAGCATGCCCGACACCCAGCGCGCCTCAGCCGGGGAAGCCGCCCGGTCCGCCATTAGTGCATCCAGCGTCACGGTCTTGCCCGGAGGAAGAGTTCTTGTTTGATCGGATGCCGCATCCGAAGCGGGCAGGTCTACCGATCCATCCAGGACGGTCACCACCGGTTTCGGGCCAATCACGCTCACATCGAAAATTGTGCCGTGAGCTACGATCTCACCGCCGGCCACAACCACACGGAACGAGCGCTTCCGCTCCGCCGCGACACGAAACCGCGCCCGCCCCCGCTCGAGATCGAGTCGCCGATCGCCGCCCGAAAATTGCGCGCGAAGGCGCGTGGCCGTGTCGAGGATAACAGTCGATCCGTCCGAAAGCCTGACGGTGCGGATCTCGCCAACCCCCGTCTCATAGATCGCGGCCTGCGCCGCCGTGGATATGGCCAATGGGCCACCAGGCCGGACAAGACTGACCGTCACCACACCAAGCAGTGCCGCCGCGCCAAGAGCGGCGGCAGCGATATGTGTCTTTTGCCGCATCCAGAAGGGCGCGCGACCAAGCGATCGGGTCTGCCCGACAGGACGTTCGCCCAGAAGCGTTCCAAGCTGCCAGTCGCGCTTGATCCGGTCATAGGCTAGGCGATGCCGCGGATCGGCATCGAGCCAGACCGCGAACGCATGCTGCGCTGCCGGATCGGAATGTCCGGCGAGACGCGCCAGCCAATTTTCGGCAGCTTCACGGATGGATTGGGGAATCGGCATCCCCTCAGGCTCAGTCATGCGCCCGCAAATGCCGCCCAAGCTGTTTGATCGCCCTGCTCATCTGCTTCTCAACCCCTCGCACGCTCAAACCGGTCCGCTCCGCAATCTCGGCATAGCTATAGCCATCGAGACGGCAAGCGAGGAATATTTCGCGGGTCAGCGGCTTCAATCCCAGCACAGCCTCTTCAATGCGGGCCAGTCGATCGCGGGCCTCCAGTGCGGCCACGGGATCACCACTCGAAAGGGACAGATCCTCGATCGGAACATGATGATGCTCACAACTGCGCTCCGCTGCCCTGACCTCATCGCGCATCACATTGCGCGCAGCCTGGCGAAGATAGGCCCCCGGCGCCTGGATCGGCGGCGCATCATTATCCGACCTTCCGGCCATGCGGCTGAAAACCTGCTGTATGACATCTTCCGCCTTGTCGTGCCCCGTCCATCGCGAGAGGAAACGCAGCAGCAAGGGCCGCTCTAACCGATACAGGCTCGCCAGCGGGTCTGGCGAGCAGGCGGCACGATCATGCCCCGGCGGTAGGGGATCGCCCTCGGCCAGGGGCAGGCGCTCTATTTCCGAAGCGGACCGCATCACGGCCTGCTCTTGGCATTTAACCTGGCTTCCGATCCCATCCGCCGCTCCCTCGCGATTGACGAGGGTGCGCCGGCATAAGCCGGGCGTTGAGCCGCGCTTGAGAACGCGTGCCGATGCCTTTGGCCACGAATGGCTTGGACATAACATCGACCACCCGGCCGCATCCGCGACAAGTCAATTCTTCCCAAGCGAGGGGCTCAAACCTCGGCGCCTCCCAACGGAAACGCCCTGTCACATTATCGTAATGTCAAGTCAGCGCAATAGATTAGAGAAAGATCGAAATCAGCTCCGTTCCACCTTGTCCACGTCGACCATGGTTAAGATAGGCACATCTGGCACTCTCCTGATTGATGCGCCAGGACCGACCGGTTGTCCACGTGTAGCATCGACCGGGCGGCAGCGGTGCCGCTATCGGCGGCATGTGAGTCCAATCTGGGCCGATCTGGGCCGGTCTGGGCCATTCCCTTAGAGGCTGCCGACAAGCGATAATCATGCATGGCAATGGATCGCTTCGGCATCCCCCGGCGCGGGACAGGGCGGTGCTGGGACGGATGGCCGTCGCCATTGCCAGGAACCAGGTCAGAAAGGCTGCCCGGCCGCAAACGCCAAGTTCTTTGCTTCGTTGGCCGACGAAATTGCTTGCCGGTTCGCTGGCCATGCTGCGCTGGCCACCGACCACGCCACAACCTGAAAGCTGAGGAGTTTGCAATGAATCGCCAACATCGACCGTTCAAAAACAGGGAGTTTCCGAACCCCAATGTGCTCGGGCCGATCGCCTTGCGGGCACCCAGCCGGATGCCCGCGCCGCGCGCTGAACGGCGTGGCGCTCCAGGAAGCCATCGGTAGCGCTATAAAGGCTGCGGCAACTAAGGGGGCATCCACATGTCGACAAGAAGTCGCCCAACGAAGGCACCTGGCCAAGCCGACGCGACCACGCTGCATGAGACATCTATAGCTGGTAAAACGCCGACGGCATCATCTGAACGTCGGGCAGCCACCCTCCTGACCCCGCGTGACATCCTGTCGCGGCTGAATATCGACAGCACCGATCCCGCGAAATGGATGCGCCGGACCTTCGTGAAACATGAGGTCCCTTACATCCATGCGTGCGGAAAGATGCGCGCGACAGAGGCACAATATCAGCTGTTGTTGGAGAAGATCACATGCTTTCCTTCCGTACCCGAGGGAAAAACCGCATTTACCATATCAGGGGAACGATCGCGCTCGGCGACAAGCGGATCGACGTCAAAGAGTTCAGTTCAGGAACGAGTGACCGCGATGCTGCGTCGCACCTGATGGCGGAACACGAGACGAAGCTGCGCCATCGGCTGATGTTCGGGCCGGCAGCCCTCGCCGCGCAAGGCAGAATAGCCGACGCGTTTGAAAGCTACCTAACCAAGGCGAAGCCGCCTTGCGCGTCTGACGTCCTGCGCATCGGCAAGCTTAATGGCCTGATCGGAGACTTCAGCCTGCGCGAGCCCAAACAAGCCTGGGAGCATTTTCGCCGCGCCTATCTGACCGGTCACGATCCCGCGGGTCAGGATCGCTATCGCGCCGTGTTCCAGGCCGCGATCAACGTTCATCACGAGGTGCACGACCTTCCACCCCTGCGGATCAAGGCTATCCCGTTCAACAATGAGCGAGTGCGCTTCCTCAGCAAGGAAGACCGCGACCGGCTGATCGCAGCCTATTCGCCTCACATCCAGCCGATCATCACCATGCTCGCCTTCCATGGTCCGCGCATCCAGACTGCATTGCAGTTGCAGTGGGGCGTCGAGGGCGTCGATATGCACGAGGGATCGATCCGGCTCAATCACACAAAGAATGCGATCATCCGGTCCGTTCCGATGCATCCCCGCGTGATGGACGTGCTGCGCCCGATCTGGGAGAAGCAGGGGCGGCCCACAAAGGAGCATGTTTTCCTCAACCGGTTCGGTAAACCCTATCAAGACACCCGCAAGGCGAAGATCCCCGGCGGCAACCCGATCAAGAATCAGCATGCCACCGCCTGCCAACGCGCAGGGATCGAGGATTTCACCGTCCATGACTGGCGCCATCACTGGGCGTCTCACTGCGTCATGGCGGGGATCGACCTCATCACCATCATGAACATGGGCGGCTGGAAATCGCTGCGGATGGTCCAACGATATTCCAGCGTCAGCGTGGACCATATGCGGGAGTCGATCAATAGACTGAGCTGAGGAGGGTTGTCTGATCCAGGGCGAGCTTGGGGCAGATCGCGCGGTCTGCTGCCTCTTCCGCGTGACGCGATTACGCGCCCCAATAATAGCGCAAGGCGGTATGATCCGCGGCTTTGAAGATGGATTGTGTCTACAGGTCGATCCGATCGCATCTGACCTTGGTTTCGCAGACCGTCCCTCGTCGGCCAATCCAGACGATCAACTCGATCAACAGCGTCGCCAACCTTGGGCAGGGCGTGATCACTGCTTCGATCGATCTGGTCACACGGAACGACAGATCGCTCTGCGAGGCAGAGATGGAATGCCAATCTGTTGTGCGCCAGACGACAGAGGTTGAGCGATAAGGGCGCTCATCTGTTCCGCAACCTCGACACTGGCCTTCCCTTCTATCAGCCAGCATTCGCCGGGCCGCCAGCGTTCGCCATCAAGCGTTCCGGAACCGGCCAGTGGGATGAACCATGACAGTTCGCCCTCGACCTCACGGCGAGTGTGCGCCTGTCCTTGAACCATATCGAGAGTGAAAGGAGCGCCAGAGCCAATCAGCCGCTTTTCAGCTGTCACCGGTATGATGCGATCGGGCATGGAATAAGGCTCGGCCACGCTTACCGCTACGCCCTCCTCGAGATGCAGTCCGCGCGGGCGTCCGTAATCATAGAGCCGATAGGTCACGTCATTATTCTGCTGAATTTCTACCAGCGTCACGCCCCCGCCGATGGCGTGCACCGTGCCAGCAGGAATATAATAGAAGCTGCCGGGCTGTACGGCTTTCCATTCCATTAGCGATTCAATGGTGCCGTCGAGAGCCGCAGCGCGCAGTTCCTCCGACGTCAGTTCCAGAGACATGCCGATGCCGAGCCGTGCGTCGGGCGCCGCGTCGAGCACATACCAGCATTCGGACTTTCCGCCGGCCAGCCCATATTGCCGGGCCTGTTCGTCATTGGGATGGACCTGGACCGAGAGTTTTTCGCTCGTGAAAATATATTTGACCAAAAGGGGCAGGTCGATCCCATGGTCGGGCGAAAACCAGACCTCTCCAATGCGGCTGCCGTCACCGGCGGCGACATGAGAGGGAATGTCCGTACGGCCCCAAGGCTTTTCGACAGTATGGGCAACAAGGTGATGTATCGGCATATGCCCCTTAGTCCATTTCCGTTAGAAGGCGTTCTTTTACCTATCTTTTTCTTTAGGCATAGCACCTTTATTCACCCAATATGGCGCGGGATCAAAAGTCCGATGCCAGGAGTACTAAAAACTTGGATTTGCATGTCCTACTTGCCGGCGTTCAGCCTCAGCCATGTTCAAACAGATCCGAAACGAAATGAAATATCGCGCCGTAGCCGGACATCGCCCATTTGGAAATCACTTGGCAAGCCGGGCCTTTCCGCGCATGAAGCCCCCAGTTGGGGGTCTGTTCACGCTGTCGGATCAGGCTCTGACCATTTGTCTTTCCTAGATGATGTGAGCAATGACCAAGAGCCTCCCCCAAATCGTGCCGGTAATTCTGTCAGGTGGTTCGGGCACGCGGCTCTGGCCCGTTTCAAGACCGGAACGACCCAAGCAGCTGCTGCCGCTGACCGCCGACGAGACCATGCTGCAACTGACCGTCAAGCGGGTCGACGGCTTGAGCGCCGTGTCGGTCGGCCGCCCGATCGTGGTGGCCAATGCCGCCCATGCCGACATCATCGATGCCCAGATCGGCCTGGCCGGGGTCGAGGATTATCTCGTCCTGCTCGAGCCCTTCGGCCGCAATACAGCGCCCGCCATCGCGCTGGCGGCGCTGGAGGCGCAGGCGAGCGATGCAATGCTCGTCATGCCGAGCGATCACACCATTGCCGACCTGCCCGCTTTCCATGCGGCCATCGCCCGCGCCCTGCCGCTGGTGGCGGAAGGCTGGCTCGTCACCTTCGGCATCACGCCCGATGCCCCGGAAACCGGCTATGGCTATATCAAGATGGGCGAAACCTGCGGCGACATGATCCATGAGGTCGTCCGCTTCGTCGAAAAGCCCGATGCGAAGCGTGCCGCGGACATGCTGGCCGAGGGCAATCATGCCTGGAACGCGGGCATCTTCATGTTCCGCGCCGACGCCTATCTGGCGGCGCTGGAACGCCATCAGCCCGCCATGCACGCGGCCGTCAGGGCGTCGCTCGACGGGGCCGAGCGCAAGGGCCATCACGTCGCCCCCGACCCGCAGGCCTTCGCCGCCTGCCCTTCGGACTCCGTCGATTATGCGATCATGGAACGGGAGGCGCAGGTGGCCTGCGTGCCCGTCAATATGGGCTGGTCCGATGTCGGCAGCTGGGATTCCCTGCACAGCGTCAGCGCGAGGGACGAGGGCAATAACGCCGTCCGGGGCGAAGCGCTGCTGCTGGGGGCGCAGAATTGCCTCGTCAACAGCGACGGCCCGCGCGTCACGCTGGTCGATGTCGAGGATCTGATCGTCGTCGTTTCGCAGGGCGAGGTCATGATCCTGCGCCGGGGCGAATCTCAAAAGGTCCGCAAGGTGACCGAAGCGCTCAAGGCTTCCGCGCCCGCCACCGTCGCCTGAACGCCCCTTTCCGCAGGTTCCTTGAAAATATGACCCAGCCTGTCTCGATCGCCGATCTGATGGCCCAATCGGGCGTCGCCTTCGGCACCAGCGGCGCGCGCGGCCTTGTCAGCGCAATGACCGATCGGATCTGCTTCGCTTACACCTGCGGTTTCCTACAGCATCTTGCGGATGTCGGGCAATTCGCGCCGGGCAGCCATGTGGCCGTCGCGGGCGACCTGCGCCCCTCTTCCCCGCGCATCATGGCCGCCTGCGCCGCGGCGATCCGCTACAAGGGCGGGCATGTCCACTTTTGCGGCTTCGTGCCCTCCCCTGCCGTCGCAGCCTATGGCTTTGAGCGCGGAATCGCGTCGCTGATGGTGACGGGCAGCCACATCCCCGACGACCGCAACGGCATCAAATTCAATCGCACCGATGGCGAGGTGCTGAAGTCCGACGAACTGAGCATCCGTGCCCAGGCCATCGCCTTGCCCGACCTGTTCGACGATCAGGACATGCTACGGGAAGCCGCCCCGGTCGAACCGCTGATCGACGTCGCGACCGCCTATATCGCCCGCTATGTCGACGCCTTCGGCGCGCAGGCGCTGGAGGGGCTGAAGCTCGGCGTCTATGAACATTCCGCCGTCGGCCGCGACATTCTGGCGGCGCTGGTCGAGCAATTGGGCGGCGAACTCCACCGCCTTGGCCGGTCGGAACGCTTCATTCCGGTCGATACCGAGGCGGTCCGGCTCGAAGATCAGGCGCTCGCCCGCAAATGGGCCGCCGAACTGGGACTCGACGCCATCCTCTCCACCGACGGGGATTCCGATCGCCCGCTGCTGGCGGACGAGAGCGGGGCGTGGATCCGTGGCGACATATTGGGCATTTTGTGCGCCCGGGCGCTGGGCATCAAGGCGGTGGCGACGCCGGTCAGCTGCAACAGCGCGGTCGAATTGTCCGGCCTGTTCGACGCGGTGCGCCGGACCCGCATCGGGTCGCCCTTCGTCATCGAGGCGATGAACGCCCTTGGCGCCAAGGGACAGGCCCCGGTCTGCGGCTATGAAGCCAATGGCGGCTTTCTCCTGGGCTCGGCGGTCGATGTCGGGACGGCGCGCCTTGCGGCGCTGCCCACGCGGGACGCGGTGCTGCCGATCATCGCCACGCTGGTCGATGCGCGGCGGCAGGGCCTGTCCCTGTCAGCGCTTCAGGCCCAGTTGCCGGCGCGCTATACTTTCAGCGAGCGGCTGCAAAATTATCCCACCGCGCAGAGCCAGGCGCTGATCGCCCATCTTCTGGAGGGCGACCGGGACGCGATCCTGACGCGCCTGACGCAGATGTTCGGCGATCTCGCGGGGGCCGCCGACACGATCGACACCACCGACGGGCTGCGCATTCGCTTCGAGGGCGACGACATCATCCACCTGCGCCCCAGCGGCAATGCGCCCGAATTGCGCTGCTACACCGAAAGCGACACTGCCGATCGCGCTGCGTGGCTCAACGAACAGAGCCTGCGCCTGATCGCCGAGCATAAAGCCCCGGCCTGATCCCGCCGCTCGGCCTATGCGATGGCCGACAGCAGCCCTTGGGCAGAGGCCTTCCAGCTTGCGCTTGGCCGGGCCACCTTGATCCGGCCCGCCTGCGCCTGTTCGGCCCATTGCCGGATGCAGGCGCCCAGTTCATCAGCGTTCGCGCCCGCCGGGAAATAGTGGAGGCCAAGCGTCTCATGGGCGCGGAAGATCGGCAGGTCGCGCGCCAGGACCGGCTTGTCATGCCCCAGGGCCTCGATCAGCGGCAGGCCGAAGCCCTCGGCATGGGAGGCGATGATGACGCCATGGCACGCCTTGTAGATGCGCTCCAACTCCAGATCGTCCACATCGTCGAACCAAAAGAGCTTGCCGCCATGTTCGGGATGCGTCCGGATCGCGTCGCGCAGATCCTCGACATGCCATCCCAGTCGGCCCACCAGCACCAGGCGATCGTCAGCCCCTTGGCGCCAGAGCGCGCTGAAGGCGGCGAGAATGTCCGCATGGCCCTTGCGCGGTTCCAGCGTCCCCACCATCAGCGAGAAGGGCAGCGACATGTCGAACCGCGCGGCATCCCCCACGTCTGTCGCGAGGCTCTGGTCGACCAGGGACTCCCGAATATCGTGGCCCATCGCCACCACGGCCGTGCGATAGCCTGTTGCCAGGCCATAGCGAGCCGCCAGCACCCGCCGCAGGTCGCGCTCGGTCTGATCGGAGATGCAGAGAAAGCCTTCGGCCAGGCCGACGATGGTGTCGAGCCAGCCCTTGTAGCGAAGGACATTGTTGGGCGAGAACCAGTCCGATCTCTCCACGGGGAGAAGATCGAAGATCAGGAACCAAAGGCGCCCGCCGTCGCGCCGGAATTGCGTCAGCTGCCGCCGATAGCGACGGATGGTGTCGAGCGAAAAATCGAGCCCAATGAACAGGTCGCCGGGGCGCCCGTCCATTTCGGCGGGGTCGACGATCGCGCCCGGGTCGGGCCAGGCTATGCCATGATAGGGCCGGCGCCGGTCCGCCGCGACGAAGCGGATATCCCACTCCCCTGCCCCTTCGTCCCGCAGCGCCAGCGCCAGCGCGCGCACGACCCGCTGGATTCCAGTCCCGGCGTCATGCCGGCTGATGACCGCCAGATCGACATAGAGCCGCCGGGGTCGTGACGACTGCACCTGCGGCGGGACGATCTTGCGGCGCTGGAACCTCGCGCGCAGCTTGCGGATCACGCCAGCGGTCGCGGCCTGCTCGATATGGCGGGGCAATAGATCCCAGAACGGCTTCACGACAACGCCTCTCCAACGTGCGGGCAAAGCCCTTATCGCAGCGTCGTCGCCGTCGTCGCCACCGGCAGGAAGGTGGAGTAGATCACGCTCACGAATTTCTGAATATCCGCCAGGGGCGCGTTGGAAACGTAGAGCACATCCTTGTTCCGGATCGGAAAGCTTTGCGCGATGAAGAGGCTGGAGGGGTCCTTCATGTTGATGCGGTAGATGACCGGCACCTTGCCGTCCGGGGTGGTGCGGGCGGTCGTCCGGATCGCCGGGTCAAGCGCGGCGGGGTCCTCGAACCGGAAGATGAAGACCCCCTTCACGTTGGCGCGGGCATCCTGCAAGCCGGAAATGCGGCCCAGCGCCTGCGCCAGCGTCAGCCCGGTCGCCTCGAAATTCAGTTCGTCATTCCTGCCGATCGCGCCCAGGGCGGTGAAGCTGTAGGGCTGATACAGCAGGGTCATGACATCGTCGGGTTCAAGCCGGACATTCTGCCGGGGATCGCGGATCACCGTTTCGAGCGGCAGCGCGGACACCTTCATCCCGCGCGTGATCTGGACCGTCATCTTGCCGACGGGCTGACGCACCCCGCCCGCGGTCGCCAGAACGTCCAGAACACGCTCGCCCCGCGAGGTCAGCGGCACGCGCGCGCTGTTGGCGACCTCGCCTACCACGGTGACGTTCGCCGCCGCGTTGCGCGACAGGCGCACGATCGCTTGGGGCTGATGCGCCTTGCCGGCGAGGCGGGAGGTGATGGTCCGCGCGATCTCCTGCGGGGTGCGCCCCGCCGCCTGGACGCGGCCGATAAAGGGAATGGTGATCTGGCCGTCGCTATCGACCATCTGCTCGGGCAGGGACGTGCCGCGCGAAAGCGAACCCGAACTGGTGGCCCCTAGCCGCAGGTCGCTGCCGGAACTGCCGAACAGCGTCGCGGGCGGCGCTTCCCAGATCGCGATGTCGAGAACATCGCCCTGTCCGATCACCGATCCGATCGGCATGCCTTCACCCAGCTCCTCGGCGAAGGAGGAATGGGGAGTGTTGGCGATAATGTCGCGGGTCACCGCGTCGGTCACGTCCACGACCTTGATCTGGGCGTCCTCGACCGGCTGATCCTGCTCTGCCCTGATGGCGCGGGCGGAGGGGCCGGAAGATGACATGATGGCGCAGCCCGAAAGCGCCATGGCGAGGCATGCTGCCCCTGCCAACCGGGTTGCCGTCGTTGTTTTCTTCATCGAGGTTTAGCCAATCCAACTATTACAGACAAGCGGCGCAATCATGTCGAAAGGCGCTGACCTATGGCTGAACCGAAGAAACGGATCAAGGACGCTCGACAGAAATTCAAAGTTTGGGCGCCCCATGCCGGATTCCGCCTATATAACAGGCCTCGGCGGCCATTTGCCCATGGAATAAAAATAGCGACTTTTGCCTTAGCCCTGCTGGACGATGAGGGATCAGGCGGCTAGGGCCAAGGCGCCCCGCCTCCCAAGCGGATGCTGGCTTGTCTCAGGGTTGATTAGGTTTATGGATACCGCTCAAGGCCAGATCGAACCGGGCGTCGATACGTTCGAGGACATCCAAAATAAACGTTCAACATATTATGCAGAGATGCCAGAAATGATCGCAGACAGATTGAAAAAGATCCGCCCGCTTTTCCTGATTGCGGTCATTATTCCCACTCTGCTGTCGATCCTGTATTTCGGTTTCATTGCGTCGGACGTTTATATTTCTGAATCGCGTTTTACCGTCAGAGGCCCTGAAAAATCGGCCCCGACAGGCCTTGGCGCCCTCTTCAAAAGCTCCGGCTTCTCCAGCTCGGGGGACGAGGTTTACGCGGCGCAGGATTATGTTCTTTCCCGCGACGCATTGCGCGCCCTCGACCGGAAATACGCCTTTACGCGCGCTTATTCCGCCCCCTCCATCTCCACCTTCGACCGCTTTGCGGGGATGGGCACGGGGACGACTTTTGAAGATCTGTACAAATATTATAAGAAGAAGGTGGACGTAAAGTACGAGGCATCGTCCTCCATCGTCACCCTCCAGGTTCGCGCCTTCACCCCCCGGGATGCAGGCCGGTTCAACGAACAGCTGCTGGAAATGGCCGAGGCCACCGTCAACAAGCTCAATGAGCGTGGACGGCAGGACCTGATCCGTTTCGCCCAGAGGGAAGTGGACGAGGCCAAGGCCAAGTCGCAAAGCGCGGCGATCGCCCTTTCCGCCTATCGCAACGCGGCAGGCGTCGTGGATCCGGAAAAGCAGGCGACGGTCCAGATCCAAATGATCTCGAAGCTGCAGGATGAATTGATCGCCACCCGCACCCAGCTGGCGGAAACGCGCGCGGTATCGCCCGAAAATCCGCAAATTGAGGTTCTGGCCGCGCGGGCAACCAGCCTGAGCCAAGAGATCGATAAGCAACTCGGCCAGGTCGCCGGCAACAGCGGATCGCTGTCCTCGCGCGCAGCCCAATATCAGCGCGTATTGCTGGAAAATCAGTTCGCCGACAAACAGCTGGCCAGCGCGATGGCGGCGCTTGACGACGCGCGCAACGAAGCCAACCGCAAACAATCCTATGTCGAACGCATCGTGCAGCCCAACATTCCCGATGAACCGTTGGAACCGCGCCGCTTGCGCGGCATCGTCTCGACCTTCATCCTGGGCCTTGCCGCATGGGGCATCATCAGCATGCTGATCGCGGGCATGCTGGAACACCGGGACTAGCAGAAGCGTGACGACCTTTTCCCAACTCGCCACCATCCGACGTAGCGCTGCGATCCAGGGCCGGGTAATCTATGCGCTGCTGATGCGCGAAATCCTGACCCGCTATGGTCGGCACAATATCGGGTTTCTGTGGCTGTTCGTCGAACCCATGCTGTTCACGACCGGCGTCACCATTCTGTGGACCATTTCCAAATCGGCGCACGGCTCCTCGCTTCCGATCGTCGCCTTCGCGCTGACGGGCTATTCCAGCGTCCTTCTGTGGCGCAACATGCCGGCGCGGTGCATCGGCGCGATCGAACCCAATCTCGCGCTCATGTATCACCGCCATGTCAAGGCGATCGATATTTTCCTGGCCCGCCTTCTGCTGGAAGCGGGCGGGGCGACCATCTCCTTCGTCACCCTCAGCCTGTTCTACATCTATATTGGCTGGCTGGAACCGCCTGAAGACGTTCTGACCGTTGTTGGGGGATGGCTGCTGCTTGCGTGGTTCGGCGCCAGTCTGGCCATGCTACTCGGAGCATTAAGTGAAAAAAGCGAACTAGTAGAAAGATTCTGGCACCCGGGGTCCTACATCATGTTCCCCCTCTCCGGCGCGGCGTTCACCATCGACGCGCTGCCGACGGCAGCGCAGAAATTCATGCTTTATGTTCCCATGGTGAACGGCGTGGAGATCGTGCGCGACGGCTATTTCGGCGATCATGTCCGATCCCATTATGACGTGAACTACCTTTTGGGATGGTGTATCGGGCTGACCCTGTTGGCGCTGGCGCAGGTCGCCATGATCGGTCGAGGAATTACGCCAGAGTGATTAAAGCCGAAAATATCTTCAAGGTTTACCCCACCCGTTCGGGTGACCGCGTCGTGCTGAACGACATCTCCTTCACCCTCGACCGGGGGGAAAAGCTCGGCATATTGGGCCGCAACGGCGCGGGCAAATCGACGCTGGTCCGGCTTGTCAGCGGCGCGGAGCAGCCCACCTCCGGCAGCATCGACAGAACAATGTCCGTTTCCTGGCCCCTCGCGTTTGGCGGCGCCTTTCAGGGAACGCTCACCGGTCTGGACAATGTTCGCTTCATCAGCCGAATTTACAAGCAGGATTTCAAGAACAACATAGATTTCGTAGAGCAATTCACGGAACTAGGCCTTTACCTGAAAGAACCTGTAAAATCCTATTCCCAAGGCATGCGCGCCCGCCTTGCCTTTGCTATTTCGATGATTATCGAATTTGACTGCTACCTCATCGACGAGATCAGTGCCGTCGGCGACGCCCGCTTCCATGAGAAGTGCGAGGCCGAACTTTTTCAGAAACGCGCCGATCGCGCGATGCTGATCATCTCACATGACACCAATTATGTTCGAAATCACTGCTCGAAATTTGCCGTCCTTCATGACGGACATATGAGCTTCTATTATGATTTCGACGAAGCGCATGGCCATCACATGCATAATCTGCACGGCCACTGAGCGTTAAGCCATCGGTCGGTCCTGCCCTGATCCTGGCGCGCACAGATGCGCGCGAAGCCCGCCCCGCCATCGCTATGCTTCGAGCATCCATGCCAGCGTATCGCGCAGGGCATATTGGGGGCTCCGGCCCGACAATGCCTCGATCCGGGCGCGATCACCCCAAAGCATCTTGACCTCATTCTCGCGGACGAAGGCCGGGTTGACGGTAACGTCGAAATCGTGACCGGAGATATCCTTGACCATTTCGATTACGTCCCGAAGCGACTGCGCCTCGCCCGAGCAGATGTTGAAGACCTGCCCCACCGCCTCAGGCCGCGACAGCAGCACGCCATAGGCCATCACGACATCGCGCACGTCCGAGAAATCGCGCGCGACGTCCAGATTTCCAAGTTCGATCTGGGCCGCCTTGCGCCGGACATGGTCGATGATCTTGGGGATGACGAAATTGATCGATTGCCCGACCCCCGTATAATTGAAGGGGCGGGCGATGATGATCGGCAATTTCTCCCGATAGAGTTGCGCGACATATTCCATCGCAACCTTGCTCACGGCATAGTCATTGACCGGATCGGGCGCCACATCCTCGTTGATCGCGCCGCTGACACGGTTGCCGTAGATATTGGCGCTGCTCGCCAGCAGCACGGCATCGACCCCGCCGACCGCGCTCACCGCCTCCAGCAAGTTGCGGGTCCCGACGATATTCGTCCGATAGATATCCTCGACGACCCCGTGCGAAACGAAAGCGATGGCCGCCAGATGGGCGACCTTGTCGGGCCGGGACTGCGCGACAATGTCCTTGAGGCCCTGCGCGTCGGTCAGATCGCACACATGGGATTGCGCCAGCCCTTCAACCGGATGGGTGACAGGTCTGTGAGAAATGCCAATCACTTCATGACCCTGGCCCGCCAGCACCGTGGTCAGATGGCGACCGGTGAAGCCGTCCACGCCCGTAATCAGAACTCTGCTCATCGACCCCACCGTAGCTGTCTAAAGCGAGGCCCGACAGCGTAAAGCGCCGCCAGGCCGCACAAAATTATAGTCCAGAAATCACCTGAAGTTGATCAGAAAGAAGCGTTCGCCTCATTCCGCACAAGGTCAGCATCGACCATCATCTTGCAGAGCTGCTCCAGGCTGGTTTCCGGCTTCCAGCCCAGCTTCCGGGTGGCCTTTTCGGGATTGCCGATCAGCAGATCGACCTCCGCGGGACGGTAGAAGCGCGGGTTGACGCGCATGACCGTCTTGCCGGTGGCGGTGTCTACGGCGATTTCATTCTCCTCCTTGCCGGAGAATTCGACGTCGATCTCGGCCGCCTTGAATGCCATCCTCACGAAATCGCGGACGGTTTCGGTGCGATTTGTCGCCAGGACATAGGTGTCGGGCTCATCGGCCTGAAGCATCCGCCACATGCCCTCGACATATTCCTTGGCAAAGCCCCAGTCGCGCTTGGGGTCCAGGTTGCCCAGTTCCAGGCAGTCGAGCTTGCCCAGCTTCACCTTGGCGACGCTGTCGGTGATTTTCCGGGTCACGAACTCGCGTCCGCGCAGCGGGCTTTCATGGTTGAAGAGAATGCCGCTGCAACCGAAAATATCGTAGCTTTCGCGATAGTTGACCGTGATCCAATGCGCGTACAGCTTAGCAACGCCATAGGGGCTGCGCGGGTAGAAAGGCGTGTCCTCCACCTGCGGCACGGCCTGAACCTTGCCGAACATTTCCGAAGTGCTGGCCTGATAGAAGCGGATCTTGGGATTGACGATGCGGATTGCTTCCAGAAGATTGAGCGGCCCGATGCCGGTAATTTCCGCCGTGGTCACGGGCTGGTCGAAGGAAACGCCCACGAAGCTCTGCGCAGCCAGATTATAGACTTCGGTGGCCCCGGTGGTCTGCAAGAGACGAATGCTGGAGGAAAGATCGGTCAGATCATATTCGACAAGGAACAGGTTTGGATCCTTGTCGATGCCAAGTTCTTCTATTCTCCAGAAATTTACGGAGCTTGTACGACGATAGGTCCCGTATACCTTATAACCTTTGCTGAGCAGCAGCTCTGCAAGATATGCTCCGTCCTGACCAGAAATACCGGTCACTACCGCGGTCTTCATACAATCCCTCTTTTGTAAATCTAACTTCAGGCGAAAATATCTTTGCGTTACAAAGCAGCACGCGCTGTACCAGCGCGGGCGAGCTTCTCCTATGAGATTTTGACGCGCACCATGGCGTTGCCACCATGCGCCGTCAATCAGCCCAAACATCACCCCGCGAGAAACCTGCCTTTTCTAATGGTTTGCAGGGCCAGCCCTAAAAGTCGGCGGCGTCCCGTCTCTGCCGCACTTTCCCCGCCTTCTCCCGCTGACCGCCCCCATCCCAAATGCGCGTTCAGGGCACGGGTTCCTGCCTTATGCGGTTCTCGACAATATGCTTTTACAATCTTACAATGCGCGCCCAAAGGAGGGCGGCATTGATTTCAAATGATGATCAGAAATCCTCGGGATCTGAAGTTCATGAAAAACAGAATTATCCCGACCAAAATTTTAAGGTTGTTGAGAAATTAACGCCGAGCAGTCGCCCTCATGCTTTGAATTTGAGCGATCGGCCTTCCCCACCTCCGCCGATTTTCCTGCATTCGAGTTTTCGGACCTCCAGCACCTGGCTGTGGACCAGGTTGAGAAGCCTGCCCAAAGTCATGGCTTATTATGAGGTCTTTCATGAGGGACTGGAGCAAATTGCGGCCCACTCCCTCACAGCCACAAATTATTCAAGTTGGGAGTCACACCACCCACCCCAGGCACCCTATTTTCTGGAATATCTGCCGCTGCTGAAAGCATCCGGAGGGGTTTCCGGCTTTGATGCCAGCATGTCGTTCACCCGTTTCCTTCCCAGGGATGGCCTGCACGGGGAGCTGTCGATCGAAGAGCAGACCTATCTTAACCTGCTCGTGGCGCAGGCCTATCGCGGCAGCAAAATACCGCTGCTCAGTTGCACACGCAGCATAGGCCGGATGGCGGCAATCAAACGCCATATGCCGGTAAAAAATATTCTGGTTTATAGAAACCTGTTTCATCAATGGGCTTCTTATTCCGGACAACACTTGCGAGGCAATCCCTATTTTATAGAAACTATCGGAAAAACCATCTCAAATTCTCATCAAGACGACTTTCTCGCCAGACTTGATGAAGTTTTTACGCTTCGCGAGAATGTGCCGCAGGACGAAAAAAGTTTTTCCGTCTTTCTTCTAATGCATCTTTACCTATACGCCCAAGCAATCGACAGTTCGGATTTAATCATCGATTTGACGGCGCTTTCCGATGACGAAAATATGCGATTATCCGTTGAAGCCGAACTGTCTCAACTGACATTCTCTCAGGTGGATTTGTCAGATATCCAGAATAATTTCGATTCTTCTGTTCTTACGGTCCAGGACAGAGCGCAGTTCGCGGATACAATCGAGCAGTTCGTGAAGATAATTGCATCCACTTGCTCAACGGAGCGGTCAGCAGGCTTCGTTCACCGCCTGGCAGCGGAGGCGCTGGCAGAATGGGAGCGATATGACATTCTCACTCGGCATTCGATCGCCTGGTATAATGGCGAAGCAGACAGGTTGAAGCGTGAAAATGAACAGCGCGTACAGGATCACGCCGGAGCAGAAGCGCATAGCGCGGCCTTAGCCAGCGAACGCGACAGCCTCGCCGCCGCCCTTGCCGAAACGGCAGGCGCAAGGCAGGCCGCAGAAGCGGCAGTCGCCACGCTTCAGCAGGAGCGAGACGGCATCGCCGCCACCCTCGCCGAAACGGCAGGCGCAAGGCAGGCCGCAGAAGCGGCAATCGCCACGCTTCAGCAGGAGCGGGACGGCATAGCCGCTGCCCTTGCCGAGACAACAAACGCGCGGCAGGCGGCAGAAGCAGCGATCGCAGCACTCCAGCAGGAACGCGACAGCCTCGCCGCCGCCCTTGCCGAAACCATAAGGGCACAGGAGGCGATAGCTGACCGGAGGGCCCATTCCCGCTGGCGTCGCCCGTGGATGCGCTCAAACTGATCTACAGCCGCCGCTGCAAAGGATTGCACCGACCTGCCTTATCCCGGCAGGTGCGGGCCATCATCTACCAGGATAGCTATCAGCTATCTTTCAGCCAGCCTTACGGCGCTTTTCCTCCAGAGCGGCAAGTGCCTGTTCGAGGACTGCACCCAGCGGCAGGTTCAGATCGTCCGCCATGCGATAGAGTTCGCCGATCGTATCCTCGGTCGCCTTGATGTTGATCTGGCGATTGCGACCGTTGTGTAGCGCCGGGGCTGCCGGGCGGACGAGGCCGAGGGCATCGTTTCGCTGCCCTTGGTCGTTGGCGCGGCCTGCGCCTTGCGGCTTGGAAAGCCGCTCGCCTGCGCCAGCTGGTCGATCGCCTTGGCCTCGACGGGGCGGGCGGCGGGCGGCGCGGCGAAATCGTCGAGGTCGCCGAATGGATTGGCCCTGCTCATCACGCTACCTCCGCTTTTGCTGCCGCCGGGCTTCGGCTGTCGCGCAGCCGCTCGATCACCTCGACCGCGAACTGTTCGGCATTGACGATGGCCTTGTCGAGATTGGGCACATCCTTCTCGTTCAGGTCCTCCAGCGTTTTCTGGAAGGAAAAGATGGCGCGAAACGCCTCGCGCTCATGCAGCTGGGTCGCGAACACCGGCACCCCGGCGTCGACCAGACCGCCCTCAATATGTCCCATGGTGCGCGTGCGGATAATCGGGCTGGTGCGGGTGAGCAGCACGCCGAAGGGAACCGCCCTCCCGGTCATCTTTTCATGCTGCTTCAGCACGCGGATCGCGCGGCCCGCCTGTTCGGCATCGAGCTGCGACCCCTGCATCGGGATCACCACCAGGTCCGCCTGACTGACCGCGAGCAGCACGATCTTGGCGGCGGTGCCTTCCAGATCGACGATGACGAAAGGGGTTTGCGCGGCTGCCTCCTCGATCCGGTCGAGGATATTGTCCTCATCGACGTCGGCGACGATGGAGAGGTTGTCGGGAAGCGTCGCCCCCCTGCCCCATGCCGCTATCGGGTGGTTGGGGTCGGCGTCGATCACCGTGACCCTGGCGCCGCGCGCGATTTCCGACGCGCGAAGGAGGGCTGCGGTGGTCTTGCCGACGCCTCCCTTGGGCTGATGAATGCCACTGTCGGCATAAGTTCTCCTAGCGAGTAGCTACTGGATAGCTACCCGCAAGGGACTATGTCAAATCGTATGCCAAATGGACAGGCAATTTCTCTTCGGCTTGCTAAGCGACGGCAGTGCCCCGAGTTAGCAAACCATGCGGTAGGTTTGCCCTATCTTTCGCGTCAACGCCCAAAAAATCCCCTTTGACTCCCAGATTATTTTCCGATGAATCAGAATCAATGGGATATATTTCAAGTCTTGATAGACGTATATGAGCATGCGCCTCTACAAATATACGCACCTCAAAGCGTCTTATCTCTTCAGAAACGTCAAACTTTATTGACAGCAATTCACCCCAATTTGGGAGATCATTGAGCCTGCCCTTAGCAAGGACAACATTGCCTTCGCTTCCGACAAGGTCATATTTTGCCTCGCCTTTGCCTCTGTAATCACCGAAGATTCGACAGCGGTAGGTGCCAACACCGAGCGTGAGAAATGGTCCAAACAGCAGATACCCTTCTCGGCCAGTGGTGTGCAATTCCTGTCCGACCTTGCTGCCCACGACGGTGCAGAGAGACGGGTCTGATGCCGTCAGTCGCCATCCTGCACCACTGACCCATGTACGATACCAATTATCCTGCATAATCATTGAGAGCAACTGACCCGTGGATTGTTTCCAGGTTAGCCAGCGCATTCCATCTGATCGAGGAACCGCTTCATTTTTGAAACGATCCAACCAAATGCGTAAGGCTTGCGACATGGAAGCAGGATCATGCCCGTCGAAATAGAATGCCGCCTCTCCAGCGACTTCACGAAAAACCGGGAGCGAGCGGGCGACGATATGCAGCTTGTGTTGAGCCGCTTCGACCAAAGGCAAGCCAAATCCTTCGCCTTCCGAAGCAGCAATTAGACAATCCGCAGCTGCATAAAGCTCTTCCAAAGTATCATCGCTGACTGATGACAACCAAAGTAACCGGTCGCCAAATTCCTTGCTCGCCTTGATTGATTTGACGAGCTTTTCGACGTTCCAACCTTGTTTGCCAACGATGACGAGATTGATGTCGTGACCATCCGCCCACAATTTTTCGAACGCTGCCAATGTCTGAGCATGACCCTTGCGAGGCTCCAGAGTTCCTACCATCAGAAACGTAGGCAGTTCCCCCAAACGCTCAAATGATTGCGGTGCATGAGTAACGCCCTTCGACGGCATCGACTGCATAACGTCGGCGCCTAGATGAAACCATCCTATTTTCAAAGGATAGCTGCGGGTCAGGCCGTGCTGGTCTAGCCATTGGACCAATTCGTCCGCAACAGCGCGCGATATGCAGATAAGTCCATCGGCCTCTCTCGAAATAGCCGTCAACCACTGGTCGTGAATGACCTCAGCGCCATCAGGAAATTTGTTCGGCATCAAGACAGGAAGAAGGTCATAAACAATAAAATAAATTTCAACGCCATTGTTGCGCAGCATTTTATATGCTTCTGCTTGCGACAGAACCGAGTGATGCTGAAGATCTAGACCTATAAATATGTCGCCTGACTTCACATCGATGAAATCATCAGGCAATGGTGTGTAAATTCCGCCAAACATGCGCGCATAAAATGCCCTCGCATAGCGGTATCCCACCTGACCAGTACAGGCGTACACGGGCTCAACCTGATATCCCTCCGGAGGATTATTTATCAATTCATACAATATGCTACGAACAACACGTTGAATGCCAGTTTTCGCGTCTCGGTTCACTAATTCTGAAACATCGACGAAAATTTGTTTAACTTCTTTTATAGGATGATTCAGCGCTATGGATCTAGATATTGTTGCAACTTCGTACTGTTCGATTACTGGCAGAAGAGGCCGCCAGTCAGCGAACATACTAGTCCCTGAAAGCTTTTTTTGATTGCCGAGAAAATATCGAACGGCGTTGATTGCAGTTTTCCGGAATTCCGCATGGCTGGAGGAGCGAGAGTGACAACCACTATCAGTAGCGGATGAGCTGCGACCTTTTGCTGCAACTTCAAAAGCTGCAATCGCATCGCTGCCGACCTGATCCCACGAGAAAACAGAGGCTCGCTTCAGTCCATGAGCCCGCATGCGTTCAAGAAAAGCAGGGTTATCCAGCGCTCTATCAATTGCGTCGCGAATCGATTTTACATCAAAGGGGTCAAATAACGCATCTGGGTCGCCAATGACTTCAGGAATGCTGGACGTATTAGATCCAATAACAGGCGCCCCGCATTTCATCGCCTCCACTAAAGGCAAGCCAAATCCTTCTTGCCAAGCTGGAAAAACAAAAAGCGCGCAATTATTATAAAGATTAACCAATTCATCATCGGAAACTGTGTTGGTTATCACCACTTCATTATTATCTAAGCCAAATGACACACTATGATCTTTGAAACGCTTTGCCGTTTCCGGCGGCATACGTCCTACTAACACTAACTGGTAATCGTTTTTGAAACGAGATTGAGAAAAAGCTTCTATCAATCGGAGATGATTCTTCCGTTCATCAGAAGCACCTGAGTACATCAGATAAGGCTTCGCAATGCCAAATTTTTTCTCTAATTTTTGCTTGCTTGACTCTTTTTCTACTCGCGCGAACAGGTCGTTAACCCCAGCATAAACGTTTCGAACGCGCTCAGGATCAACTTGCAAACTATCTATTAATTCAGAACTAGAATATTGGGAAATAGATAAATGAAGATCGACTTTTATAAGTTCAGCTATGACGTTTAAGTAAAAGCTTTTATAATCCTGATTATTATCAAGATAAATACTAGCGTTATTAAACGGAATCAGGTCATAAAAAGTCGAAGATGCTAAGTAAGATTTTATTTGTGGAACGCTATGAACCGCGTGATCACCAAACCCCTCAAACAAACTCGTTATATGAACGATGTCTGGCTGGAGACTTTCCAGAAATGATTCGCGCAACAGTTTTGACACTTCTCTTCGAGACCTGTCAGATGGATTATGTCCTGTTGCCGGCCCTATTCCGTTCCATACTCGAATGTTACTGGCAGGAAGAATATCATAAAAGCTGTGACGTATCGCATCAATTGCTTCCGGAAACATTCCATTTAACGCGATTATTACATCATGATCATTGCGATTGCGAGCGACTGCAAGCGCAAATTCAAGGCTATATCGGCCGATACCTCGATCCTTACTTGAACCCTGAGCGCCCTGAAGGTCAATTACTATTCGCATGGGATCTCCGTATCCGGTCTTGAAGCTGGCATCGGTTGAGTTAGTAGATTATAAATATATCGAGCTTGCCTTGTCATTTCAGCATCAAATCGAATATCAACAAAATTTTCTTTATTGCTATCAGATACCGTTAATTTAAGAGAGTTGATTTGCTCATTCAAAATCGATTGGTGATGAGAAATGGAATTAACAACTTCATTAATTCTTTCTATGCCAGAACTATCTTTACTTGTGTAAATTTGATTCAATTGCTTATTATTATTTTTTGTCTCAAAAAGTGATTTTGTATTTAAAATAAAATTTTTATATAGGTTTTTGGAAAATTTTTTCCAGCATAATACTTCTAGATTAAATTCTGGATCAATTTCTTGCCTGGATGCAACTTCTGGTGATTTCAAAAGCTGCGATATGATTTTTCTTTTAGATATTCCCCGACGGAGGCGATCCATATAATATATGAAGCCTTCACTGTCAGGCTGCCGATTTAGCAGCAGCGCGTAAGCTTCATTGATAAACGTTTCTCCCTCCAGCTTCGTTAAGCCGAAGATTCGTGGCTCGCGGTCTTCTACTGCAACCATAATTACCTCAGTCAGGTTAGGAACCTAGCGATTGACTCACCATTGCATTAGAGGGGTAACGCTATTCAAAATATTGCAGGCGTGAGAAAGGCCGTATCCAATCCTCGAGCTCTTACCCCTGTGAATGAGCACATATCTTTGCCGATAAATCTCACAAGAGCCTTTTGTCCAGTCGTCCCAGCCTAACGTCAATGATAGCAAAAGCATGAAGAGTTCACTGGGAAAGTCGCCTAACGGCCAATCCATCCGGTTGCAAACCCATAAGCTGGCTTGGGCCCGTAAGCCATGATTCATAGGCAAACGGCTCCAGCCCATTCCGACACGGCAACCCGCTGGCGCGTCATCGACGCACCTTTCCCGATCTTCGTAATAAGCCGCATTTCCCGAACTCCGCCGGCTTCTGGATCATGATGGCGTCGGACTGCGCATGTCGTCCTCCTGCCGATCGTCGAGGGCGAAGGATCGAACCTCAAAACCGCAGAAGCGCTGGAATCGGGCTGTTCCATCGTCGGAACGTCCAAGGCGTTTCGCGGCTTCGAACAGGCCATCACCCTGCCGCACGTCCATATTGCCGATGATCCCCGCTCTTTCCGCAAGAAAGTCCGGGCCATACTCGACGCGCCACGCTATACCGGCGGGACGCCCGAGTCGATCCGGTCGCAATTCCATTGGGAGCGGCTGCTGACCAACGCTGTCGCGCAGATCGGGGCGCTGGCCCGCTGACCGACAACGCGGCGCCGATGCAGAAGCCCGACCAGCGCCCTTTGCGTAAAGGAAATGCGATGCAGGTCCGATCAGCCCTTGTTCTGACCCTTTGCGGCGCGGTGTTGGCGATCGTGGCAGCTCTGGTCGCATTGCAGGCTTCGACAGCCAGCCAGGCCAGCGCCCGCGCCGCGCTGCCTGGCGCGTGCCGCGCTTTGGACGGGCTGGCGAACAAGCCGGCTGATGCCTCCCCTGCCATCGCCGCCTGCCTGTCGCAGCTTTCTCCCCGCGCCACCCTGCCGCTCGCGCCCGGTCAATATCGCCTGCGTACGCCGCTGACGATCGGTCGGCCCGTGACGATCGAGACGCGACCGCCCTCCTCGCCCGCAGCCTGCCGTCAGGGTGACGCCAAACGCTGTGCGGTCCTGGTGGTGGGGCAGATGGCGTCGCAGCCGGCGCGCGGCATCATGCCCGTGGAAATTGTCGCTTCCAACGTGACCTTGCGCTCGATCGCCATTGTCGGGGACAACGGGCGCAGCGCCGATTGGGAAAGGCAGGTCTGTCTCAATGACGGCACCCGTCCGCTGGGCGGCGGCGTCCGCGTCAAGGGCACGGGCTTTCGACTGCAAAATGCCCTCATCCGGAATTTCAGCTGCTATACCGGGATGGAGGTGGTCGCCACGGCCACCCGTCCCGCGATCATCAACAGCACGATCGGCCCCAATGGCACGCATGATCTGCCGCAGATGTGGGCCGATGGCGTCACCATTCACGACAGCAGCGGCGCCCGGGTCGAGGGCAATATCTTTCGCGACAATACGGACGTCCAACTGATCCTGGGGGGATGCCGCGACTGTACCCTCCGTCGCAATATCTTCCGTCATTCGGCCAGCTTCGCCCATGCCTCCTTCGCCGAATTGATGCTGCATGCCTGGCCCAACAGCAGCGGCAACTTTTCCGGCAGCGTGACTTCCGGCAACGACATCAACTGCGGCGCGACGCGGCGCTGCGGCTATGGCATCATGATTGGCGGCGAACCCTGGTATCCCGCCCGCACGTCAGGCGGCACGGTCTCGGACAATCAGGTAGCTGGTGCGCTGGTGGGGCTGAACGTGGACCGACTGACCGGCGCTATGACGCTTGTGCGCAACAGCGTTTCCCGGTCAGGTGGCGCGGCTGATTCCGATTGCGGGCGCAAGACATGGCCCGCGATCAATATTGCTCCGCGATCCGTGGGCCTGGCGAAAACCGACGCGAGGCAGTTCGCCTCGATGGATACCACGAAATGCATTCTGCTGCGTCGTCCGTAACCCCCTAGAGGCTGTTATGGACTTGAGAGACTGAATAGATTCAAAGGCTTGGATGGATTTTCATCGCAAGCCTTATCCGTCTGACGTATCCGATGAGGAATGGTCGCTGATCGTACCATATCTGACGCTCCAGCGTGAGGACGCGGGACAACGGGAGCACAGCCTTCGTGAGGTGTTCAATGGCCTGCGCTACATCGTAAAGACAGGAGCGCCGTGGCGCTGGATGCCGAACGACCTGCCGCCTTGGGCGGCGGTGTATCAGCAGACACAACGATGGCTGGCGGCAGGCTGCTTCGAGGCGCTGGTGGACGACCTGCGCGCGGTGCTGCGCTTGGCGGCGGGCCACTCAGTCGAACCAACCGCTGCCATCATCGACAGCCGGACGTTGCGCTCCACGCCCGAGAGCGGCGAGCGTGCCAGCTATGACGGCTGCAAGCGCAAGAAAGGATCGAAACTCCACATGGCGGTCGACACGCTGGGGTATCTGCTCGCGCTTCATGTGACGCCGGCCAGCGCCGAGGACCGTGGCGAGGTCGAACGGCTCGCGCGGACCGTGCAGGCCGTCACCGGCGACAATGTCGACATCGCCTATGTCGATCAGGGCTATACGGGTGCGCGGGCCGCCAATGCCGCAGCCGCCCACGGCATCACGCTGGAGGTCATCAAGCTGCCCGAGGCAAAGCGGGGCTTCGTTCTCCTGCCTCGGCGCTGGGTCGTCGAACGATCATTCGCATGGGCAACCCGCTTCCGCCGCCTCGTCAAGGACTATGACGCCGCCCGCCTTGTTCTCCAGCGCCGCGCTGCTCCCATAGCCGCCGCCGAACAGGACCGCAGCGCCGCCGGTGGCGCTGATCGTGCCGCTGTTGGCAAGGGCGGTGCCATAGCCCGATTTCAGCAGGACGCCCGCCCCGCCCGTCGCTTCGATGCTGCCCTTATTGGCAAGGGCGACGCCGTCGAGCGAGACGGCGGCGTCGGTCGCGCTGGTCAGGGTCGCCTTGATGCTTCCATCATTCTGCATGCCGAGCGGGGAGGGGTAGCCAAAGCCATAGGCCGTTACAGCCCGGCCCTGCGTGGCGATTGCCCCCTGATTGAGCAGCGTGCCCGCGCCGGAGACATAGAGCCGCGCCGTGCCGTCGAAGCCGGTATCGAGCGTCAGCTTCGCCTGATTGGCAAGGTTCGCCCGCAACAGGGAGAAGTTGGTCGGCAGCAGCGGCGTACCGGTCAGCGTCGCATCGGCGGCCACCGTAAGGGCGATGGAGTTGGTGCCCGCGCCGCCGTCGATCTGTCCGGTGATCCCAGTCTTCAGCTGATTGTTCGCATCGAGCGCGGCGACGATGATGTCATCGCCGCTGCCCAGCAGCACGTCGCCCGCGATGGTCCCGGCGCTGCTGTCGATGGTGCTGGCGCCGATGGCGACGACATTACCCTCGATCGTGCCTGTATTGGTGAGAGAGATGCTCGACCCGGCATGGATCGCCTCGCCGCCAATGCTGTTGCCGATGCGGCCGCTGTTGGTGAGGGAGAGGGGGTTTTGCTGGCTGACGATCGTCGCCGCCGCGGCCGAGGTGATCGTGCCGCTGTTGGCGATGGTGGAGGTGCCGTAGCTGGCAAAAAAGCCGTCATAGCGCGGGGCAAGGTCGATGGCCGCATTGCCGCGCCCGTCGATCAGCCCTGCATTGCTGATCGTCCCCACCGGCGCGGCGATGCCGTGGATCGCCCCGCTGGCCTGGTTGGTGATGGATGCATAGCTGACGCCGGAAATGCCTGAGGGGCCACGGATCGCACTGCCCGAAGTGGCGGTGATGAGGCCGCTATTGTCGATGAAAGCGCTCGAACCGCCCAGATAGTTGCTGCCCGACCGCTCGATCCAGATGCCAGTGTCGCCGCTGATGACGCCCTGCTGTCCGACCATGATCGTGGCGCGACCGTTGGGATAGAGATAGGGGTAGGAATAGGTGCCATTGGGCAACCCCGCCCCGCCATAGGGGTCATAGGTAAAGATAGGGCTGCCATTCTGAACCGTCAGCGCCGCAGCTCCGGTCGCACTTGCCGTGCCGTTTACGACCAGATTGGCAAGGGCGCTGTTCAGGGTGACGGCGGATAGGCCGGTCCCGCTGACGGTCGCGCCCTGCGCGATGACAGTCTGTGTGATAGAGGTGACGGTAAAGGGGCTATTGTCGCCGGTGCAGGTAACGATGCCGTTGGCGGGGGTGCAGGCAGCCTGCGCGTACGACGCGGTAGCGAGCGCGGCGATGACACTGGCACCGGCGAGCAGCGCCCATTTCGACGCGCGATCTTTCAGATGCATATTTTACCCCTGTAAGCCCCAGATCTCCGTAGACGGATCATTTTCGCAATTTCGAGAAATTAAATGACATCTTGCGGCAGCGAATTTCGCATGGGTGCCTAGCGCATCCTCCGCCTGAAGCCGGCCGCGCACATGCTCCGGCGCATCTGGCAGGAGCGCCCGGCGCTTCTGCCTGGCGCTGCCGCAGGGGTGATCGCCTTGGGGCTGTCCGCTTTCTTCCTGCTGCCGGCGGCGACGCTTCAGGACCATATCTCCACCGTCCTCCTCTGGGGTCCAGGCTATCGGGCGACGGACTGGTCGATCTACAACACCAACTTCACGATGTTCACCGGCCCGGCCCTGGCGCTCATCATCCTCGCTTGGCCGGCGCGGTCCTTCTGGACCGTGCTGACGGTGATCGGCGCGCTGGCCGCTGTGCGTCTCTTGCCCTTTGTCTGGGACATTCCCCTGCTCAACAAGGCACAGTTTCCCTGGCGCATGATGGGCGTCGTTGAATATACCGCGATCACGGCGCTCTTGTCGTGCCAGTTGCACCGCATCCGCCTGTTTCTTGCAGCAGGCGCGGCGCTCCTCATTTTTGCCTACGGACTCATGGCCTCGAGGGCGCTGGACGCGCTCCACCACCCCGTAGATTATGCTTTGATCGACGGGATCAAACCGGACGCACCGGAATATCTGCCTAGAGGCTTCGATACATCTCTGGTGGAGAAGGAATATCGCTGGACGGATCTGCGAAGGTTTCGGGCTTTGCCGCGCGGGAACGAAATCCGGGTGAGGTCAGCGGGACGCGTTACCATCCATCAAGCTGATTTCCCGATCTGGCGCGTGACGCGGGGCGGCTCGCCGGTTCCGCATGACGGACCGCTCATCACCTTTGATGCTGAGCCTGGCATATACCGCATCGAACGAGTGGCGATCTGGCAGGAGAAAGCGGGCCTCGCGATCAGCATGTTGGCGGTGCTGCTACCGTTGCTGATCCAATTCTCCAGACGCGGGCCACGTCATTGGCGAACCTTCATAACGTTCCGGTCCTGAAATGAAGCCTCTAAGGCAGGCTGCAAAGAGCCAAGCTGGCAGCGAGATATGCGAAGACATATTGAAGGGGAGTATCGCTTGTCGAGAAGATGCCCGCGTCGCGCTTGACCTTCTCTCGGCCCGATGCAACTTTGAGAAAAGGCGCATCGATAATCGAGTTGGGCAAAATGCGGGCAAGCACTTCTAGCAACCTCGATATTACATTGTTTTTCAACGCAGTATCTGTCACCGTCCGCCGCCTTGACATCGCAGGGGTCGCAAGTTCAATCCTTGCCACGCCCACCATTGAAAACCCCGCTGACCTCGATAGGCCAGCGGGGTTTTTGATTTGGGCCGATCCCCATCAACAGCCTGAGCCATATTCCGCATGAAGCCGGGACTGGACCATCACCTTCGGGATGGACGGTAAAGCGGGGCGCTTCCGGACTTGAGAGGATTGGGCCAATATGATTGGTGCGCGATGATGAACGCTGAACCGATGCTGGCCGGGGTCGAACTCGGGGGAACCAAGGTCTTCGTGCTGCGCGCACGCGGCAGGACGATATTGGGCCGGGAGATAATTCCCACCACGACCCCCGCAGACACGCTATCCAGGGCCGTCGCGATCCTGGAGCGCTGGCATGCCGAGACGCCCTTCGCAGCGATCGGGATCGGCAGCTTCGGTCCGCTTCGTCTGGACCGCCGCGCGCCCGATTTCGGCTTCATGCTGCCAACGCCCAAGCCCGATTGGGCAGGCGCGGATATTTTCGGCACGTTGACCGCGCCTTTCGATTGCCCCGCCGCGATCGATACCGACGTCAACGGCGCCGCGCTGGCGGAATCGCGATGGGGAGCAGGCGCGCAAGCCGATGGGCCATCCGACAGCCTGTGCTACATCACCATCGGCACCGGCGTGGGCGGGGGTTTCGCCTTCAACGGCCGCACGGTCCATGGCGCCATGCATCCGGAAATCGGCCATATCCGCGTGCCCCGCGCTCCAGGCGACCGCTTCGCAGGCAGTTGCCCCTTCCATGGCGACTGCATCGAGGGGCTGGTGTCCGGCCCCGCACTCGCCAAACGCTTCGGCGTTCCAGGCCATGAAATCGATGCCGCCGATCCGCGCTGGGATGATGTGGCGAACGATATCGCGCATCTGGTTTCGACCATCCTGCTCAGCACTGCGGCCCGCCAGGTGCTGATCGGGGGCGGCGTCGGCATGGGGCGGGTCGATCTGCTGAATCGGATCCGCGAAAAGGTCGTCGCCCAGCTTGGAGGCTATTTGCCGCATGTCGACAGCGACCGCGTCAGTCGAATCGTTACCGCGCCGCTGCTGGGCGATCAGGCCGGCCCTCTGGGCACGGTGGCCTTGGCCATGGATGCGTTGGAGGGGGCGGGGATCAATTGACTCTGTGCCCGCGGAAGAGCGGCAGGAAGATCATCGGCACGATCAGGGCGATCACGCCCGCGACCAAGGGATCGTCGACCAGTCGATAGACAATCGTGAAGAACACCAGGACCGCCGCCCCTGCCAGAAGAGGGAAGAGGACACGAACCAAGCCTTCCTCCACCCTTGGAAGAACCTGCCGGGTCCGGGCCATGATGGACCCCTCCCCTTGGCCTAGGCCGCGCCGGTCGGGCAGGCGCACGCCGAACTTCCTGTCCTTGCCGGGCCGGTTCATCTCTTTTTTATCCTCGCTGAAAATACTAGTTTCATATAGAAACTGGAAATCCAATTTCCAGACGCGAAGATCGCTACGCATCGTTTCCAGTCCGGACGGAGGAATGGTCTGCGGCCTTTCTCCCGCCATTGCGGAGCATTACCGTTGCCGACCGCCGCGCGTTTTTCCAACACGCATTCCGCCGCGTCCCGACAAGAGCGCTTGCCTGCCGGGAACGACCGCTCATAAAGAGCCACATGACCACGACCCGCCTTCTCACTCACTTGGTCGAAAAACCCTGGGGCCGCACCGACATCCCCTCCGCCATCGCCTCGACCGAAGGCAAGCGCATCGGCGAAGTCTGGTTCTCGCCGCCAAAGGAGGCCGGTCAGGCCAGGCCACTGCCGCTGCTGGTCAAATATATCTTCACCAGCGAGAAGCTGTCGGTGCAGGTTCACCCCAATGATGCGCAGGCGCAGAAACAAGGGCTGGCGGGCGGCAAGTCCGAATGCTGGTATATTTTGGACGCGGAGCCCGATGCACGGCTAGGCATCGGCCTGACACGCGACCTGCCGGTGCAGGAACTGCGCACCGCCGCCCTGGACGGCAAAATCGAAGCGCTGATGGACTGGAAGGCGGTGAGCGCAGGCAGCTTTTATTATATCCCCGCCGGTACGGTGCATACGATCGGCGGCGGTGTGACCCTGGTGGAAATACAGCAGAATAACGACGTGACCTACCGCCTTTACGACTATGGCCGTCCGCGCGAACTGCATCTGGACGAGGCGATGGCCGTCAGCATCGCCACGCCCCATGCGATGCCGGACCGCATCGTTCCGATCACTGCGGAAGAGACGCTGGTCGCAAGCTCCGATGCGCCCTTCATCCTGGACATGGTGCAGGGCAAGGCAGGAACCGTCCGGCAGATCGAGGGCAAGATGCTGTGGTTCATTCCGCTGGCGGGCTCCGGCACGATCGATGGGCAGGCTTGGCGGCAGGGCGAATGCTGGCTGATCGAAGGGACTGCCGACCTTGCCATCGACACCGGCATGAGCGCGCTGCTTGCCCGCCTGCCCTGAGCGGACATCAATGAAGGAGAGGGGGACGGCCATGCCAAGCGGAGAAATGATCGCGAACAAGCGGGTTCTGTTCGTGATGGCGGTCGAGGATGAATATGGGCCTCATCTCAAGGCACGATTCGATCCGTTGATGATCGGGGTCGGCCCGGTGGAAGCGGCGCTCAGCACCGGGCTGGCGCTCCAGCGGCTGAACCAGGATCAGTCCTTGCCGGATCTCGTCGTTTCGCTGGGTTCGGCGGGATCGCGCAACTGCACTTTAGGGGAGGTGTATCAGGTCGCCAGCGTGTCCTGGCGGGACATGGATGCCTCCCGCCTCGGCTTTCCCAAGGGAGTCACGCCTTTTTCGGATCATCCGGTCGACATGCCGCTGCATACGCCGCTGGAACTGCGCGCTGCCCGGCTCTCCACGGGAGCGAATATCGTGGGTGGGGAGGATTATGCCGCGATCGATGCCGACATGGTCGACATGGAAACCTTTGCGGTGGTCCGCGCCTGCCAGCGCTTCGGAGTGCCGGTGATGGGGCTGCGGGGCATTTCCGATGGCCCCGGCGAACTGGGCGACATGCTGGGATGGACCCAATTGCTGGCGCTGCTGGACGAGCGCCTGGCGAAAGCGGTGGACATGCTGGAGGGCGCGCTTGGAGGGTAGACGTTTAACCTCATAGCGGAGCAATGGGTGGGGAGCGGATTTTCAGTTTCCGTTCGCCCTGAGCTTGTCGAAGGGTCTTGCTGAGCGAAGGGGAAGCATGGGAGCCTCACTCCGCTCGGTTGAGGACTTCGACTTGCCGAAGGCAAGTTTATCCTGAGCGCCTGCCTTGGCAGGCAGACGAAGGGCTCAGCCCGAACGGATATCTCTCGTCAGCAATTGGCCAATTGCGGCCTTAACTGATCAATGCCCTTCAAAGGCAATGATCGCCGCAGACGCCACGCCGTCCGCTTCCAGCGCCGCCATGCCACCCAGATCGGGCAGATCGATGGCAAAAAGCGCCATCAACACGGTCGCACCCTGCTCACGGACCAGTTGAGCCGCCGCGAGCGCGGTGCCGCCGGTCGCGATCAGATCGTCCACCAGCACCACCCGCGCGCCATCCGGAATCTGCCCTTCATGCAGTTCCAGCCTGTCGGTGCCATATTCCAGCACATAATCGATGCCGACGGTTTTGCCGGGCAGCTTGCCTTTCTTGCGGACGGGCACGAATCCCACCCCCAGCGCATGGGCCAACGCCGCGCCCAGAATGAAACCCCGCGCCTCGATCCCCACGATGAACGCCGGATCGAGCGGCCGGGCGACCGCCGCCATGCGCTCCACCAGTTCTGCCAGACCGGCCCCGTCCGCCAGCAGGGTCGTGATGTCCCGGAACTGGATGCCGGGCTTGGGGAAGTCGGGGATGGTGCGGACCAGGGCCGCCAGACTGTCAGCGCTCATCTTTGCCTCATAAGAAAAAGGGGGCCCGGTTTCCCGTGCCCCCTCCCATGTCCGTTTCAGGTCGCGATCAGGCGGCCTTTTTCTTGTCCGCCCAGATATTCTGATAGGCCATATAAGCCAAGCCCGTCGCGATCAGCAGGAAGAAGATCGTCGCCAGACCCGCGCGGCGGCGGTTTTCCAGCTTGGGTTCGGCCGTCCAGGTCAGGAAGGCCGCGACGTCCTGCGCCATCTGGTCGACCGACGCCTTGGTGCCGTCGCCATAGGTCACCTGACCATCGGCCGTCAGCGGCGGCGCCATGGCCAAGTTCAGGTTGGCGAAATAGGGGTTGAAGTGCAGCCCCTCCGGCGTCTTGGCGTCGGGGAATTCCTTCAGCAACTCAGCCGGCTGCGCCTGGAAGCCCGTCAGCAGCGAATAGACATAGGCGCTGCCATGGTGGCGGGCCTTGGTCATCAGCGACAAATCCGGCGGGATCGCGTTATTGTTCGCCGCCATCGCCGCGACATTGTTGGCGAAGGGCTTGGGGAAATAATCCGCCGGGATCGGATCGCGGGTCGACATCTCGCCCGTCTTGGGATCGACGTCGGGGGTCTTGATCGCCCACTGCTTGGCGATCGCCTTGATCTCCGCCTCGTTATAGCCAATGCCCTTGAGGTCGCGGAAAGCCACGAACTTCAGGCTGTGACAGGCCGAGCAGACCTCCTTGAAGACCTGAAACCCGCGCTGGAGCTGCGCCTGGTCGAACTTGCCGAAGGGGCCGTCGAACGAGAAAGCGACATGCTTGGGATCGCGGTGGAATTCATGTTCCACCGTGACCGCCGGCGGATCGGTGACATAGGCCACCGCGCCCACCAGAAAGGAAACCAACAGCCAGCCAGCGAAAAAGAGGCCGACGAGAAATGCGCCAATGCGAACCATCTTCTGTCTACCCCCTTATTCGGCCGGAACCGCGACGGGTTCGCCGTCGGTCTTGCCATATTTCGCCAGCACCGCCTCGGTGATCGAGTTCGGCAACGGCAGCGGCTTTTCAAAGCGCGAGATCAGCGGAAGGATGATCAGGAAGTGCGCGAAATAATAAGCCGCAGCGACCTGGGAGATCATCACATAGGGTTCCGCCGCCGGCGCGCCGCCGCAATAACCCAGGACAAATACATCGAGGATCAGGATCCAGAAGAACTTCTTGAAGGTCGGGCGATAGCTGCCCGAACGCACGCCCGAGGTGTCAAGCCAGGGCAGGAAGAAGAGCAGCAGGATCGACGCGAACATCGCCAGCACGCCCAGCAGCTTCGCCGGAACGAAGAAGAAGTCGACGGTGAAGGCGCGCAGGATCGCGTAGAAGGGCCAGAAATACCATTCCGGCACGATATGCGCGGGCGTCGAGAGCGGGTTCGCCTCGATATAGTTATCCGGGTGCCCCAGATAGTTCGGCGCATAGAACAGCAGGATCGCGAAGATGATCAGGAACACGCCCGCCCCGAAGCCGTCCTTCGCGGTGTAATAGGGGTGGAAGGGCACAGTGTCCTGCGGCCCCTTCACTTCCACGCCGGTCGGGTTGGACGAGCCCGGAATGTGCAGCGCCCAGATGTGCAGGATCACCACCGCCGCGATCACGAAGGGCAGCAGGAAGTGCAGCGAGAAGAAGCGGTTGAGCGAGGCGTTGCCGGGCGCGAAACCGCCGAGCAGCCAGGTCTGGATCGGCTCGCCCACCACGGGAATCGCGCCGAACAGGCCGGTGATCACCTTCGCCCCCCAGTAGGACATCTGACCCCAGGGCAGCACATAGCCCATGAAGGCGGTCGCCATCATGAGGAGGAAGATCACGAGGCCCAGCAGCCACACCATTTCGCGAGGCGCCTTGTAGGAGCCGAAATAGAGACCGCGGAAGATGTGCAGATAGACGACGATGAAGAAGAAGCTGGCGCCATTGGCATGCGCGTAGCGCATCAGCCAGCCCGCATTCACGTCGCGCATCGTGTGTTCGACGGTGCTGAATGCAACCGCAGCGTTCGCGCCATAGTGCATCGCCATGATCACGCCGGTGACGATCTGGATCATCAGCGCCAGACCGGCGAGCACGCCGAAGTTCCAGAAATAATTGAGGTTGCGCGGCACCGGATAGCCGGCGCCCACGGCGTTGTAGACGAGGCGCGGCAGCGGCAGCTTCTCGTCGATCCACTGCATCGCGGGATGCTTGGGAGTATAATGTTCAGCCCATGGAAAGCTCATGACAGTCCCCCTCAACCCACGAGAATGGCGGTGTCGGAAGTGAAGCTGTACTTCGGCACTTCCAGGTTCTTCGGCGCGGGGCCTTTGCGGATACGGGCGGCGGTGTCGTAGGACGAACCGTGGCAGGGGCAGAAATAGCCGCCGAACTCGCCGCGATTCTCACCCTCGCCCGCGCCCAGCGGCACACAGCCCAGATGGGTGCAGACGCCCATGGTGATCAGCCACTGCTTCTTGCCGTCGACCGTGCGTTGCTCCAGCGTCTGCGGATCGCGCAGCGTGGACGGATCGACCTTGTCGGCCTCGGCTATTTCCTTGTCGGTCAGGTGCCGCACGAACAGCGGCTGCGACCGGAAGGTGGTCTTGATCGCCTGACCCGGCTGGATCGACGAGATATCGACTTCGGTCGACGCGAGCGCCAGCACATCCGCGCTGGGGTTCATCTGGTCGACCAGCGGCACGACAACCGCGACCGCACCGACGCCGGCGAAGCTCACCGCGGCGATATTGATGAAATCACGCCGGCGAACACCATCGCCGCCCCCACCGGAGACGGATGCCGCCTCACTCTCCACATGTTCAACGATCGCCATGCACCTCAACCCTTGCAAGAACGTCCCTGGCCCCGCCGCATCGCCCCTTATGGCTATGTTATCAGGAGAGCCGCAGCGCCCATATAAATGGGCGCGCTTTTCCCCCTGGCGCGGTTTGCAGGCCTGATAACCGTAGGATGCGCCATTTGCCAAGCAATTTAGACAGGCTATGAGAATTAACCGGGCTGTTCTATGGCGCGGGCTATGCGTATCGCCCTTTACCAACCCGAAATCGCCGGCAATGTCGGCGCAATTCTGCGCCTTGCCGCCTGCTTTTCCGTGCCCGTGGACATCATCATGCCGATGGGATTCGCCTTTTCCGACGCAAAGCTGAAGCGGGCGGCGATGGATTATGGCGCGTCGGCCGATGTGACGCGCCACGCCAATTTCGAGGCGTTCGATGCCCTTCGCCGGGCGCAGGGACGGCGGCTGATGCTGATGAGCAGCCATGCTTCGCAGCGTCTGCCGGACGTCGAATTCCGTGCCGACGACATATTGCTGATGGGGTCGGAAAGCGCCGGCGTGCCCGATACCGTCCGCGATCTGGTGGACGTGCGCGTGCGCATTCCGATGGCGGCGGGCTTTCGATCCTTGAACATCGCCGTTTCCACGGGCATCGCGATTGCCGAGGCTCTTCGCCAGACTGGACGTTTCCCGCAATGACCGAGTTTCCAACATGACATTGTCTCTCAATCCGCATCAGCAAGCCGCCCGCAACTGGTTCGAATCGCTTCGGGATCGCATCTGCGCCGAATTCGAGGCGATTGAGCGCGAGGCAGGTTCCGATGCCCGCTTCGACTATATAGCCTGGGATCGCGAGGCTCCCGGCCTAGCTGCCGGAGAAGGCGGCGGCGGCGTGCGCGGCGTCATGAAGGGCAAGGTGTTCGAAAAGGTCGGCGTCAACGTCTCGACCGTCGGCGGCGCCTTTTCGCCCGAATTCGCCAAGACCATCCATGGCGCGAGCGACGACCCGAGCTTCTTCGCCACCGGCATCAGCCTGGTCGCGCATATGGCCAATCCCCATGTGCCCGCCGTGCACATGAACACGCGCTATCTGGTGACGTCGAAAAGCTGGTTCGGCGGCGGTGCCGACCTCAACCCGCCCTTGCCGCGCGATGAGGACACGGCCCATTTCCATGATGTGCTAAAGGCCGCCTGTGATGCCCATGACGCGGACTATTATCCCCGCTTCAAGACATGGGCGGACGACTATTTCTTCATCCCCCATCGCGGCGTACATCGTGGCGTCGGCGGGATTTTCTACGATCATCTGGAGGGCGACTTCGACGCCAATTTCGCCTTTACCCAGGATGTGGGCGAAGCGTTCGTCAAGGCATTCCCGCCCATCGTCCGCCGCCGGATGAACGAAAGCTGGTCGGAGGAAGAGTATGCCCGCATGCTGGAATGGCGCGGCCGCTATGCCGAATTCAACCTGGTGCATGATCGCGGCACGCTGTTCGGGCTCAAGACCGGGGGAAATGTCGACGCGATCCTGATGAGCCTGCCGCCGATGGCAAGCTGGAGCTGACGCCGCCCATGAGTCTGACAACCGTCCCCGACGGCCAGATCGCGACGATCGTCACCCATCTGGAAATGCGGGAGCGGCCCCGGCCCGCACCGATGCCGCCCACCCCGCTGCGGCTGGTGCCGTGGAAGACCCCGACGCCCGACGCCTATCGCGCGCTGTTCCGGCGCGTGGGCGAACCGTGGCTATGGTTCTCTCGCCTGATGATGGACGATGCGGCGTTGACGGCGATCATCCACGATCCCGCTGTCGAGGTCTACGCCGTGACCGACCCGCGCGGCGTGGAGGTCGGGCTGCTGGAGCTGGATTTCCGCTCATTGCCCGATTGCGAGCTGGCCTTTTTCGGGCTGATCCCGACGCTGAACGGCAAGGGATTGGGCAAATGGTTGATCGCGCAGGCCAAGACGCTGGCCTGGCGCAAGGATGTCATGCGCTTCTGGGTGCATAGCTGCACGCTGGACAGTCCGGCAGCGCTGGGTTTTTACCAGAAGGCAGGCTTCGTGCCGACCAAGCGCGAGGTCGAGATCTTTGCCGATCCGCGACTGGCTGGTTTATTGCCGCCCGACGCCGCGCCCCATGTGCCGATGCTGGGTCAGTCGGCTACGGCCTGACGATAGAGCCGCGCCAGCATCACCAGCATATAGACCTGCACCACCGTCGAGACAGCGGCGGCGGCCACGCCGCCGATCAGCCGCCCCCCCGTTTGCCCGCCGACCAGCGTGCCGATGACGCCGAAAACGGACTGCGCGGCGCCCCCGATAATGGCCGACAGCAGCGTCAGCGCCAGCACGAAGCCCAGCAGCCGCCAGAAATGCCCACGTGTCAGCGCCCAGCCGTAGCGCAGCGAAGCCATCACCCCCTCCGTCCCGTCGATCACCACGGGGTTGAGCAGCAGCAGCCGCACGCTGGCGAAGATGGTGACGGCGACCACCCCCGCGCCCAGCAGCAGGGCCAGGGTCGCGCCCAGCGGCTTGGCGACCAGCGACAGCGCGGTCACGACCAGCGTCGCTGCGATCACCGCCCCCGCCAGAAAGCCCGCGACCACCAGCGCGGTGCCCAGCAGCACCGGCAAGCGCGCGCAACTCAGCCGCAGCGCCTCCCCCACGCTGATGCCGGGACGAAGGGCCAGCGCAAACAGCGTCAGCGATCCGAACCAGATGATGACGACCGCCAGCATCATCGCCAGCCAGAAGCTGCCCGGCACCTGCGGCATGCTCGCTTCCGACAGGTTCCATTTGGCGAGTTCGGGCGGCGTCATTTCCTGCAGGATCAAGCCCGGCAGCGCCACGAACAGCAGGGCGACCGGAAACAGCAGGCTGCTTTCGCGCGAGACGAAGGCGACCGCCTCCTCCCAAGCCTTGCCGATGGACATTGTCGCCATATCTTTAACCCTGTTGTTTGCTGCCGCATCGCTTCTTGCGCAAAACCGGTTCCCACTTTTGCCCGCGATGCTTTTGGAAAAACGCGGAGGAGACTTGATCGCTCGCTCACGCCAAGTCAAGGAAGCGCCATGTCGTCCCTGCCCCAGCCCTTAGCCGAAACCATGGAATGGCGCGTGGAAAGCGCGCCCGTCGACTATCCCGCGGCGCTGGCGGAGATGGAGGCGCGGGCGGCGGCGATCTTCGAGGGGCAGGCCAGCGAACGGGTCTGGCTGCTTGAACATCCGCCGCTCTATACGGCAGGCACCAGCGCCGATCCGGCCGAACTGCTCGACCCGCGCTTTCCGGTCCATGATGCCGGGCGCGGGGGACGCTATACCTATCATGGGCCGGGCCAGCGCATCGGCTATCTCAATATCGACCTGCGGGAACGCGGCAAGGATGTGCGCAACTTCGTCCATCATCTGGAAGGCTGGATGATCGATGCGCTGGGCGACCTGGGCATTGCCGCCCGCCGCGCGGAGGGGCGGATCGGCATCTGGACCGACGATCTGCAAGGGCGCGAGGCGAAGATCGGCGCGCTCGGCATCCGGGTACGGCGCTGGGTCACGCTCCACGGCTTTTCGATCAATGTCGATCCCGATCTGTCCCATTTCGGAGGCATTGTGCCGTGCGGCCTGGCCGAATATCCGGTAACCAGCATCGCCGCGCTCGGCAAAAAAGCGTCGATGACGGAGCTTGACGCGGCGCTAGCCCGGCATCTCCCGGCCTTTATCGGCCGCCTGCGCCGCTGCGGGACAGGCGACCCCACGGGGGTTGAGCAATGCGAGATGGGCCGCTAGGGTCGCCGCTTTCGCCAGGTGGGGGGCTGCCGGGCATGCTTGAACGCTTGAGGAGACCCGGATGCGTCCTGACGCGAAGACGATGGTGAAGACGCTGATTTTGACGGGCTGCATCGCGCTTGCCGGATGCGGCAGCAAGAAGGAAAGCAGCACCGCCGTTCCGATGAACAATCTGGAAGTGGTGGATGGCACCGCAACCGACGCCATGACCGATCTGGACGGCGTGCAGAGCGAGGGCACCGCCATGGCCGTGCCCGCGAACCGCAGCGACAATGCGGCCGCTCCGGCTCCCGCTCCCAAGAATGAGAGCGCGGAAAAGCCCGCCGCGGATACGGAAGTGCTGTCGGATCAATAGGCTGGCGTCCACGTTCAGGCGTGATACAGACGAACCGGAGATAGTTCGCAGCGGTCGCTTCAAAGAGGGATTTCGATGACATTCCGTTCCATAGTGCACGGATTCTTTGGGCGCAGGGCCGTCCTGGGATTGGCCGCGCTGGCGGCGCCGTTGTTGACGCAGCCGGCCGCCGCGCAATTTTTCTGGTCCCCACCCGATTTCTCCACCCCGCCCCTGACGGATGCGGAGGCAGCCACCGCGCTCGGCCTGCCGGGTGCAAACCCGGCGGAGATCAAGGCAGGGCTGGTGTGGAACCTGCGCGCCGCGCTCAATGTAGCGGCTTTGCAATGCCAGTTCGAACCGACCCTGCTGTCGATCAGCAACTATAATGCGATGATCGCCCATCATGACGCCGAACTCGACGCGGCGCAGGCCACGCTGCTCGGCTATTTCCAGCGCACCGTCGGCAAGGGCAAGCCCGGCCAGATGGCGTCGGACCAATATGGCACGCGCATCTATTCGGGCTATTCGACGGTGCAGGCGCAGCGCGGCTTCTGTCAGGCGGCGGCGCTGGTGGGGCGGCAGGCGATCTTCGCCCAGCGCGGGACGCTCAACGACGTGGCGCGCAATGGTCTTGGCTCGATCAAGAAGTCGCTGATCCTGGCCGGCGAGCAATTTTATGGCGATCCGGGCCGGAGCTATTCGCTGACACTGCCGTCCTTCGACCCCAAATGCTGGAAGAAGGGCAAGATGTTGCCCGCCTGCCAGATCGCGTGGAACCAGAAGACCGGCGTTCAGCCCTGATAGATTGATGGCTGTAATGGCCTATTGCTGACGTCAACGATCATCATCCCAGCGAAAGCTGGGATGACGGAAATGATGTCCGGCAGCCACCCAATTCAGGCAGCACTCTTTATCGCAACCCCAGATATTTGTGCGACTGGAGGCTGAGGCGCCAGCGCGGCCTGTCCATCACCAGGTCCACCACAGCCTGGGCGTTTTTCGCCGCATCGGGGTCATCCAGCGGCTGCACCAGCAAATGATCGAAGGCCCAGCCTTCCATATCCTCGACATCGGCCAGGCTGTGCCCTAACCCCGGCTGCGGCCAGACCAGCTTCAGCTCATTGCCGCTGCGCTGGACCACCTCGCTACCCGCCTTGGGGCTGATACACACCCAGTCCAGCCCGGGATGCGCGGGCAAAGTGCCGTTGCTCTCGATCGCGATGGCAAAGCCGCGCGCATGCAGCGCATCGACCAGCGCATCATCGATCTGGAGCATCGGCTCCCCGCCGGTGAGCACGATATAGCGCCCCTCCCGCCCCTCGCCCCAAAAGGCCAGAGCCGCATCGGCCAGACTGTCCGCGTCGGCAAATTTGCCGCCGCCATCGCCATCCGTGCCGACGAAATCCGTGTCGCAAAATTGGCAGATCGCGCTTGCCCGGTCCTGCTCCCGCCCGCTCCACAGATTGCAGCCGGCAAAGCGCAGGAACACCGCGCGGCGTCCGGCATGGACGCCCTCTCCCTGCAAAGTCAGGAACATTTCCTTGACGGCATAGCTCATGGCGTCAGGGCTTTACTGCATAGATGGTGGGATCGGGCAGCCCCGCTTCCTGGAACCCCTTGGAACGCAGGCGGCAACTGTCGCACAGGCCGCAATGCTTGCCGTCGGGCGTCGGATCGTAGCAGGACCAGCTCAGCCCCGCGTCCAGCCCCAGCCGATGCGCCTCTCGCACGATATCGGCCTTGCTCATATGCTGGAGCGGCGCGTTGATGCGGATAGGATGGCCCTCGACCCCGGCCTTGGTGGCCAGCGCCGCCATCTTCTGGAACGCGTCGATGAACTCCGGGCGGCAATCGGGATAGCCCGAATAATCGAGCGCATTGACGCCGATGAACACATCGCTCGCGCCCGCCACTTCCGCCAGGCCCAGGGTCAGCGACAGGAAGATGGTGTTGCGCGCGGGCACATAGGTCACGGGAATGCCGGGGCCGACCCCGCCCTTGGGCACGGCGATGTCGGCGGTCAGCGCCGACCCGCCAAAGGCCGTGAGGTCGAGCGGCAACACGATATGCGAGATCGCGTTGAGCGCCGTCGCCACCCGGCCCGCCGCCCGCAATTCCAGGCGGTGGCGCTGATTATAATCGATCGAGAGCGCAAGCACGCGATAGCCGGCCTCGCGCGCCAGCCCGCCCGCAACCATGGAGTCGAGCCCGCCCGACAGCAGGACGACGGCGAATTTTCCGCTATTGGCAACCATAAGCCTCGCGCTACCCCTCCCGACGCGTCAGCGCAAGCGCGTCCAGCCTAATGACAGGCGCCCGCCCACCGCCCTTCCAGCGCGAAGGCGAAGGGCGCGCCATTGGCGATGCCCTGCGACTGGATCTGGACCAGGCGCGCGGTTTCGATGCGAAGATCGGTCCGTCCATTGCCCGCCGTGCCGCATTCGTAGGTGACGACCAGCCGCTTGGGCGTTTCGCTCACGGTGAAGCTTTTGCAGCTATTGCCCGCATGGCGGCTTTGCAGAAGCTGGTTCAGATGGGCGATGCAGAGCTTGCGGATCGGGCCATCCGGCCCCCGCTCGCGCAATTCCCACTCGCCCGCCTCCAGCCCTTTGGGTAGGCGCGGCAGGGGCGCCGCCGCTTTGACGGCAGGTCTCGTGACCATCATCATCGCCAAGGCCGCCGCAAGGGCGCGCCGTCCTGCCATCATCGCGATCCCCCTGTCGATCGTCCGTCCATCCGCATCCGCCTTGCCCGTCAATTGCGGCAATTTGATAGCGGAACCGAATCGACCGGCCATAATGGCGCAGGATCGAAAGGTCCGACGCTATCCGAAACTGTCGAGCGCCACCGGGAAGAGGCGTGAGCAAAAGGCGCAATCTACGCCAATGACCCCCCGATCGTCGGCCATTTCCGCCCGCTCGGCCGCCGGAAAGCGGCCAATGACACTGCGGATATGGTCGAGATCGCAGCGGCAGCCCTTGCTGAGCGCTGTCGAATCGGTGACGCGCACCTCATCCTCTTCATGGAACAGCCGCCAGACGATATCGGTCAGCGGCAGCTCGCCATCGGTCAGCTCCGCATCCTTGAGCGTATGGGCCAGCGCCTGGACATGCTCCCATTCCGGATGGTCGTGGCGGACGTGCAGCCGCTCGCGCCCAACCTCGCCTTCGGGCAGATGCTGGAGCAGCAGCCCGGCCGCCAGACATCCCTCGCCCGGATCGTGGCGGGTCGCGATCTGGATGATGCTGGGAATCTGTTCGGACTGGAAGAAATAATGCTCCGCCGCGTCCGCCAGCGATTCGCCGTCCAGCGGCACGATCCCCTGATAACGTTCGCCCGAAACCGCCTGGTCGAAGGTGATGGCGAGGTAGCCCTTGCCGAACAGGCCGAACAGCGTTGGATCGGGACCAAGTTCGGCCAGCCGGTCGGCGTCGAACTTGGCATAGCCGCGCACTTCGCCGCCCTTGTAATCGGCAACCAGCAGGCTGACGACGCCATTTTCGGTCTGCGCCTGCATGGTGAGCTGCCCCCCGACATCCTTGAGCATCGTGCCGAGCAGCGCCGCCAGCACCAGCGCGGAGGCGAGCAGACGCTCGATCTGCGGCGGATAGGCATGAGCGGCCAGAACATCGTCGAGGACCGGCCCCAGCCGCACGATCCGCCCGCGCGCATGGCGCGAAGGGATGGTGAAGCCCAAGGCTTGGTCGAGTGAGGCGGAAGAGGTCAAATCAGGCTCCGTGTGGCGCGCCAGAGCGGGCCGGTCATGCAAAGGCGCTTAGATAGGGGGCGATCGTCGGGCTTGCAAATGGGCTTTGGCTGGGTTGGGTGGGAAGCCGACTGGATGTTCGGTCTGGGTAAACCGTGCTCCTGCGCAGGCAGAAGCCCAGTTCCGCCCTCCGTATATCATCACATCGTCTGAACTGGGTTCCTGCCTGCGCAGGAACACGACGCGCTTACGGCGCCTAACAACTCAAACAACAGCTCACCCAAACTCAACCAAGCCGGCCCACCGCCCAGAGCAGCACCGACTTCTGGGCATGGATGCGGTTTTCCGCCTCGTCCCAAATCACGGACTGCGGGCCGTCGATCACCGCCTCCACCACTTCCTCGCCGCGATGGGCGGGCAGGCAGTGCAGGAACTTCGCCGTCGGCTTGGCCAGCGCCATCAATTCGGGCGTCACCTGATAGGGCATCATCGCCGCCAGCTTTTCCTCGGCATGAGATTGGCCCATGGAGATCCAGGTGTCGGTGACGACGATATCGGCGCCCGCCACCGCCGCCTGCGGATCGCGGCTGTGGATAATCTGCGCGCCCCGCACGCGGGCTTCGGCTTCGAAGGACGGGTCGGGATCATAGCCTTCGGGCACCGCAATCCGCACATCGAACTTCATCAGGCCCGCCGCCTCGACGATCGAATGCAGCACATTATTGCCGTCGCCCAGCCACGCCCACTGGCTGCCGGGCAGCGCCACACCATGTTCCACCACGGTCAGCAGGTCCGCGACGATCTGGCAGGGATGCGACAGGTCGGTCAGGCCGTTGATCACCGGAACGCTGGCATGATGCGCCATTTCCTCGATCTTCGCATGATCGTCGGTGCGGATCATGATGGCGTCGCACATGCGGCTGAGCACCCGCGCCGTGTCGGCAACGGTTTCTCCGCGTCCGAGCTGGCTGGTCGCGCCGTCCAGGATCAGCGACGTGCCGCCCAATTGGCGGATCGCCATGTCGAACGATACGCGGGTCCGGGTCGAATTCTTCTCGAAGATCATCGCCAGCGTATGCCCGGCCAGGGGCGCATCCGCATCGGCCCGCCCCTTGGGCCAGCTCTTGCGCGCCGCCTTCCGGTCGATGGCGTCGGATATCATGGCGGCAATCGCATCGCCGCCGGCGTCACTCAGATTCAGAAAATGTCTGGTCATGATAACCCCCACTCCCGCCCTCCGTTCGTTTCCAGCGAACGGAGGGGGATGTCCGGTGTCAGGCTGTCGCGGGCTCCGCAAAGCTCCGCGCGCCGGCCGAAAGCCTTTCTATGCACTCCGTGACATGGCTTTCCTCGATCACGAGCGGCGGCAGGATGCGCACGACATTCTGCCCCGCCGACACAGTCAGCAGGCCATGATTGTCGCGCAGATGCGCCACGAAAGCGCGGGCGTCGTAGCTGTCCTTCATCTTGACGCCCAGCATCAGGCCAAGGCCGCGCACATCCTCGAACATGTCATGATTGGGGATGAGCTGCTCCAGCGCAGAGCGCAGGCGCGCCCCGATCATGTTCACATGATCGAGGAAACCCTCGCCCAGCACTTCGTCCAGCACGGTCAGCCCGACCGCCATGGCCAGCGGATTGCCGCCATAGGTCGAGCCATGGGTGCCGAACACCATGCCCTTGGCCGCTTCCTCGGTCGCGAGGCAAGCGCCCAGCGGGAAGCCCGCGCCGATACCCTTGGCCACCGCCATGATGTCGGGCTTAAGGCCATATTGCTCATGGGCGAAGAAAGTGCCGGTACGGGCATAGCCGCACTGCACTTCGTCCAGGATCAGCAGCAGGCCCTGCTCGTCGCACAGCTTGCGAAGCCCTGCGAGAAATAACTGGGTCGCCGGGGTCACGCCGCCTTCGCCCTGCACCGTTTCCACCAGGAAACCGGCGGTGTTCTGATCGACGGCGGCCGTCGCGGCCTCCAGATCGTTGAACGGCACCACGGTAAAGCCGGGCAGCAGCGGTTCGAAGCCGTCGCGCATCTTGGGCTGGCTGGTGGCCGAAATCGTCCCCAGCGTCCGCCCGTGAAAGGCGTTGTCGAAGCTGATGATCTTATGCCGGTGCGCTTCGCCCTTGGCATAGTGATAGCGGCGCGCCGTCTTGATCGCGCATTCCACGGCCTCGGCGCCCGAATTGGTGAAGAACACCGTATCGGCAAAGGTCGTGTCGACCAGACGCTGCGCGAATTTCTCGCCCAGCGGCATGCCGTAAAGGTTCGACGTATGCATCAGCGTCGCGGCCTGATCCGCGATCGCCTTGACCAGCTTGGGATGGCCATGGCCCAGCAGGTTGACCGCGATGCCGCTGGCGAAATCCAGATAGCGCTCACCGCGCTCCCCGATCAGATAGCAGCCCTCGCCTCGGACCGGGCGTACATCGCACCGGGGGTAAACGGGCATGAGCGGCGTAATCGACATGATCCTTCCCTTTCTGGGCTGATGCAAACACTTCCGAAACGCAAAAAGGCGGCCCCCGCCGGGCCGCCCTTTGCGAGCGCTGCCTATACAGGCGCGCCTTTGATGGCGCAACCCCATGCAACATGTCCGTCATCCCAGCGCAGGCCGGGATCTCAGACGAGAGGGCACGGCCTAGCCTCCCGAGATCCCAGCTTGCGTTGGGATGACAGATATTTTCAGCCGATCTGGTTCCACGCTTCCGCGATCTCACCGATCATGACGCGGGCCTGATCGACCGGGGCGGCATCATGCTCCTTGGCGCCGGCCAGCAGCAGACGGCGGGCTTCGCGATAGATTTGCGCCAGGCCGGTCGCGATGTCGCCGCCCTTGTCGAAGTCCAGGCTCGATTCGAGTGCGAACAGGATCGACATGGCGCGGGCCTGCTTGTCCGACACCTTCAGGCGGTCGCCATTGCGTTCAGCCAGGGCCGTCGCGTCCAGCGCCAGCACCAGTTCGTCGAACAGCACCTTGACCAGCGCATGGGGCGTCGCGCCCTCGATCCGGCTGCCGGTGTGGACCGCCGCATAACGCCGCGCCGCCGCGCCACCGAAACCGCCATGATTATAGAACATGATCTTCCTGACCCTTTTTTATCAATTGTCGCTTTTGGTCCACAGCGCCACCTGTTGCGTCAGATAGCTCTGCGTTGCCTTGAGGGCGGACAGCCGGGTTTCCATGGCCGAATAGACCTTGGTGAGCTGCGCCTGATAATCCGTCATCTGGGTGTCGAGCTTCTCAAGCTGCTTGGCCAGATCGTCGGCCAGCGCCTTGTACTTGCTTTGCGAGGCGGCGAGCGGGCCGTCGGTCTTCTGGATATTGTCGCGGACGCTGTCCATCAGCCCGGCGAGGCCGATATTGGTGGCGGTCTTGGCCGAGGGGTTCAGCATCTGCGTGATCGCCTTCGGGTCGGCCGCGATCGCCTTGTCGAGCGTGGCCGTGTCCAGCGAGATCGTGCCGTCGCGATTGGTGCTGATGCCCAGATCGTTCAGCGTCTTGTAGGCGCCGGTCGAGGTGAGCTGCGTCGAGACCATCTGCGACAATTGCCGCTTCATGTCGCGGATCGAGGATTCGCCGTTCAGCACTCCCGCATTGGAAGAGTCCGTGCCGGTCGAGGTCGCCGTGTTCAGCGCCTTCATCAGCGTGTTATAGGCGTTGACGAACTCGACCATCAGGTCACGCATGGAGGTCGTCGGCTCGGCCGTGGAGAGCGTGACGCTGGTGCCGGGCGCTGCCTTGTTCAGGTCGATGCGCAGATAGGGGATCGCGCTGTCGATCGTGTTCCCGGCATAATGCTGCTCCACCCCGTCGAGCAGGATGATCGAATCCTTGGGCTGGGCGGCGGAGCTCATCCTGCTGCCGGCAGGCGGGGTGGTCGCGGACCAGGCGAATTGGGACAGGTCGGCGCCCGTCGTCGCATCGGTGGTGGAAGAAACCGTGGTCAGCGAAACATCATTCGCCGCGCCGGTTGGTCCCTTGAGCATCAGCCGCGTGCCCTGGGAGTCCGTGACGACGGTCGCGGTCACGCCCGCCCCCGAACTGTTGATCGCGGCAGCCAGGCCCGTATAGCTGTTGTTGGCCGCGCTGATCGTGATGGAAACGGGGCTGCCGTTGCCGACCTGCAGGGACAATTCCCCGATGCCGACGGTAGCCGCAGCGCCCTGCGCGGCGTCCTGATTGGCATTGACCGTAGAGACCAGGGTCCGCGCCGAAGCGAGCTGATTGACGACGACCTGCGCGGGAAGGCCGGTCGGCGCGCCGCCGGGCAGCGCGCTGACGGAAGCGATGCTGGCGTCGTTGGAGGCAGGCGTGCCCGAATAGCCGGTGCCCGCGAGCAGGCTGTTCAACGCATCGGCAAAGGTATCGAGCGAGCTGGAAGCGGAGGCCAGCGCGGAAATGCGCGCGCTGTTCAGCGTTTGGCGGCTGGTGATGGCCGTCTGCTTGGGCTCCTTGCTTGCGCTGACCAGGCTGGAGACGAGCGAGGCGGTATCGATGCCCGATCCCGCGCCAAGCGCCGTCAAGATGCTGCTGCTCACCGAAGTCATGGGCCGTCCTTTCAAATATGAGAACGGCCCTAAGCCCAAGACCTTTAGGAATGATTTTCACGGGAATGGAAAAAGCCGGAAAAGGCGGGACATCTCAGCGCAAGAACGCGCTGAGACATCATCAGAACGCTTCAGCCGCCGACGGTTATGATCTGATCGACCGCTCCGTGCCGCATATTGGCCTGTGCGACATGGGCGATAGCCGCCTGTTCGGCAATGCGCTTGGCGATGCGGATGGAGCTTTCCACGGCTTCCTTCGAAGCGGGGGGCAGCGGTACCAGAACCTGCGGGGCGGGCAGCATGGACTGGATTTCCTCCGCCGCTCCATCGACCGTCTTGGTCGTGCCTTGGGTGCTCAATTCGGCCAATATGTCGGCTATGCGGGCATGCACCTTGGCATATTCAGCGCTGCTGGCGATGCGGCCTTCCGAGGGTGCCTGATCGTCCGAGGCGGTTTGCGCCGACGATCCTCCGCCCTGACGAACCGTCGCGGAGGAGGAAATAGGCTGAACGGCGGACACGGCGGAAGGCGCGCGAGTGGCGCTGCGTTCAACCGGCGATATCTCGCCCCGCGAAAAATAGTCGTTCATGACGCACCATCGTAATGCGTCCCCGTGAATATTATACGGACAAGAAGCACTAAGCTTTAGTTAAGCATGTGTCATTTTTCGATTGCAAATCAACCGTCTGAAATCAGGTCGTTTTCTTGCCTTCCGCATCGAAGCGCAGATCGTCCGGCACGGTGATGAACGGGCGGTCCATCTCGCTCGCCATGCGGTTCTCGACCCGGAAGACGAAGGCGAGGACCGTGGCGACGGCCATGTACAGCCCCTCATTGACGATCTGTCCGGCGCGCGAGGTGAAGTAGATGGCGCGGGCAAGGTCGGGATATTGCAGCACCGTCACGCCATTCTGGTCGGCCAGTTCGCGGATCGCGGCGGCCACCGCGTCGCAACCCCGCGCCACCACGACCGGGGCGGCGTCATGCCCCGGCTTGTAGCGCAGCGCGACGGCGAAATGGGTCGGGTTGGTGATGATCACGCTGGCCTCCGCCACCGCCTTGCGGGTGGAACCGCTCAGCACCTCGAACTGGCGGCGGCGGATATGGCCCTTGAGCTCGGGCGAGCCTTCGCTCTCCTTATGCTCGTCCTTGATCTCCTGCTTGCTCATCGACAGGCGTTTCGAGCGCTGGATGAGCTGCGCCGGCACATCGATGCCCGCGATCAGGAACAGGCCGCCCGCCATCACCAGGCAGGTCATGATGAACATATTGCCCAGGTCCGCCATGGCGGGGGCGAGACCCGCCTTGCCGAGCCCGACGATCTGCGTCAGCCGGTCCCAGATCATCCAGACGCCGATCGCGCCGAGCAGCGACACTTTGGCGATCGACTTCACCAGTTCGATCAGGCCCTGAAGCCCGAACATGCGCTTCAGCCCAGCGGCGGGATTGAGCTTCGACGCCTTGGGCGCGAAGGCGCCCGGTCGAAAGCCCAGCGAACCGAGCAGCGCCGGTCCGGCAATGGCAGCGAGCAGCGTCGCCAGCATGATCCCCGCCACTGGCAGGGCGATGCCGGACAACAGCGCAAACCCCCGGTCGGCGGGCGCGAAATTGACCACATCCTCCCGCCGGAAGCGCAGCGCCTCGATCAGCATGTCGGACAGGGATTCGACGACGGAGGGGCCGGTAACCGCGATCCAGCCAATGCCCGCCATCACCACCAGCGCCGTCGCCAGATCGCGGGACTGGAGGATGTCGCCATTTTTCGCGGCGTCCTTCAGCTTCTTGGCTGTCGGCTTTTCGGTCTTTTCGCCGCCGCCATTGCTCTGTGCCATGGGTCAGTGCCCTTCCGCAATATATTGGGCCTGGTCCAGCCCGGCCTTGAGCGCGGCGGTGATCCCCTCCCCCATGATCGGCGCGGTGACGGCCAGCAGGATGAGGCCCGCCATCAGCGCCACCGGCATGCCGACCGCGAACAGGTTGAGCGCGGGCGCGGTGCGCGCCAGCATGCCCATGACGATCTGCACCAGCACCAGTGCGAAACCGACCGGGAGCGCAATGGTGACGCCCGCGCCCAGCAGCGCGCCGCCAAATTCGATCAGATGCCAGATGGCGTCATTGCTCAGCATCGCGCCGCCGGGCGGCATCGCCTGATAGCTTTGCACCACGAAGCTCACCAGCATCAGATGGCCGTCCATGGCGAGCAGCAGGAAGGTCGAAAGGATGGAAAGAAACTGCCCCACCGCTTGCGTCGCTTGACCCGAGGACGGATCGACCATCGCCGCGAAATTGAGGCCCATAGTGTTGCCGATCGCCTCGCCCGCGACCAGCGCGGCGGCATAGCCGATCTGCACCGCAAAGCCGATGGCGAGCCCCGCCAGCACCTCGCCCGCAACCAGCATCACGCCCTGGAAACTGGCGACGCCATCGGCGGGCAGCACGATATGCACGCTGTTGAGCGCCGCCATGCCCAGCGCGAGCGAGAGGATCAGGCGCAGTTGCAGCGGCACGGCAGGCGCGCCGAAGACCGGGGCGGCGACAAAGGCCGCGCCGGGACGGATCATGGCGATCAGCCAGATCCAGAGCTGGACTTCCACATTGGCGAAGCCCGGCGCGATCATTGGAGCAGATCCGGAATGCGCTCGAAAATCTCGCGCGTGAAATCCGCGATCAGCACCATGATGGAGCCGCCGAACAGCACCAGCATGGCACCGACGACGATGATTTTGGGAATGAAGGCCAGCGTCTGTTCGTTGATGGAGGTCGCCGCCTGGATCATGCCGATCAGCACGCCCGCGACCAGCGCCGGAATCAGGATCGGCGCTGCCGCCAGCGCCGTGATCCACAGCGCCTGTTGCGCCAGCCCCATGAAGAAATCGGCATTCTCCATCGCCCCACCTCTATGTCGCGAAGGAGCCGGCAAGCGACCCCATGGTGAGCGCCCAGCCATCGACCAGCACGAACAGCAACAGCTTGAACGGCATGGAGATGATGGTGGGGGAAAGCATCATCATGCCGAGCGCCATCAGCGTGGAGGCGACGACAAGGTCGATGATGAGGAAGGGCAGGAAGATCATGAAGCCGATCTGAAACGCGGTCTTGAGTTCCGACGTCACGAAAGCGGGCAACAGGATCGAAAAGGGAATATCAGCGGGCGTGCGGAACGCAGGCGCCTCGGCCAGATTGGCAAACAGCTTGAGGTCGGTTTCGCGGGTCTGCTTGGTCATGAAGCCGTGCAGCACCTTGGCCGATCGGCCTACCGCTTCCTCGATGGGGATCTGGCCCTTGCCATAGGGGTCGAAGGCTTGGGCGTTGATCTGGTCGATGGCGGGGCGCATCACGAAGAGGGAAAGGAACAGCGACAGGCCGACCAGCACCTGATTGGGCGGCGTCTGCTGCAATCCCAGCGCCTGACGCAGCAGCGACAGCACGATGATGATGCGGGTGAAGCTGGTCATCATGAGGATCAGCGACGGCAACACCGTCAGCAGGCTCATGAGGATCAGGATTTGCAGGGAGAGCGAGAGTGAGCGGCCGTCGCCGCCGATCTGCCCCATGGCGCGGGTTAGCGCGCCGCCATTGTCGACGGGCGGCGGGGCTGCGGGCGCGGCTTGGGCGAAGGCGGGGATGGCGATGAACAACGCCGCGAGCAGCAATCCTGCCCACGCCCATTTCGTCATCCCCGCGAAGGCGGGGATCCATCCCCGTACTTCGCATCTGGACGCTACTGTTGGGAGATGGGTTCCCGCCTCCGCGGGAACGACAGCAGAATTAGCGCCCGGCACGATAGGTATCGCCTTCCGCGATCTTCTCGATGCGGCCGCGAGTGACGGAGAGCAGGATCTTCTTGCCCTCGAACTCCACCACGGCGAGCTTGCCGAAAGTCCCCATCGGCAGCGCTTCCAGCAATTTCAATGAGCGGTCATTCTGCCCGACCATCATGCCGGGCTGATATTTGCGCCACAGCCACAATGCGCCAAAGGCCATGCCACCCACCAGCGGCAACAATATCAGCAGCTTGACGAAGTACCAGATCATGGATGGGCTTTCGCGACTATGGTTAATCCGTCATGCGGTCTGCCGATAATGGCGCGCAAGGCAAGCGGTAAAATTCAGCGATATTGCTGTTCCGGGCGATCAACCGCGCCGTTCGATGCCGGCAAGGCGCGTTTCCGTTGCCGCGATCTCCACGATGCGGATGCCGTAACGGCCGTTCACCGTCACCACCTCGCCCTTGGCGATCAGTGCGCCGTTGACCATGATGTCCAACAGATCGTCGGCCTGACGGTCCAGCTCCACCACGCTGCCTTCCGCCAGGTCCATAACCTCGGCCAGACGCAGCGATGTCGATCCAACCTCCACCGACATGCGGACGGGAATGTCCGCCAGCAGGCGGAATTGGCGGTTGTTCACCATGCGGGAAATGCTGTCCTCGCCCACGCTGTCGAGGCGCGGGGCTTCACTCATGTCGCTCATTGTTCGGATCCCCATGAAGGTTGATTGTTGGCCAGCTTTTCGATCTGGAATGCGGCGCGGCCGTCCTGTTCACCGATCGAGCCATGGGCGACGATGCGGTCGCCCACGATGAGCGGCAGGCTGCGGTTGATGGTGACGGGAATAATGTCCCCGGCCTTGAGCTGCATCAGTTCGGCCAGCGAAAGATTGGGGCGCGCCAGCACCGTGCGGGCAGGCAGGCGGATGTCGCGCATGCGCGAAGCGATGCGGGCTTGCCAGACAGGGTCGGCGCGCTCGTCATCGATCGGAATCCTGGCGCCCATCAGCGGCTCGACCCCGCGCAGCGCGGAAAGCGGGAAGATGAGGTCGATCGGCCATTCGGCGTCCCGGCTGATGCTGAGCAGGAAGCGTTGCAGCACCATCTGTTCGCCCGGCTGCGCGGCGGCGGCAAAGCCGATGCCGGTTTCCCGCACGATCAGGCCCGCGTCGAGCGCCAGCATATCACTCCAACATTCGACCAGCCGGGCGATGAAGGCGTCGGAAATGCGGGCGATCAGCCGGTCTTCGGTCGGGGTGAATTCGCCACGCGGCGGCAGCGAACGGTTGCCGATGCCGCCATAGAAACAATCGACCAGCGTCGAGATCATCGCCGCGTCCAGCCGCAGCAACACCTGTCCCTTCAGCGGAGACAGGCGATAGACGCCAATGCTGGAGGAGGCGGGCACGTCCTGGCTCCAGGTTCCGAATTCCAGCGCGCGCGCATCCTGCGCGACGACATGCGGACGGACCCCGGCAATCGGCTCGATCAGGGCACGCAAACGCCGGCCGAGCTTTTCGCCCAGCCGGTCCAGCCCCGACAGCATCAGCGGCGCCTGCGATTCCCCCCGCCCGAAGGCATAGGCTTGAACGTCGGTCATTTCAGTCCCCTGCCGTCCAGGGCGGGGGACTTCCCGCACGTTCAGGCAGCCCTATTGAATAACGAAATTGGTAAAATAAACGTTATCGACGCCGCCATAGCCCGTCTTTTGCTTCAAAATGTCGTTAATGATGGCCTTGATCTTGCCTTGAAGCGCCCTTTTGCCCGCCGGCGTGGAGAGAGCCTCCACCGGCTGTTCGGCCAGCATCATCAAGACCTGGCTGCGAATCGCCGTCTCGTGCGCCTTGATCGCTTCCACCACGCGGATGTCGTAATAGGTCGAAATGGCGATGGAAATCTGCGCGAAGGCGTCCGTATCCGACATGTTGGAGGTGAAGGGCGTCTGCAACTGAAAATAGGTCGCCTGATAGGCCGCCGGGTTCGCCGGGACGGGCAGGTCGATGCCCTTGGCCGGAACATGGACGCCGGACGCGACATGACCGCCGCCGCCACCTTCATGACCGCCGCCTTCGCCGCCACCGCCGCCGCCGCCGGCATAGCCATGGGCCTTGGCGACGTCCTCCGCGCTTTCGCCCGCCAGGACGAGCACGGGCTTGTTCGGGTCTTCCTTCGGCCCTTCTTCCTTCGGGCTGAAGAAACCGGCAGCATACAGGCCGCCAGCGGCCCCCGCGCCGCCCACGACCATGGCGATGACGATGAGCAGGATCATCTTCATGCCCCCGCCCTTTTTCTTCTTCGGCTTCGCATCGTCACTCATGGAAAGTTCCCCGTAAATCCCGCATCTCAGGCATAACGCGCACGCACGGCGTCATTACCCGCCCGGCGCGTCTCGTCATGGTTAAGAACGGCAGGATCGCCGGTATTTTTAGGGGCAAAATTGCCATTTTCCTGAGCGCGCCAACGGCCCTGACCTTGGGCTTGGCCCTGCGACTGCGCCATGCTCTGGCTGTTGTTCGCCCAGGCATTGGCGGTTTGGGACGATTGCTGCTGCGATCCTTGCTGGTTCGCGCTGTCCGGCCGCGCGGTTTCCCCGATATGCGGGGTTCGCTCGATTTTCACTTCGGTGATGCGCACCGCCGACAGGCTGGCGTCAAGACGCAGCCGGTCGCTGTCCTGGCGCAGCGCCATTTCGGCGGCCTCGCTGGCGACCGTCAGGCTGACCGCCGCGCCATCGCTGCCCTGGCGGATATCGACCTGCACCGGGCCAAGCTGGTCGGCATTGATCTGGAAGCGGCCCTGCGCCCCATTGGCGGACAGCCCGGCAATATCGCGGGCGAGACCATCGATCCACTGGCCGGAAACACCCATGTCGACGACCTGCGCGCCAAGGCTAGCCGACAGGTCCACTACCGGCGGCGTGGCGACGGTCGGCTGGACTGAGGGAGCAGTGCCAGGCTGGGCGAGCGGGGCTTGAGGCGCCGCGTCGGTCGGAACCGGTTGGGCGGTGTTGGCAGGTGCAGGCTCGGCCGGAATGGCGGCGCGGCCGGTTTTGGCGCGGACCGCGAGCGGTTCCCCTGCCCGGACCGGCGTGCCTGGCTGGCGGGCGGCGACCTGATCGCGGACCAGTTGCAGCAAGGCAAGAGCTTCGGATTTCACCTGACGGCTCTCGACTGCGGGCGTTGCCGGGACGGGCAGTTCAACCGGAACGGGCGCACTATCGGTGGTCGATGTTGCGACAGTCGTTTTCGGGCGGTCGGCAGGCGCCGATATTGCCGGGGCGGGAATGGCCGACTGCGCATTGCTCTCCACCACGCGCGGCTTTTCGGCCGTCGCCTGAGCGGGGACGGGCTGCTCGGCGGCTTGGGGCTGCATCTGCGCCTCCGCCGGCAGAGTCTTGCCGCTATCCAGCTTCACCGCTGCCGTCTCCGGCAGTGGCGCGGATGTGGCCACAGTTGCAGATGTCGGCAGCGGCTGCGCCGGAACGCTTTGCAGCGTCGGCGTTTGCACGACGGCGACAACGGGCGGCGGAAGCGGCGCGGCTTCGCCCTGCTCTTTCGGCTTGTCCTTGTCGCCCTGATCGGCCTTCACCGGCTCATCCGACTGTTCCGTTGCAGGCGCTTCGGGCAAAGCCTCGGCTTTTTCCAGCTTGGCTTCCTTGACGGGGCGAGCCGCCTTGGACTGCGCATGAGGCTTGATGTCGGGCAGTTCCGGCGCGTCGACTTCGCTATCCTCTACAGCCACGGGCACTGGCACCAGTATGGGCGCTGGCGTTTCCGCCGCGACCTCTTCGACAGGCTCGCCATCAACAACAGGCGCCGGAACCGCATCCGCAGACTCAGCGGGCGCTTCGATTTTCTTGGCAAGGCCGGGCGGAAGCGGCAGCGTCTCCTTGCGATGGCTCTGCACGGCCTTCAGGGCGTTCGCCAAACCGAAGGGCAAGGGAGTGGCGGTTTCGACCCCCCCTTTTTCAGCCTTGGCGCTATCGACCTTGGCCGGTGCGATACCTGCTCCTTCCATCTCCACGCCTTCGACTGCAACGGCATTAGCCGTGACGGTCGGGGCAGCCACTTGCGGGAGGCTAGGCATCTCCGCCGCCTGCTTACCCTCGGGCGCGGCTTCCATTGTGCCGTTCAGCAGCTTGGCGAAATCCACCGCGCCCTCCACCGGCATGGCAAGCACGCCCGCGCCATCGGCGGGCATCTGCGTCGAGGCCGACGAAAAAAGCAGAGCCTTGAGGCTGGTCAACATGTTCACGTCAGACATCTCCTGTCCTCTGCATCCGGCGATAGCGCGGCAGGGCCGCGAGTTTATTCTCCCGCCATTCCTCCAGGTCCGCGCGGGCGCGATCCTTGAGCTTCACGGCGATTTCGCGATCCCGATTGGCCGCCAGGCTAAGGCCTTCCTTGACCTCCACCTTGCGGCGCGCATCGTAGAGCGCACCGTCCAACTGACGCCCCGCCTGTTCCAGACGGCCCGCCAGTTCCTGCATCGCTGCAAAATTCGCGCCAGTTGCGATGCCCTGCCCGGTAAAAAGATCATCGCGCACCGTCCGCAGGCGATCGACATTGCGGGCGATGCCTTCCGCCTCGTCGCGGGCGCGCGCGGTTTCGGCCACGGCCATGGCATGCTGCACATGGCGGACGCGCAGCACGCGCTGGCGGCGGGCGACTTCTCCCTTCACGCGCCGAACTCCGCGATAAGGGCGTTGGCGCTGGTGTCGAGGTCGATGAAGCTCTTCTGATCCTGGCGGATGAAGTCGAGGATGTCCTGGCGGCGTTGCACCGCTTCGTCGATCACCGGATCATTGCCGGGGCGATAGGCGCCCATCAGGATAAGGTCGCGATTTTCCTCATAGGCGGCCCAGAGGCGGCGATAGGAAGCGGCGGCTAGCCGATGCTCGTCCGGCACCACATCGGCCATGACGCGGGACAGCGACTTGCCGACATCGATGGCGGGGAAGATCGACTGCTCGGAAAGGTGGCGCGACAGCACGAAATGGCCGTCGACAATGGCGCGGGCGGCATCGACGATCGGATCGTCCGTATCGTCGCCATCGGCCAACACGGTATAAAGCGCGGTGATCGAGCCCCCGGTCCGGCTATCGACGCCAGCGCGTTCCACCAGCCGGGGGATCAGCGCCAGAGCGGAAGGCGGATAGCCCTTCATCGCAGGCGGCTCGCCCAGCGCCAGCCCGATCTCGCGCTGGGCATGGGCGCAGCGGGTCAGGCTGTCGATCAGCAGCAGCACCTTCTTGCCGCGGGCGCGGAAATATTCGGCAATGGCAGTGGCGCGGGCGGCGGCGCGCAGACGCAGCACCGGCGGATGATCGGCGGGGACGGCAACGACGATGCTCTTGTGCATCGCGCCCTTGAGCTTGGTTTCGAGGAAATCGCTGACCTCCCGGCCGCGTTCCCCGATCAGGCCCGCGACGACGATGTCAGCTTCGGCGCCCTGGATCATCTGGCCCATCAGGACCGACTTGCCGACGCCCGAACCCGCGATGATCGCGATGCGCTGTCCCCTCCCGGCGGTCAGCAGCGCATTGACGGCGCGGACGCCCAGATCGAACGGCTCGGTGACGCGGCCCCGGTCGAGCACATTGCCCTTGACGCCGTTGAGCGGCCACGAACCGCCCGCGATGATCGGCCCCTTGCGGTCCAGCGGCTGGCCCATCGCGTCGATCACGCGGCCGATGAGGCCTTCGCCCACCTGCACCATGGTCGCCTGGCTGTCCGGCTCGACCCGCGCCCCATTTTCCAGCGGCGCGTCGCTGTCGAGCGGCACCAACAGGGTCTTGTCGCCGCGAAAGCCCACGACTTCGGCTCGGCAGATCGACCCGTCCGATGCAATCACCCGCGCGCCCGCGCCGATGGGGCGACGGAAACCGGTGACTTCCAGCATGCCTGCATCATGGCTGACCAGCCGGCCGACATGGCGCGGCTGGCGGTTCTGCACCTGCATATGGTCGAACAGCGTCTCCGCCTGGGCGAGCGCGGCATTGATCATGCCTTACCCTCCATATCGTCAAGCAACGCACGCAGGCGCGACAGGCGTATGTCGGGGCCGTCCTCGACCCAGCCGTCAGCGGTTTCCAGCCGGACGCAGCCGCGTTGCATGCCGTGGTCCGCGACCAGCTTCACGCCGATATTCTCGCCGTCCAGCAGTTCGATATCGTCCGGATGCAGGTGCAGCGCGCCCTTCTCGTCATTATCCTCGATGAAGGCGGCGACGCTGTCGCAACGCTGGAGCAAGCGTTCGATGTCGATCTCGACCTCGCCCACAATCTGTTCGACCAGCCGCACCACGGTGGCGGACAGCATGGTCGACAACATGCCGCTGGGCGCGGGAGCCAACAATTCCAGCGCTTCGGCAAGGCGCTTGCGCGCCTCGGCGTCGGCCGCATTGGCTTCCGCCGTCACGCGGCTGCCTTCGTCAAAGCCCATGGCGAAGGCTTCGATCCGGGCCTGTTCCAGCACTTCCTCTTCGCTTTGCGGCACGCTGTCATGCACCGGCTGGCCGGGCGCGGCATGCACCGGCGCGAACAGGCTGCGGAAGCCGCCGCTCGTCACCTGTCCCATGCCGCCCAGCGGAATGCTGGCGACCTCTGCATTGGCCCAAAGCTTAGACAAAATCATTCCCCTTGCCGCCCAGCATGATGGTGCCCGCATCGGCCATGCGGCGCGCGGTTCCGATGATGAGTTTCTGCGCGTCGATCACTTCGGCCAGGCGGATCGGCCCGCGTTCCTCGATCTCGTCGGATATGGCCTGCGCGGCGCGGGCCGACATGGACCCGAAAATCTTCGCCTTGAGCATGTCGTTCGCGCCCTTCAGCGCCACGACCAGCACGGCGCTGTCGACGGTGCGCATCAGCGTGCCCATATTCTTGTCGTCCATGTCGATGAGGTTGTCGAAGACGAACATTTCCTCCTCGATCGTCTGGGCGACCATCTTGTCCCGCTTGGCCAGCGCCTTGATGATGCGCTGCTCATTATCCTTGCGGACATTGTTCATGATCGCCGCCGCCTCGACCGTGCCGCCGCGCTGGGAGGCGCCGCCCTGCTTCTTCGACATGTTGCCGCGCAGCAGAAGCTGTTCGAGGTCGTCCAGCGCTTCGTTCGACACCGGGCCGAGCGTGGCGATGCGATAGACGATCTCTTCCTGATATTCGGTCGGCAGCAATTGCAGCACGTCGGCCGCGATCGGCGCCTCCAGATGGGCGAGCACGATCGCCATGATCTGCGGATGCTCCACCTCGATCAGCACGGCGATTTCCTTGGCGTCCATCCATTTCAGCATTTCAAGCTGGGTGGAGCGGGTCGGCGGGGTGATCCGGGCCAGCATATTCTCGGCCCGCTCCTCGCCCAGCGCCTTGGTCATCGCGCCGCGGATATGGCGGGTCGCGCCATAGCCGATGGTGGTGCGCTTCTTCGCCTTGGTGACGAAATGGTCGAGCGCTTCGTTGACTTCCTCAACCTGCACATCCGCGACATCGTACATCGCATAGCCGAGTTGGCGGACTTCATCAGGCTCCAGGCGCGAGAGGATCTGCGCGGCTTCATCCTCGTCGAACAGCATCAGCAGGACGGCGGCGGCAGCGCTACCCTTGAGCGCCGTGGCTTCGGCGGCTTCAGGCATTTTCCTTCTTCCCTTCCTTCAGAAGGTCGCGGACGACCAGGGCGGCGCGGTCGGGATCCTGCTTCACGAAATTGCGGATCAGGTCGGCGCGCTGGGCGTAGTCATAAGTCGACGAGATCATGTCGAGCGTGATGGGCGTCGAACCATCGGGGTTCACCGTCACCTGGCGCGTGATCTCGGTCGAGATTTCGCGGCCGATCTTCTTCCCCTCCGCGGCGACCTGTTCAGCAACGGCGGCCTGGGCGGCGGCGCGGCGCTTGAGCAGCGGGCGGCCGATGCCGAAGATCACCAGCAGCGCGACCAGCAGCGCCGAAACATTGCGCACCAGCGGCGACACCCATTCGGCCTCATACCAGGGCGCCTGAACCACCTCTTCCTTGGCGAAGCTGCGCGAGGACAAAGCCACGACGTCGCCCCGCGCCTGATCGAAGCCGACCGCGCCCTTCACCAGCGCTTCGAGGGCGGCGATCTCCTGCGCGCTGCGCGGCTTGCCGTCCGGGCCGTTGTCGAGCGCGACGGCGACCGACAGGCGCTTGACCGTGCCGATGGCGTCCTTGGTCACGGAGACTTCGCGGCCGAGTTCGAAGCTGCGGTTGAAGGTCTCTTCCGTCTTCATCAGCGGATTGGGCGGCGTGCCGGGTTGGGCGGCGGTTTGCGCGCTAGTGGTGCCCTGATTTGTCGAGCCTTGGGCTACGGCCTGGCCATTGGGATTGGTCTGGGTCACGGTCGGGTTGACCGGAGCCTGATTGCTGAGCGCGCCCGGAATGCCGCTCGCCTCGCTACCGGCTCCGTTTCCTTGCCCGCGCGGGTCGGACTGCCAACTGCCGGTTTCGTTGCGCAGACGCGCTTCGTCCTGCGGATAGGTTTCGCGGGTCGCCTGGCGTTCCGCGAAGTTGAGTTCGGTATGCACCTCGGTCGAGAATTTGCCAGCGCCCAAAATCGGGGTCAGCAGTGCGATCACCGACTGGCGATAGCGATCCTCCATCCGGGTCTGGATGGCGAGCTGACGATCGTCGGCGGCGTTGCTGTCATTGTTGCTGATCAGGCGGCCATTCTGGTCGACGACCGAAATATCCTCCGGATTGAGTTCCGGGATCGAGGAAGCGACCAGATGCACGATGGCGCTGACCTGCGCGTCGGTGAGCTGGCGGCCCTGCGCCAGACGCAGCATCACAGAAGCTGAGGGCTTGGCCCGTTCGCGCAGGAACACGCTCGGCGGCTCGACCGCGAGGTGGACCTTGGCGCTCTCGACGCTGTCGATCGCTTCGATCGTGCGGGCGAGGTCCATTTCGCGGGCCGAACGGAGCTTCTCGCCCTCGACGGCGCGGCTGGCCCCCATGGGCAGGCTGTCGATCATGCTGTTGCCGTCGGGCGCGCTCTTGGGCAGGCCTTGGGCGGCGAGCATCATCTTCGCCTTGAAATAATCATCCTCTCCGACAGTCATGCTGCCCGAATTGTCGAAGTCGTAGCGGATGCCATTCTGGTCCAGCACCTGCGCGACCGCCGACTTGTCGGCATCGGGCAAAGCGCGGAACAGGTCGCGCTGCGGCGGTTCGCGCAGCGCCAGCCAGGCGGCGCCAGCCATGGCGACGACGCCCAGCAGGCCCAGCAGCGGCAGGCTTTTCGCCACGGCCGGTTGCCTGACGAAGCCGGTGAAGCGCGCCTTCAGCGCATCCATGCCTTTGGCGCCGCCAAAGGCGGGGCTGGTGGCGGGGAGAGCGGCAGCGCCGCCAACATTGGTGGTGAGTGCGTTCTCGCTCATATTACACCGGCATGCTCATGATGTCCTTGTAAGCGGACAACAATTTGTTGCGGACCTGAAGGGTGGCTTCGAAGCTCACCGACGCCTGCTGCTTGGCCAGCATGACCCCGGCGATATCCGTCGTTTCCCCCCGTTCGAACGAGGCGGCTGCTTCACCCGCCTGATTTTGCAGGCCGTTGACCTGGCTTAGCGCCGATTTCAGCGCGTCGGTAAACCCGCCCGGCGCGGTGGCGCCGTTGGTGCCGACGGCGGAAGGGCCGTTGGTGTTGCCGGTCTGCGCGACATCGCGCAGCGCGGCGTTCTTCTGGAGGATGGCGTTGCGGATCGCCATCACGCTGTCGGTCGGAGAAATGCCGGACATGCCCTATCTCCCCTTAAGCAGCCAGCTCGCGCATCTCGGCAAGCCGATAGCGCAAGGTGCGTTCGGAAATGCCGAGCTTGCGCGCGGCGGCGGCACGGTGACCGTCGGTTTCGCGCAGCGCGGCGCGGACAGCCTCCAGCTTCGAATGATGGGCCACGTCGCGCAGGCGGATCGGATCGGCGGGCGCCAGAACCTGCTCCACGAGGCGAAGCTGCGGCGCGCCGGTGATGTGCAGATCGTCGGCGGAAATGCGGTCGCCATCCCGCAGGACAACGGCGCGCTGCAGCACATTGCCCAGCTCACGGGCATTGCCCGGCCAGACATGGGCGGTCAGCTTTTCCAGAGCGGCGGCGGTCGGCCACACAAAGGCAGCCTTCGCCATATCCTGATGCCGCAGCAGCATGGCGGCGGCGATGGCGGTCACGTCGCCCGGACGCTCGGCCAGCGGGCGCAGCTCCAGCGGCATGACGTTGAGGCGCCAGTAAAGATCTTCGCGGAAGCGCCCGGCGGCGACTTCGGCGGCAAGGTTGCGGTTGCAGGCCGCGATGATGCGGACATTGACCGGCACCGGGTGAGTCGCGCCGACGGGCAGCACTTCGCCTTCCTGAAGGGCGCGCAGCAGCTTGGCCTGAAGCGCCAGCGGCAGTTCCGCGATTTCGTCGAGGAACAAGGTGCCGCCGTCCGCCGCCAGGAACAGGCCTTCCGAAGCATTGGCCGCGCCGGTGAAGCTGCCCTTCTTATGACCGAAGAGCATCGCCTCCATCATGGTTTCGGGGAGCGCCGCGCAGTTGACGGCGATGAAGTCATGGGTGGTGCGGCCCGACTGGGCGTGGAGGAAGCGCGCCATGCCTTCCTTGCCGGTGCCGGTGTCGCCCTGGATCAGCACGGTGGCGTCGCTGCGCGCCACGCGGCCGGCCAGCGTCATCAGGCGCGCGCTGGCATTGTCGCCCACCGCCGGGAGAGCCGCCGGACGGGCCAGTTCCGCGATCAACGCGAAGGCAAAGCCCATATCTTCCAGACCGAAAGCCACGCGGGCAGGCAGGCCGCTGGCGGCGGGCACCAGCGAAGGCGCTCCGTCCACCAGGTTGATCAATATGTCGCGATGGGTCGCATGGCCGATCTCGGTCGCCAGCAGGACGCGCCGATTATCCCGTTCAGCGCCCTCGCGCTCACGCGGACTTTGCGCGTCCACGATCCGCACGGAATAGAACGCATTTTCCAGCCAGTGCTGCAGGCCCGGAACGAGCGCGCAGACTCCTCGGCTCACGTCCAACGATGACATGAACTTTTGTCCCCATGATTTGGTAGGATTGTGCCCCCGCACGCCCCTGACCCCTTCGATGGTTTGAAACTGCCGGACTGTGGTTAGCATATGGTTAATGCGGCAAACCCCTTGCCGCATAACGGCAATTTTTTTCCGCCTTGCCGGAACTTTTCCCCCGCTTCTGTATATAGGGGCGCCCATAAGGGTCCATTTAGCCCCGGTTTTCCGGGCTTTCCTGAAAAATATCAGAAAAAACGCGCAACGGCCTAAAAGCTCTTTCGCCCCTGCCGTTATCCCCTTTCGAGGCCGCAAGCAGCCTGATGGCAGCGACCTGATAGTGAACGGAAAGGGATTATCATGACTGTTATCGGAACCAACTCCTCGGCGCTGCGCGCCACCAATGCTTCGGCCATGGCCAACAAGGCTCTCAGCACCGCGATGGAACGCCTGTCGACCGGCAAGCGCATCAACAGCGCGAAGGACGACGCCGCCGGCCTGGCCATCGCATCGACCATGACCTCGCAGATCCGCGGCATGACCCAGGGCATCCGCAACGCCAATGACGGCATCTCGCTCGCCCAGACGGCGGAAGGCGCGCTGGGCGAAGTCAGCAACATGCTGCAGCGTATGCGTGAACTGACGGTTCAGGGTCTGAACGGCACCAACGACACGAAGTCGCAGGGCAACATCAAGAATGAAATCGACCAGCTCGGCAAGCAGATCGACTCGGTCCTGAGCAAGACCCAGTTCAACGGCAAGGACCTGTTCTCCGCGTCCGCCCCGGCCACGATCGACATCCAGGCCGGCGCCAGCGGCACCGACACCGTTTCCCTCACCCTGGGTCAGCTCGACCTGTCTGCCGTCGCCACCTCGGCCGGCGGCGCATTGAGCGGCACCGTGGCCGCCCCCGCTTTCGCAGCCGGCGATCTCGCCGCCTATGACACGGCACTGGCAACGGTGGCGACCAAGCGCGCCGATCTCGGCGCCGCGCAGAACCGCCTCGAATCGACGGTCAACAATCTGACGGCGAACGTCACCAACCTGACTGACGCCCGCAGCCGCATCGAAGACGCCGACTTCTCGGCCGAAACGACCGCGCTCGCCAAGCAGCAGATCCTGAGCCAGGCTTCGACCGCAATGCTGGCCCAGGCCAACCAGAGCCAGCAGGGCGTGCTGAAGCTGATCAGCTAAGGCCTGACAAGAGATTGACCGGCTGGGGTCTTGGTCACCTCAGCCAGTCATGCCGCCCCCGGCACATTATCAGTCCCCACCGTGCCGGGGGCAAAGACTTCGATGAAACGACCAGCTTAACGAAGCCTCCGTCCCCCCGGGCGGAGGCTTCATCGTATTTGTCGATCGGCCATTTTCCAGTCAATGCGGGATCGAAACACTTGCATTGGCAGTTGTCGCACCCATGATGATCGCCATGACCAAGATTTCTTCGACCGGGATGGGGCGGCGCGCCATGATCGCCGCCTCCGGCGCGGCGCTGCTGCTTCCCCGCGCCCTTTTCGCTCAACCCCGCGGCGGCGCTTTTTCCTGGGACATGGTGATCGGCCGGGCGCAGCGGCTGACGCGCGCGCCCTTTGCCGTGACGCCCTTTTTCCCTGGCGCGGACAAGATCGGCTATGACGCCTTTAACCAGGCGCGCTTCCGCGATGAACGGACGATCTGGAACGACCTGGGCGGCGACACCGGCCTTCGCCTTTTCCCTCTGAGCAGCACGGTGCAGCAGCCGGTTGAGATCGCGCTGGTCGAAAGAGGGCGGGCAACGCCGCTCCGCTACGATCCCGACATGTTCGACGCCCCGCCCGGCAATGCGGTGCGCAATCTTGGCCCCGATGCCGGCTTTTCGGGTTTCCGCATCATGAACGCGGCGCGGGACGGCGACTGGCTGTCCTTCCTGGGCGCCACCTATTTCCGGGCGCCCGCCGAAAAGCAGTTCGGCCTGTCGGCCCGCGCCGTCGCGATCAACACCAGCATTTCGGGCAAGGAAGAATTTCCCCGTTTCACTCATTTCTGGCTGGAACGGACCGGGCGGAGCAGCGTCACCGTCTATGCGCTGATGGACAGCGCCTCGCTGACCGGCGCCTTCCGCTTCGCCAACGAGTTGACGCCGCAGGGCGTGCGGCAGGATGTCGATGCCGTGCTGTTCGCGCGCAAGCCCATAGCCGAACTGGGACTGATGCCGATGACCAGCATGTTCTGGTACGATCAGGCCGACCGCGCCAAGCGCACCGACTGGCGCCCGGAAATCCATGACAGCGACATGCTGTCCATCGCCAGCGCCGACGGCACCGCCCATTGCCGCCCGTTGGTCAATCCCTCCGCGCCACGCGTCGATGTCTTTGCCGAGCGCAATCCCAAGGGGTTTGGCCTGCTCCAGCGCGACCGCGATTTCGACCATTATCAGGATGACGGCGTCTTTTACGAACGGCGCCCGTCGCTCTGGGCGACCAGCCGCAAGCCGCTGGGCGCCGGGCAGGTGCGACTCTACGCCTTCCCGACCGACAGCGAATATACCGACAATGTCGCGGCCTATTGGACGCCCGCCGCCTCCATCCGCGCAGGCAGCCGGATCGAGGCGAGCTACCGGCTCGACTGGTCAGCGGCGCGAACGCCCGGTTCGAGCGGCCTTGCCACGGTCGAGAATATCTGGACCGGGCAATCGGGCGAGACCGGGGTCGAACGCTTTCTTGTCGACTTTGCCGGGGTTCCGGCCCAGACTCGCCCGGACATATGGGTCGACCTGGCAGGAGGAACGCTGGTCAAAAAGGCGGGTTATCCCGTGCTGCATCAAAAGGACATGTTCCGGATGGTCCTGGATATTCGTCGGGACCGGGGCAAGTCGACCGATATTCGCGCCCAACTTCGCACTGGCAATCGCCCGTTCAGCGAATATGTGCATTACCCGCTCGGCGCCTGACGGCAGGGCTTGTTGTGGAACCCGGCGGGTTTGGGCCGGTTTGCATAAGGCGGTGAACCGGAAAATGGGTCGGACATGAAAGCAACAGGCGGCAGGCACACGGATAAGACCATGGGATCGGCGCCTGTACGGGCGTTCGAGCATCTTCCCGTGGAACGACCGCTGGCCATGCCCGCGCAGGATTTTTCCGCGACTCCACGCGACCTGCCGCATCGCTCCTTCAACATCGATCTCTGGGCGCGACGGACATTGGTCGTGCTGCTGGCGCTGCTGCCCGCATCCATGGCGGCGCATGAGATGCGGCGGTCGATTGGCCTCGATGGCATTTCGGCGTGGGAGGGGGTTTATCTGGCCCTGTTCATCCCTCTTTTCGCCTGGATCGCCTTCGGCTTCGCGACCAGCCTGATCGGCTTTCTGCTGCTGACCATGGGCAAAGGGCAAGGCGTGCGGCCCTATCGCACGCGTACCGCTCCACCTCTGCGCGGGCAGACAGCCGTGCTGCTGCCCGTCTGCAACGAGGATTTTCAGGGCGTACTGGGCCGCCTGTCGATCATGGAGCGCTCGCTGGCGCAGGTGATGGGCGGCGAGCGCTTCGAATTCTTCATCCTCAGCGATTCCAACCCCGAAAATGGCGAGATCGAACGCGCCGCCTATATGAAAATGCGCAAGGGCTTCTCCCGCCCGGTCCACTACCGCCGCCGCGCTCTTAATATCGGCCGCAAGCCCGGCAATATCGCGGAATGGGTGGAACGCTTCGGCGGCGCTTACGACTATATGATCGTGCTGGACGCCGACAGCGTGATGAGCGGCCAGACCATGGCGCGTTTGGCATCCGATATGGAGCGGCATCCGCATGTCGGCCTGATCCAGACCGTGCCGTCGATCGTCGGGGCCACGACCTTCTTCGCCCGCTGGCAGCAATTTGCCAGCCGCCTCTTCGGGCCGATCTCGGCCGCCGGCATGATCTGGTGGGCAGGGTCGGAAGGCATGTTCTGGGGCCACAACGCGATCCTGCGGACCAAGGCTTTCGCACAAAGCTGCGGCCTGCCCGAACTACCGGGCCGCGCGCCCTTTGGCGGGCATATCATGAGCCATGACATGGTCGAGGCTGCGCTGCTGCGCCGCCGTGGCTGGGACGTGCATATCGTCATGGCCGACGACAGTTTCGAGGAATTTCCGCCCTCCCTGCCCGATCTCGCCACCCGCGACCGGCGCTGGTGCCAGGGCAATATCCAGCATGTTCCCCTGCTCACGAAGATCAGGGGCATGCATCCGGTCAGCAAGTTCCAGCTTTTCGTCGGCGCTTCGGCCTATTGCACCTCCCCCCTTTGGCTAGCGCTGATGCTGGTGGTGCTGGGCGGCGCGGCGGCGGGCGTGTGGCCGCCGAGCGCGATCCTGCCCTCGGGCAGTCTGCTGGCGCTGACCGCCGTGCTGCTGTTCGGGCCGAAGCTGCTGGCGCTGCTCTGGGCGCTGGCCGATCCGGCGCGGCGCATCGGCTTTGGCGGCGGCGTCAGGATGGTGCGCGGGGTGATCGCGGACATCGCCCTGTCGATCCTGATGGCGCCGGTCAGCATGCTGACCCAGACCATCAACCTGTTCGGCATCCTGATGGGCCGCAAGAGCAGTTGGAACGGCCAGACCCGCGACCGTGACGGCATGGCGATACTGCCCGCCATCTGGCTGTTCAAATGGCATATCCTGCTGGGCGCGGGGCTGACGCTGCTGGCGGTCAAATCCGGCACCTCGCTCGGCTGGATCATGCCGGTGGCGGCGGGACTGGTGCTGGCGCCGTTTTTCGCGGCCTTCACGGCGCGCAAGGATCTGGGCGGCCATGTCGCGAAAAGCGGGCTGTTCCAGGTAGCGGAGCCCTGGTGGCGGATGCAGAATTACCAGAAGACGCGCTATCGGCAGTTGCAGCTCGATAATGCAAAGCCGCCGTTCGATGGATTGTCGAACCCGGCGAACGATAGTTGATCAGTCCCAGTCCCGCAGCTTCTCGCGCAGCTTGTCGAGCGCCGCCTTCTTGATCTGGCAGACACGCGCCGCGCCGATATCCAGCGTCGCGCCGATTTCCTCCAGATTGAGTTCCTCGACGAAATAAAGCTGAAGCACCAGCGCCTCGCGCTGCGGCAATTCCCCGATGCATTTGGCGAGAGCGCCTTTGAGCGCCTCCCGCTCCATCACATCGTCGGCGCGATCCTCGACATCCGCGAACCACATGGACTGGTCGGAATAGACCTCATCCATGCTGCTATGCTGCACCATCTCGCAACTGTCGGCCACTTCGCGATAGGCGGCGGCATCCAGCCCCATCTCCGCGGACATTTCCGCTTCCAGCGGCGCACGGCCCAGCTTCTGTTCCAGCCGGCCGCGTATGCCCGCCAACTGCTTGCGCTGGGCCATGGCGGAGCGCGTCATCGTCGCATGGCGGCGCAGATGGTCGATCATCGCCCCGCGCACGCGCAACTGCGCGTAGGAGGCGAAACCCAGGCCCCGATCCTCAAAACCATTGGCCGCCTCGACCAGCGCGACCATGCCGATCTGGAGCAAGTCCTCAATCTCTATGGCGCTGGATACGCGGCCATGGACGTGCCAGGCGGTCTTGCGCACGAGCGGCATATAGCGGCGCGCGAGCTGTTCGGGAGAATTGGCATTGCCGGTGCGGCCATAGGTGTTGGCATCGGAACCGGCGACGACCCTGTTCATATACATTGGTCAGGCTCCTCAGGCGACGCGCTCTCGGGCGGCGGACTCTCTGGGCAAAGGATCATGGCGTGGCGCAGGCCGCTGCTCGCCGCCGACCACGGCGACGACCTCCACGCCCTTGCCATCGGGGATTTCCAGGAAGGACAGCACGGGCGTCTCCGGCAGATGCGGCTTGAACAGGCGAGCCAGCGCGCGGCGTGCGAGCGGCGAGGTGACGATGGCGAAGTTGCGCGCCTGTCCCAGCAACGGGCGGGCGGCCTGCACCACCGCCTCGATGATGCGGTTGGCGAGCGCGGGCTCGATCGGGTGACGCGCATCGCCCGCGACGCGCATCGCCTGCGCCAGCAGCGCTTCCAGATCGCCGTCCAGCGTGATGACCGGCAGCGGCATCTTCACCGGCACCAGCCCCTGGATGATGAGCGAGCCGATGCGCTGACGCACCGCTTCGACAAGCTGGTCGAGGTTCATATCCGGGCGGGCCGCATCGACCATCGCCTCGCAAATGCGGCGGAAGTCCTTGAGCGCGATCCCTTCGGCCAGCAGAGCGCGGCAAAGCGCGGAAATCTGCGTCAGGTTCAGCAGCCCCGGCGTGAGGCCATCGACCAGTTGCGGCGCGGCTTCCTTGAGGTTGTCGAGCAGCTTGCGCGCTTCGTCCAGGCCGAACATCTCGCTGGCGTTCATCGCGATGAGCTGGTTGAGATGGGTGGCGACCACCGTCGGCGGATCGACCACGGTATAGCCCGCGACCACGGCCTCGCTGCGCTTGGCAGGCGAAATCCAGACAGCGTCGAGGCCGAAGGTCGGGTCTTTGGCCTCGCGGCCGGACACTGTGCTCTCCAGCGCGCCACTGTCGAGCGCCAGCAGATCGTCGGGGAAGATCTCGTCCTCGCCCACGACGACGCCGGCGATGGTGATGCGATACTGGTTCGGCTCCAGCGCCAGATTGTCCTTCACGCGGACCATCGGCACGACGAAGCCCAGTTCCTTCGAAAGCTGGCGACGAATGCCGGTGATGCGGGCCATCAGCGGCGCGCCCTTGCGCTCGTCGACCAGGCCGATCAGGCCATAGCCGATCTCCAGCCCCAGCACCGCGCCATCGGACACGTCGTTCCATTCGATCAGCGCGGGGTTCGGCGGCGGGGCAACCGGTTCAGGTTCGGCCGCCTTGCGCTGACCGGCCTTGCGGAGCTGCCAGGCGATGCCCCCCGCGATCGCGGCGGCGGACAGGATGATCATGTGCGGCATGCCCGGCAAAATGCCGAGGAAAGTCAGGATCGCCGCCACCGGAATCCAGGCCTTGCCCGAACCGAACTGGCTGGTGATCTGGCCGCCCAGATCCTGTTCGCTGCCGACGCGGGTGACGATGGCCGCCGCCGCGATGGAGAGCAGCAGCGCCGGAACCTGCGCGACCAGCGCGTCACCGATGGCAAGAACGATATAGGTTTGCGCGGCCTCTCCGATCGACAGGCCATGACTGACCACGCCCAATATGATGCCGCCGACGATGTTGATGGCCAGGATCAGGATGCCCGCAACCGCATCGCCCTTCACGAACTTGCTGGCACCGTCCATGGAACCGTAGAAATCCGCCTCGGTCGCGACTTCGCGGCGGCGGACCTTGGCTTCTTCCGGCGTCAGCAGGCCGGCGTTCAAATCGGCGTCGATCGCCATCTGCTTGCCGGGCAAGGCATCCAGGGTGAAACGCGCAGACACTTCCGACACGCGGCCCGCGCCCTTGGTGATGACGACCAGGTTGATGATCATCAGGATGGCGAAGACGAAGATGCCGACGACATAATCGCCGCCGATCAGGAAATGCCCGAACGCCTCGATGACATGGCCCGCCGCGTCCGACCCTTCATGCCCCTGCACCAGCACCACGCGGGTCGAGGCGACGTTCAGCGCCAGCCGCAGCAGCGTCGCGAACAGCAGCACCGTTGGAAAGCTGGAGAAATCCAGCGGCTTGGCGGCGTTCAGCGCGACCATCAGCACGGCCAGGCTGATCATGATGTTGGTGATGAACCCGACGTCCAGCATGAACGCAGGCACCGGCACCATCATGAACAGCACGACCATCAGCGTCGCAAAGGGCAACACCGCTCCCTTGGCGGCGCTCGTCCAGATCTTCGCTTTGACTTGGGCAGGAGTCATCTTTGGCCGTTACCTTCCGAGGGTGGCGAGCATGAGATAGGCGAGGCGCGCGGTCTGCGGTTCCGGCCGGACGGTGACGTCGGCGGCGGTCGCAAGGCGCTGGGTTTCGATCCGCACATAATCGGCGGGCTGGACCGTCTTCGCGCCGGAGGGCAGCGCGTTGTCGGCATATTGAATATCGCCGGTGCCGATCGAATCGAAACCCTTCTGGAGCTTCGAGGCAAAGCGATCACGGATTTCGGCAAAGCTGCGGGCATTGCCCTGGCGGTCGTAGAAGATCGAGCGGTTGGCCCGCGCCGCCGCCGGGAACATCGACGCTGCCGTCGCGTCGGGCGCGCGGTCGTTCATCGCCAGGAATTTGCTCGCCCCGCCAACGCCCAGGAAATGGGCCATGTAGAGATCGACCGGCTCAGCCTCGCGGCCCAGCCGCTGTTCCAGAGTGGCCTTGTTGTCGGCCGCATGTTCGGCCGCCATGACGGAGGCGGTTTCCGGATGCTTGCGCAGGTCGAGGATCTGCTGACGCAAATCGGGGTCGGACACATAATAATGGCCATTGCTGCCCCGGCTGATCGCGTCGGCGGCCCAGCCCAGGCCATATTCGCTGCCATGCTGGTCGATGACCGCCAGCCAGCTTTGATCGACGAACTGGTACAGCCCTGTCGCGGACGAAGTCGTGGCGCGGGCGGTGGGGTTCAGGCTGCTTTCGATCTTCGCCTGCCCCAGCAGATAGGCGAAGTCCACGCCTGTCCTGCGGCTGGCCATGGCGATCGCGTTGGTCACGCGATTGCCCGCCGAAGCGCCTGTTGCGGTGATGTCTGCGAAAGCCGACACTGGTTGCTCAAATCCCCATTGGTATCGAGGGTCAATAGAGCAAGTGACGTGCCAAGATTTGGTTAACGCGCGGTCATAATTTGCTTTTCGCGTTCGGTTCGACGCAAAAAAGGCGCCCGTGGGCGCCTTGCGGAAACAAGCAGAAAATGGCGGTTTTTTTAGCGGCCGTATACCAGCGGCGCGGTTTCCGCGCCCTGAGCGGCGAGAATGGTCAACCGCTGATTCGCATGATCGGCGAGCAGGTTGGTGCGAACCCGCGCCGATTCGATCAGGGGCTGCAAAGCCTTCAGCCGTTCCCGCACCACCTCATCGGAACGCCACACGCCAATGGCGCGGACGGTGGAGGCGGCTGCGGCAATCCGGCGGGTCGCCGCTTCGATCGCCGCAACGTCCGTGCCGTCCAGCACCGACCGCAGCTCTTCGAAAGCCGCGTTCAACGCATCCAGCGCTGCAAGACCGAGCGGCATGGGACGGTTCAGTCCGCGACCGGCAGGTCGAGGGCGATCATGCGATCAGCGATCGCCGCCGGATCGACCGGATAATTGCCCGACGCGATCGCAGCCTTGATGGCGGCCACCCGATCCATGTCGACCGGCGCGCCTTCCGCCGCCATGCGGGCAGCAGGACTGGCGGAACTGGCCGTCGAAGATGCGCTGACAGCCGAACCGGCCGCCGAAGCACGCGTCGTCTTGCCGCCTTCCTTCAGGCGGGTCGCCTCCAGGGCGGCGCTGATATTCTGGCCGACAGACTTGATCATCGTTTCAATCCTTCATTCGTCCCGCACAGCCTATATACGGCCGGGTTCAAAAATTATTAAATCCCGGAACACGAACTATTCCCATTTCCACGACCTGCGCCAGAATCGGCGCGGCTTTCTTGTCCTCGCGCACGCGGATCGTCTGACCCACCGCGCCGTCCTCGTCCGCGACCATCATGCGCGAGACGCTGAAACTCGCATTGCCCGCCATCAGTTGGACAGGATCGCCCTTCTTCACGACGGCCTCCTTGGGGATGGCCCGCGCGGCAGGCGCGTAGCGCGCAACCGGCCCGGAAGACGCCGCCGCCGCACCCGCGCCCAAAGGCACGCGGATGCGCCAGCCCAAGGCGTCGCATTTGACGATCGCCGCACCGAAGACCGGGCCTTCGACGCCGGGCGTCGTGGGGCAGGCGGCCAGCCGCAACCGCCGGTCCACCGGCGCGATGGGGCCGCCCGGCTCGCCTATATTGGCGCCCACGGTCATCGCAACCAAGCTGTCGATACGATCCAGATTCTCGAACTTCTGCTGCGCCAGCGCAGGATCGGACGCCGATATGGACAGCGCCAGAAGGAGGATCTTGGGGAAATTCGTCACGGTTTCTCTCCGATGAAGCGGACAGCATCAACCATTGAGAAAAGCAAATATCGTGCCAAGCTGCATTACCTGCCCGGCATGACCCGGATGACCTGCCCCTTGCCCGAAGCACCGTCGAGCTGGTCCAACCCGCGAATGACCAGCCGGTCCCGGCCGACGCCATGGCCTTTCAAGCCCCGCGCCACGGCCCCCAGCCGCGCCGCCGCCAAATCCCACGAATCGAAGCGCTGCCGCCCTGGATCGGTCCCCTGGCTGCTGATCTCCAGCCGAGTCCGGCCCGAAGCGAAACGTCCCGCCAAGGCCGCCAGACGCGCCTCTCCCGCTGGCGTGAGCAGCGCCTCGCCCGGCAGGAACAGTTCGGCCGCCCGCATTTCCGTCGCCTTGGCAAGCGCTCGTCCACCAAATTGCTGACGCACCTGCGCCAGCATCGCGTCCCGGCGCTGCCCGCTGGCCTGCAACATTACGAAAAAGCCGAGCAGCAGCAGCAGCAGATCGGCAAAGCTGAGCGCCCAGCGGCTGCGCCGGGCGCCGGAGGATGTCAGGATGCTCATGCGACCTCACGGATCGAGGCGCGGCGCAGCGGCACATTTTCCCGGCGCGCAATCGCCGCCATGCGGTCCGCCACTTCCTTCTGCCAGGCCAGTTCACGTTCCGACAGGTCAGCCAGCCGCGCAGCGATGGGCGCGGCCATGATATTGGCGATCACGACGCCATAGAAAGTGGTGAGCAGGGCCAGCGCCATGGACGGCCCCAGCCTGGCGGGATCGTCCATCCCCGCGAACATGCCGACCAACCCGATGATCGTCCCCGCCATGCCCAAAGCGGGCGCGGCATCGGCAATCGAAAGCCAGACGTTGCGGGCGCTTGCATGCCGCTGCGCACGGTCGGCCAGGGTCTGCGCCGCCCACAGTTCGAACTGATCGGTCTTCTCGCAATTGGCGAGCTTGCGCGCAGCCTGGGTCAGGAAAGGATTGGCAGTCTTCACCCGGTCCGTGCAGGCCAGGCCACGCAGTTGCGCCACCTGATCGATCTTGAGCAGCGCCGCCCGCGCGGCGTCGCGATCCTTGGCCGGATCGGCGCTCAGCAAAGGCGCCAACGCCGCGAAGGCGCGGCCCAGCGCCCGCCCGCCATTCTGGAACAGCGCAACGATCCCGATGCCGGCCATCATCGCCAGCAAGGTCAGGGGATCGAACAAATGCGCCAAGATACCGATCATATCACCGTCCCCAACTCATCCTCCGGTCAGGCGGCAAAGCCCTGCCACCGACCGGCAAATTTCTGCCGCCCTTGCCGCCATGCCCATGCGAACCCCCGGATTTCCGCCATTTCTGCCTTGCCGATGCGTCACCCACGCAAATTGGCACGGCTTTTGCGAATATCAGGCTGGATCAGCCGCAGTTCACGCCATCAGGCCTTAGAACGGCGGAGGATCGGCAAGTTTTAGGCCTTCAGGGTCGAAAAAACGGAAAGACGAAAATGTCGCTGGAAGACGGATTGTTCGGGATACATGGAAAGGCGCTGGCGCTTCGCTCGCAGCGGCTCTCCCTGCTCGCGTCCAACATCGCGAACGCCTCGACGCCCGGTTACAAGGCGCGCGACATCGATTTCGAGTCCGCGCTGAAGGAAGCCACCACGCAGCAGAGCAAGTCGGCCGCCGACGTGTCGCAAGCTGTCGATGACTCGATGGGCTATCGCGTGCCGCTGCAATCCAGCCTTGACGGCAACACCGTCGAACTCAGCACCGAACAGACGCTGTTTGCGGAAAACGCCGTCAAATATCGCACGACCCTCTCCTTCCTTGAGGGCCGCATCAACACCATCACGCGCGCCTTGAAGGGAGAATGAGCATGAGCGGTTACGGATCTTCGGGTTCTGGCCCCTTGAACGTCTTCGACATCGCCGGCCGCGCCATGAGCGCGCAGCTCGTGCGCCTGAACGCGACCGCATCCAACATGGCCAATGCCGGCAATGTCACCGGCAGCGCAGCGGAGGCCTATCGCGCGATCAAGCCGGTGTTCCAGTCGGTCACCGACAGCCCCGGCGTCTCGACCGTCAAGGTCCAGAATGTCGTCACAACCAATGCGCAGCCCACCAAGCGCCACGATCCCAACCATCCGCTGGCCGATAAGAATGGCGATGTCTGGGAAGCGGCCGTGGATAGCAGCGCGGAGCTGGTCGACATGATCGAGACCGCCCGCATGTACCAGAACAATGTGCAGGTGCTCAACACCGCCAAATCCCTGATGCTCGAAACCATAAGGATCGGCAAATGACGACCACCACCGCAACCGACAGCGCGGGGCTTTCGGTCTATAACCCCTATGCCAATGTCGGCACCGGCAAGTCGGAAATGGGCCAGGCGGATTTCCTGCGCCTGCTGACCGCGCAGATGCAGACGCAGGATCCGTTCGAACCAATGGATAACGCCCAGATGGTCTCGCAGATGGCGACCATCACCAATAGCAGCGGCATCGCGGAAATGAATCAGACGTTGAAAGGCCTGGCGTCCGAACTGAGCGGCACCCGGCTGGGCGATGCGGCGAGCTGGATCGGCAAGTCGATGCTGGTCCAGAGCAATATCGCCGCGCCCGACGCCGCCGGCCAATATATGGGCCAGCTGAGCTTTGCCGACGCCACCAGCGGCGCGAGCGTCGATCTGGTCGACGGCAACGGCAACGTCCTCAAGACCATCGACCTTGGCAATCAGCCTGCGGGCAACGTCAATTTCTTTTGGGACGGCAAGGATGACGCAGGCAACACCGTCGCCACCGATGCGCTGAAGATCAAGGTCAACGGCGCCACGCCCAGCCGCGTCGCGAGCTGGACTACCATCGCCGCCGTCCAGTCACCCGCCGACGGCAGTTCGTCCAAGCTCATTACCCCATTGGGCACCTACAGCCCGTCCGACGCCATTTCCCTCGCCTAACTTCACTCGAATCCTTTTCAACCCCAAGATCCTTTTCACCCAAGGAGCAACGCCATGTCCTTCTACATCTCGCTTTCCGGTCTCAAGGCGGCCCAGTCCGACCTCTCGACCATCTCCAACAATGTCGCCAACGTGAATTCGACCGCGTTCAAGAAGAGCAAGGCCGTGTTCGGTGACATCTTCTCGTCCGCGCCGATGCAGACCACGACGCAGGTGTCGGGCCAGGGCGTCCGCGTGCAGGGCGTGAACCAGCAATTCACCCAGGGCACAATCGAAACCACCGACAAGACGCTGGACCTCGCCATCACCGGCGAAGGCTTCTTCACGGTCAAGCGCACCGCCGACAATCAGGTCAGCTATACCCGCAACGGCGCCTTCTCGGTCGATGAGAGCCGCTATGCCGTCGACACCACCGGCGCCCGGCTCCAGGTGATCCCGCTCGATCCGGTCACCGGCGTTTCGACGGTGACGGGCACGGTGACCACCGCGTCGCTCACCGACCTCAAGGTTCCGACCAACTGGCCCGACGGCGGCACCGGCAACCAGCTTTCCAGCGTCGGCGTGTCGGAAGAAGGCAAGATCACCGGCGTCTATGCGGACGGCACCACCGTCTATCTGGGCGCAACCGCCATGGCCGCGTTCAACAGTCAGGAAGGCCTGCGCCAGCAGGGCGACGCGCACTGGACCGCCACCAACGCCAGCGGCACGCCAATGCTCGGCATGGGCAATAGCGGGCTTTATGGTTCCGTCCGCTCGGGCGCGCTGGAACGCTCCAACGTCGATATCACGGAAGAGCTGGTCAGCCTGATCTCGGCCCAGCGCAACTTCCAGGCGAACTCGAAGGCGATCGAAGCGGCCAACACGCTGTCGACCACCATCGTGAACATGCGCACCTAAACTCCTTCGTCATTCCCGCGTAGGCGGGGATGACAGGATTGTTTCCGGCACCCGCAAGAACAGGACTCACCCATGGACCGGCTCGTCAACACGGCACTCACCGCGATGCGCGGCGCGATGGCGCGGCAGGCGGCGATCTCCAACAATCTGGCGAACGTCAACACGACCGGCTTTCGCGCCGAAATCGCCAATGCCGAGACGCGCTGGATCAAGGGCGACAGCCTCAACACGCGGGCGCAAGCGTCCGAACAGGTGATCGCCGCCGACATGGCGCAAGGCGCGGTCACGGAAACGGGCAATCCGCTGGACGTGGCCCTGAACGGCGATGCAATGCTTGCCGTTCAGGGTCCGGACGGCGGCGAAGCCTATACGCGCCGCGGCGACCTGAAGGTCACCGACAGCGGCCTGCTCACGACCGGCGACGGCCTGCCCGTGCTGGGCGAAGGCGGCCCCATCACCCTGCCGCAGATGGACAGCGTCTCCATCGCCAAGGACGGCAGCATCTGGGGCGTGCCGCAGGGCGGCGACCCCGCCAATCCGCAGCAGGTCGACAAGCTGAAACTGGTCAGCCCGGTCGGCTCCGGCATCGCCAAGGGCACGGACGGGCTGTTCCGCGAAGTGAATGGCGGCGCGCTGCCCGACGATCCGCTCGCCAGCGTGACCGGCGGTTCGCTGGAAGGATCGAACGTGAACGCGACGTCCGCGCTGGTGCAGATGATCGAGGCCAGCCGCGCCTGGGAAACCCAGGTCAAGATGATCGACACCGCCAAGCAGCTCGACGACGGCGGCGCATCGCTGATGCGCCTCGACAGTTAATGGTTAATTTTGGCACGATCTTTGCTTTGAAGTCCGCATGAGCCTGCCTCACGGAGATAGACGATGACCAACGCAGCCCTTCATGTCGCCCGCACCGGCCTTGACGCGCAAAACACGAAGATGCGTGTGATCGCCAACAACCTGGCGAACGTCAACACCACCGGCTTCAAGCGCGACCGCGCCGATTTCGAAACGCTGGCCTATCAGCAGATCGTGGCGGCGGGCGCCAACAGCGACAGCCAGAACAAGTTCGCCACCGGCCTCAACCTCGGCTCGGGCGTCTCGTTGCAGGGCACCAGCAAGATCAACGAGCAGGGCACGCTGAACCAGACCGGCAATACGCTGGACATGGCGATCGAGGGTTCGGGCTATTTCCAGGTGCAGCAGCCCGACGGCTCCATCGCCTACACCCGCGCGGGCAATTTCACGACCACGGCCGAAGGCACGGTCGTCACCAGCGACGGCCTGCCGCTGATCCCGCAGATCACCGTGCCGCAAGGCGCGAGCGTCACCATCGGCAATGACGGCACCGTCTCCGCCACGCTTCAGGGGCAGACCGAACCGACCCAGCTCGGCCAGATCGAACTGGCGAGCTTCATGAATCCGGCGGGCCTGACCGCTGTCGGCGGCAATCTGCTCAAGGAAAGCGCCGCCAGCGGCACGCCGCAGGTCGGCGTCGCGGGGCTGGATGGCCGGGGCGTTGTCCGCTCGGGCTATCTCGAAACCTCGAACGTCAATGTCGTGGAGGAGCTGGTCGACATGATCGAAACCCAGCGCGCCTATGAGGTCAATTCCAAGATGATCAAGGCGACCGACGAGATGCTCCAGTACGTCAACCAGCAATTGTGAGGATGACGATGCGCCTCGCTTTGGCCTCCCTGCTCGCCCTGTCGATGGTCACTCTTGCCGCCTCCCCGGCCATGGCCGGCAAGAAGCGCGATGCCGAGCGGCAATTTTATGCCCCCACGGTCGTTGCCGCTCCTGCCGCGCCTGCGGCCAACGGTTCGATCTTCCAGGCGTCGATGGGCTACACCCCACTCACCAGCGGGGCGCGGGCGACCAGCGTCGGCGACATCATCACCATCGTCCTGGTCGAAAGGACGCAGGCGACCAAGAGCAACAGCGCCGACACCAAACGCGACGGCAGCATTGCGCTGACGCCGCCCAGCACCGGCCCGTTGTCGAAGCTCTTTTCCGCCAGCGACATCGGCTCCAGCGGCAGCAATGCCTTCACCGGCAAGGGCGCCGCCACCCAGTCCAATGCGCTGAATGGCGAGATCACCGTGACGATCGCGGCGACCTATCCCAACGGCACGATGCTGGTGAAGGGCGAGAAGGCGCTGACGCTCAATCGCGGCGACGAATATATCCAGATCAGCGGCCTCGTCCGTCAGGCCGATATCGGCCCGGACAACCGCATCGCCTCGACCCGCGTGGCCGACGCCAAGATCATCTACACCGGCAAGGGTGAGATCGCCCGCGCCAGCCGTCAGGGCTGGTTGCAGCGCTTCTTCTCCATGATCAGCCCCTTCTGATGGACATGCAAGCCATGACCCGCCTGTTTCGCTTCCTCCTGCCCCTGATGGCGCTGCTGGCGGCTCCCGCCCATGCCGAGCGGATCAAGGATCTCGGCACCTTCCAGGGCGTGCGTCCCAACCAGCTCACCGGGTACGGCATCGTCGTCGGCCTCGCGGGCACCGGCGACGACAGCCTGGACTATGCGACGCAGGGCATGAAGGGCGTGGTCTCGCGTTTCGGCCTGACGCTGCCGCAGGGGATCAATCCGGCGCTCAAGAACGCGGCGGCGGTCCTAGTGACGGCGGACCTGCCCGCCTTCGCCAAGCCCGGCCAGCGGCTGGACGTCACCGTCTCGGCGCTCGGCAAGGCCAAGTCGCTGCGCGGCGGCACGCTGATCATGACCCCGCTGCGCGGCGCGGATAACGAAATTTACGGCATGGCGCAGGGCAACCTCGCCGTCGGCGGCCTCGGCGTGTCCGGAGCGGACGGCAGCCAGGTGTCGGTCAACATTCCCTCCGCCGGGCGCATTCCGGGCGGAGCGACCGTCGAACGCGCCGTAGCCACCGGCTTCGACACCGCGCCTACCCTCACCTTCAACCTTTCGGAAGCCGACCTCACCACCGCCCTCCGGGTGGCGGACGGCATCAACCGCACCTTCGGAGATCACCGCGCCAAGGCCACGGACGCCGTTTCGGTCTCCATCGACGCCGCGCCGGGTGCCACCGACCGCGTCATGATGATGGGCCTGATCGAGAATATCGAGGTCTCGCCCGCCGATGCGCCCGCCAAGGTGATCGTCAACGCCCGCACCGGCACGGTCGTCATCAACGGCGCGGTGAAGATCCATCCCGCCGCCATCGCGCACGGGAAAATCACGGTCAGCGTCAATGAATCGCCCCGCGTCGTCCAGCCCGCGCCCTTCTCTCAGGGACAGACGGCAGTGGAGCAATCCAGTTCGATTTCGATCGATCAGGAAAAGAGACCGATGATTAATTTTAAAGGTGGAGCCTCTTTGGCCGATATAGTCAAAGCGGTGAACGCCATCGGCGCCTCCCCCGCGGACATGGTCGCGATCCTCGAAGCCTTGAAACAGGCGGGCGCGTTGAAGGCTGAACTGGTGGTGTTGTGATGCAGATACACTCGACTTCGACGGCGGCGGCTCAGGCCGGCGGAACCCAGAGCAAGGCGTCGCTGGAAAAAGCCGCGCAGCAGTTCGAGGCGATCTTCCTGCGCCAGATGATGGGCGCGATGCGCTCTGCCAGCCTGGCCGAAGGCATCAGCGATTCCAGCGCCACCGATCAGTTCCGCGACATGGCCGACGCCCGCACCGCAGACAGCATGGCGAGCCGGGGCACGCTCGGCATCGCTGAAATGCTGATGCACCAGTTCGGCGCGAAGCTGGGCGCATCCAGCCCCGCCGCTGCGGGCCAGGCTGAAGGCAAGGTTGAATGAGCGACCTCTTCATCATCGGCGCGTCCGGCACAAAGGCCTATCGCACCGCAATGGCGGCGGTGGCGGAGAATATCGCCAACGCCAGCACGGAAGGCTATTCGCGCCGGTCGGTTACGACGATCGAGTCCGGTTCCTCCACCGCGACCATGGCCGTCTATATTTCCCGCGGCAATTTCGGCGGCACTGATGTCAAGAGCGTCAACCGCGCCACCGATCCCTATCTGGATGCGACGGTACGCTATACCAATATGCAGCTCGGCAGCGCGGTGGCGCGGATGCGCTGGCTGACCGATTCGGAAACGGCGCTCAACGACACGGAAACCGGCGTCGGCCAGCTCATGACCGGCATGTTCCAGAATATGGACAAGCTGGCCGCCCGCCCGAACGACAACTCCCTGCGCGTGACGACGCTGGACAGCATCAGCCGCGTCGCGCAAGCGTTCCAGCAGACGGCGGCGGATCTGACCCAGGTGTCGAGCGGCATCGCGACCGAAGCGCAGGCGTCCGTGACGACGATCAACCAGGCGCTCTCGGCGCTGGCCGACATCAACAACAGCCTGCTGCGCGCGGCGCCGGGCACTTCGGCCTATGCGCAACTGCTCGACGGGCGCGACGCGGCGCTGGGCACATTGTCGTCCAATCTCAATATCGACGTCAGCTTCGGCGCGCATGATCAGGCGCAGGTCACGCTGAACGGCCAGACGCTGGTGCAGGGCAGCAGCGCCACACCTCTGGCCCTTACCGTCAATAGCAACGGCACGCTGGCGCTGGCGACGAGCGGCGGCACCGCGCTCGCCGTGCCGACCAGCGGCGCGCTGGGCGGACTTTTTTCCGTCGCCGTTACCGTGGCCGATCGGCACGCCAGCCTCGACACGCTGGCGCAGCAGTTCGTCACCGACATGAACGCGTGGCATGCCCAGGGACGCACCGATGCAGGCGCCGCCGGCGCGGCGCTGCTGTCCGGAACCACCGCCGCCAGCGTCACCGCGCTGATCAGCGACCCGGCCCAGCTTGCCGCCAAATCGTCGGACGGCACGCCGAACGGCAATCTGCTGACCGTTTCGGCGTCTCTGCGCGGCAATGGCAGCGTCGAACAGGGCTGGACCGCGCTGATCGCGACCCATGCCAACCTCCTCTCCTCCACCAAGGCCGAGCAGACCACGGCGCAGAGCCGCAGCGATCAGGCCGTGTCCGCGCGCGAAGCGGTGAGCGGCGTCGACCTCGACATGGAGGCGGCCGATTTGTTGCGCATCCAGCAGGCTTATTCGGGCAGCGCGAAGATCCTTCAGGTCGCGAAGGAAACCGTCGACGCGATCCTGCAGATCATCTGAAGGGCAAGGAACCGAACCATGGTAGGCATCACCAACAAGACCCTTCTGGCCGAAATCCGCCGTCAGCAGCAGCTCTCCCAGGGCATTGTCGACGGCCAGACCGCTATTTCGACCGGCAAGACGCTCACCAAGCCATCGGACAATGCGCTCGCCTGGGTGCAGGTGTCGGACATCGGCCGGGCGCAGGCGCAACAGGCCGCCTGGCAGTCCAATGTCAGCACCGGCACGACACGCGCCGCCAATGCCGAATCCAATCTCGGTGAGATGAACACGCTGCTGACCCGCGCGCAGGAACTGGTGACGGCAGCGCGCAACGGATCGCTGAACGACGCCAGCAAGACCGCGATCATCGAGGAAATGAAGACGATCCGCACGACGGTCGATTCGCTGCTCAACCAAAAGGATTATAACGGCGTCCCAACCTTCGACGACGGGCAGAGCGTGCTCGTTCCGGTGAGCCGCGGCCTTAATCTCGCGGTGGTCGGCACCCGGCAGGAAGTGTCCGAAGGGATCGACGTGAACGGCACGCCGATGACGCTGGACGACATATTGGGCCAGAGCATCACAGCCTTGCAAAGCGGCACCGACACCGATGTCATCGCCGCGCTGGACGCCATAAAGGCGGGGCAGAATCACGTCATCTTGGAACAGACCAAGCAGGGCGTGCGCAGCGACCGGCTGGACGTGATCGGCACGCGCCTCACCGATATCGACATCGATCTCAAGGAACGGCGCGCCGATCTGGAATCGACCGATCTGACCGAGGTCATTTCCTCGGTATCGGCCAAACTGCTCCAGTTGAATGCAGCGCAATCCGCCTTTGCGCGGATCAACCAGCAGACGCTGTTCGATCTGATCAAATAAGCAATAAGCTGTCGGGCTGACTTGGCTCCGTGCTCCTGCTCTCGCGGGAGCACGCCGCGCTTATATGACGCCATCCCCCTATAACATACTGAAATGTTTTTATTTCCTGTCGGCAATACCGCCACGGATTTTTCGACTGGCGCCCTAAACCATCAGATAACCAAGCCGTATTAACCAATCGAGAGCGTCTTTCATGCGATGCTTCGATCAAGACGGCGCCTTCGGGCAGAATTTCGGGGATAATCATGTTCGCAATCATCGGCCTGGTCGTGCTGCTCGCCATGGTGTTCGGCGGCTTCATCTTTACAGGCGGCGACATCGGCCCGGTTCTGCATGCGCTTCCCCATGAAATGATCATCATCGGCGGCGCGGCCGTCGGGGCGCTCATCATCGGCAATTCGGGGGCGGACCTGAAGGCGCTGGGCGGCGGACTGGGCAAGGTGTTCAAAGGGCCGAAATACAAAAAGCAGGATTTTCTCGACTGCATCTTCCTCGTCTCCAAGCTGATGAAGACGCTGCGGGTTGAAGGGCCGGTGGCGCTGGAGCCGCATATCGAGGACCCGAGCAGCTCGGTCATCTTCTCCGAATATCCCCGCCTGATGGGCGACAAGACGCTGATCCACCTGATCAGCGACACGCTGCGGCTGGTGGTCGTCTCCTCCGGCACGCTCGATCCCCATGCGGTCGAGGAGGTCATGGATAATGCGCTCAAGACCCATCATCATGAGTCGCTGAAGCCCGCCGACAATCTTCAGGGACTGGCCGACGCGCTTCCCGCGCTGGGCATCGTCGCGGCAGTGCTGGGCGTGGTGAAGACCATGGGTTCGATCGACCAGCCCCCGGCCATATTGGGCGGCATGATCGGTTCGGCGCTGGTCGGCACTTTCCTGGGCGTGTTGCTCGCCTATGGCATGGTCAATCCCTTCGCCAATCGCTGCCGCGCCGTGATCGAGGCGGACGGGTCGATGTACCATGTCGTCAAGCAGATCATCGTCGCCTCGCTGCACGGTCATCCGCAGCCGCTGGTGATCGAGGCGGCGCGCTCCAGCCTGACCCATGCGAACCAGCCGGCCTTTGCCGAAGTGTTCGACGGCATGCGGGGCAAATAAGCCATGGCGGAGAAGAAGCGCGGGGCGAACGAGCCCGAACCCCGGCCGATCATCGTCAAGAAGATCATCGTCGAGGGCCATGGCGGCCATCATGGCGGCGCGTGGAAAGTGGCCTATGCCGACTTCGTGACGGCGATGATGGCCTTCTTCCTGCTGATGTGGCTGCTGGGCGCGACCACGGAAAAGCAGCGCAAGGGGCTGGCGGACTATTTCACGCCGACGCTGGTGCAAATGAAGGAAAATTCGGCCGGCTCCAACGGCATGTTCGGCGGCGACAGCATGATGGGCAAGGAAAATTACCCGACCACCGGCGGTCAGGGCAATCTGGCCATCACCATGCCGCGCGACGCGTCGGGCACGAAGGATCAGGGCGGCAAGGCCACCAAGGCGGCCGACCGCGCCAAGTTCGAATCGATCAAGAAGGAACTGGAGGCGCGCATGGCCCGCCGCCAGGGCATCAACAAGCTGCGCAAGAATGTCCGCTTCACCGAAACGCGCGAAGGGCTGCGCATCGACCTGATCGACGAGGCCGATTTCGCGATGTTCGCCATGGGGACCGACCGGCTGCTGCCGCAGGCCCGCGAACTGGTGGACGAGGTGGCGAAGACAATCCAGACCATGCCCAATCCGCTGATCGTGCGCGGGCATACGGACGGGCTGCCCTATAGCTCGGGCCAGACGATGAACAATTGGATGCTGTCATCCGCCCGCGCCGAAGCGACCCGCAAGGCGCTGGCTGCAAGCGGCATCGGCAATGACCGCTTCGCCCGGATCGAGGGCGTGGCCGACCGCGAGCCTTTCGCGAAGGGCGATGTCTACGATCCGCGCAACCGGCGCATGTCGATCATCCTGGGGTGGAGCCGGGGTGCGGGGGACAGCGATTCGGATGAGCAGGTTGACGCGGAAACCAAGGCGGCGATCAAGGAACGCGACAATCCGATGACCATCGCCCGCAGTGAAGCGCAGAAGCTGGACATGGGCGGAACGAGTCTGCCTGCCGGGGCGCAGTTGCTCAACCCAACCGCGAAGGGCACCTCGAACAAGCCTGGCAAGCATTGAGGCGAATTGGCTGATTTGGGTGGCTTTGCGACTGACTGCAATTCGATACAAAAACGTCCATAGCAGTCATGCGTCAGAGGGATTATTGAACCTGTGATATCGGATCAACAGCAACAATTTCAGAAAGCCATATATCGGAGTTTGCTGCGCGTCACCCTCGTTTGGGGCGTCGATCTCGACAATGCCAAGTCCAATCCCGTTTTTTGGCACGACGGGGCATTGAACTATATCTCACCCATGTCTCATGATGAAGCGGTGTTTGATTACCTTCGAGGCAGAGGATTGATGAGCGAGGGGCATAATCACGCTCACCGGCTCGAATTTCTATTCGATAAACTTGATGAAGTGGCCGACGCCGACTTCACAAGGGGTTTGGATTTCGAAGAAGTTTTAGGTTTTCTGGTAATGCAACTGGCTTATCGGTTTAATTATTTGAGCCTATCTCAACATGGCGAATTTCGGTTGCAAACTGGCAACGACGAGAGGGACAATGAGGTCAACGCACTTCTGCGGCAAATATCGGCGTTGGGCTATTTAGAGGAAGTATCGCAGCAATCCGCTGCGAGCGCTTATCGATGGACGAATAAAGCCGCACCCATGCTCAAAAAATATTTATTTTGCGAGTTAAAGGAATAGCGTCCGCTATGTGCGGCACAAGCTCGATCGTCTAACGTCCGCTAGTGGTCGATTTCAGCCCCTCCCCTTATGGCCCAAGCCAAGCCTCAACTCACCCGTAACCCAATGGCCACAGGCTCCTCACAAAAACATCCTATTACTCCATCAACGCACAATTAAGCCTGTCCTATTCCGCGCCGACCGGCCTATCCCACATCCCTTCTTTGAAACGTCCGACACATCACGCCCTCACGCCTACGCGCGCCCAGGCACGCGCGCGCATACACTGTGAACTTCGGCGGAAAATGGCCATTTCAAGCCGGCAAAACCAAACTCGCCTCCAACCCTCCCTGCGCCCGGTTGGCCAGTTTCAACGCTCCGCCATGCTCCGCCATGATCGCCCGCACCAGCGCCAGACCCAGCCCAGCCCCCCCGGTTTCCCGATTGCGCGAGCCTTCGAGCCGGGTGAACGGCTCCATCATCTCCTCCATCCGATCCTCGGATATGCCGGGGCCGTCATCCGCCACGATCATGCGGATCACATCCTCGCCCCGCTCCACCGAGACATGCGCCCGCTCGCCATAGACGATGGCGTTTTCAATGAGATTGCGCAGCGCCCGGCGAATCTGCTGCGGGCGCACATTGGCGACTGCGCGGTCGCTATCGGCCAGATCGACCGGCGAACCCAATTCCAGAAAATCCTCGACCACCGCATCGGCCAGCGCCGACAGGTCGACCTTCTGCCGGGCCTCGCTGCTGCGGCCCGCGCGGGCCAGCGAGAGGATATCCTCCAGCATCCGGTTCATTTCCTCGATCGTCTCGGACATGCGGGCGCGCTCGCCCTCGTCCTCGACCGATTCGGCCCGCACCCGCAGCGATGCCAGCGGCGTGCGCAGATCATGGCCGATCGCGCCCAGCATCCGGTCCTTCTCGTTCAGCATCGCGAAGATGCGGCTGCGCATGGCATTGAAGGCCATGGTGAGTTGTCGGACATCGCCGGGACCGCGTTCCTCGACCGGGTCCGCCGATCCGGTGCGGGCGAATTGCTCCGCCGACCCAGTCAACTGTTTCAATGGCCGCGCCAATCTGCGCCCCACCCACAGCAGCGGCAGCAGCACGATCCCGTACAGGATCAGCGTCTGCCCCACCAGCCATCCGCCAAAGCGCGGCGGCCGGTCCCCGATGCGCGCCTGCGTCAGCGCCCATTTGCCGGGCTCATATTCCACCGCCATGGCGAGGCGCGCCATGCGCATATTGCCGGGCCTTCCCCCGGCCGCCCGCCGACGGAAATTGTCCCAGCGCCGCGGCGGCAGCGCCTGGCTCTGTTCGACCGCATGAATGGAACGGACCGCAAGGCCGATATCGTCGAACATCGCCTTGGCACGACGTTCGACATCGGGGCGGGGTTGTCCCTGCAACACCGGCGCGGCGGCAAGGAAACGCACGCGGCCCCGCCGGTCGGTGTCATCGCCGCGCCGGTCCGGCCGGTTGTCGAGCGCGTCGACGATCCGATAGACGCCCGGCGCGGTCTGGGACGTCAACTCGATCCGCTGGCGTTCGCGCAGCAGCAGGGCAAAATTGATCGCCTGCGCCACGAACAGCGCCAGCGCGACCAGGATGATGATCTGGCCGACAAGGCTTTGCGGCCAAAGACGCAGCCGCTTCACAGCCTGCGCACATCCGCGGACAAAGTATAGCCGCCGCCCCAGACCGTCTTGATCAAGGTGGGATTTCTGGGGTCCGGCTCGATCTTCTTGCGCAGACGGCTGATCTGGTTGTCGATCGCCCGGTCGAAGGCATTGGCCTCTCGCCCCTGGGTGATGTCCAGCAACTGGTCGCGGCTCAACTGTGGATCGGCCTGGAGACGGAACCCGCTTAGATTTCGGCCAAGCCGCTGAAAGTGAACTAAAAATGCTACGGCGCCGGGGTCCCGATCGGCGCCGGTTCGAACCCCAGCACTATCTCAATTTCGCACGTTATTTCAGATAGTTGTGCTGCGCAAGGGCAGGGTTACGCATCGGCGCCGATCCACATGCCCAATGGGCGCATTTTGCCATTGCCCTTGGGGATATAGACCCGTCTGACCGGTCGGGGGCGGTAAGTGCCATCGGCCACCTGCCGGGCGAGATTGGCTAACCTCTCTAGCGTCATGCCGTCGAAGCTTTGCCCGTCAACGCCCGGTGTCGCGGCACCCCGGTTCCGGGACACTTTGACATAGGCCCGTTCGTAGAGATGCGACGATCTCAACAGACGGTGAAGACCATTGACCCGCTTTCCCGCCCGCGACAGGGCCGGAAGAGTTTCGAGCCTTCTCAGGATAATAGCGGTCTGCATCAGCAGTTCCTTTCCATCGATTGGTCGAGTTACGCAGAACTGCCGTCCTTCCCCCGCACTGGGCGGATTTCACGGGCGATCACTCGCCGCTTATACCGCCGGTCCGTCCACCTCGCGGTGGCTGTCCCGGTCATTACACCGGGCATTTGAGTACTATGACGGCTCCGTCGCCATGCAGGTCCGATACGCTGGCCTGTTTAGGCGATCCCGTAGTTGCACGAGGAGGAGTCGCGATGCATTTAGGTGTCCCGTTCGTTTCCTTGATCCCCTGACCGGGGCTGCGCCGTGCAGACTGGCGGCGATTCACTGGGCCGTGCTCCTCGCCCTGCACGAAATGGCGTGTCATCCGCGTTCGCCATCGCTTACCTATTAACCGCTGGAACCTGGGATTCAGACAATCCAGTCTTCACCATGCGCACCTTACCCGGAGGTCAGCCGCCCGACTGCGGAGTCAGGCTTCGATCCTTTCACCGACATGCTATGGTCCCGTTTCCCTTTCGGAATCTCAGCCGGTTCATCACCGGCACCGGTAAGTCGGTCGGGTAGAAACTGTGCCAGTAAGTTTCGTCCGGTAGAACACTCCTTTCTTCTCGCGCCACAACGGCGCACTCCCTGCCGGGCAACGATCACTGACGCGCGCCCTGACGGATCGCCAGTGGACATCGCTTGGGCAGCGATGGCGTCGGCCGGTCCCGGCTAGGCGGTGTGGGTTTCGTGTAGAGGGTGAACTGATACTTGTCGTTGAGCGGTGTGGTGGCGGTCAGTCGACAGTAGGTTGCGAGATGCGCCATGAGGCCCTGGAAGCTGTGGACGGGGAGGCCGCTGGTGGTCTTGTGGGTGGCTTCCTTCTGCTTGGCGGCCGGGAATCGCTGGGCCTTTGTGACGACGTCCTGGCACAGAGCCTGGGCGGCCACGGGGTCGGTTTCGCGGTAGAGCATGGGGGCGAGCTTTTCGAGCATGTGGTGCTCGACATAATAGGCCAGCATGCAGAGCAGGACGTGGGCCTTGCCCAGATATCTCTCGGCTTGAGTGGGCGCTTCGGCCCTATATTCTGCCCTGCATTCCAAGGGCGCCGATCGTGTATGGCGGGGTCGAGGTCCGAATGTCCCATGATAGTTCTCCGATGGCCAGAATTGGCCGATCGGAGGATATCGGAACGGTGCCGTGTACGGCGATTTGCCCCCCGTGACATCTTGCCAAATTTTGCCAAACCCGTTATATCACAGTCCATGTCGACGATGAACATCTCGCTTCCGGATGCGCTCAAGGCGTTTGTGGATCAGCAGGTTAACGTGCGTGGTTACGGCACGAGCAGCGAGTATGTGCGGGAATTAATCCGCAAGGATCAGGACATTCAGCGCCTTCGCGAAATGCTCCTGGACGGCGCCAGTTCTGCAGCCACAGCGCCAGCCGACGCCGGATATTTCCAAGGCCTTCGTGACCGTGTGACGCAACGCACGAGGTCGTGACTGGAAAACCGGTCATACCGCGCGCCAAAGCGCGGGCGGATGTCGACCTTGCGGTCGAGCATTACGCGGCCGAAGCTGGCGCGGATGTGGCTTTCAGTTTCATTGATGCGCTTGAACAGGCCTATATCTTTATGGGGGAAATGCCGGCGGCAGGATCTCCGCGATGGTCTCATGAGCTGAACTTACCCGGGTTGAGGACCATAGGGCTGAAAGGATTTCCTTGGCTTGCTTTCTACCTTGAATTGGAGACCCATGTGGATGTCTGGCGCGTGCTTCATGCCAAGCGGGACATGCCAGCTTGGTTGGCCGATGTAGGCGATTAAAACGCCGACAGAACTGCCGTTTACGTCTTCGAGGCTGATTTCTGAAATCCGCACTCTCGCGCGTGTCTCGGTAAATGGTCAGGACGCCGGAGCCTATCTCGCAGGTCTGGGACTCGCCAGGTGGTGGCGGTAAGAGGCCGCGACCCCCCAATCCTTCGAGCCATTATGTCCGGTTCCGACCAAGATACATCGTTTTTCGGCGACCCTGCGGATGTCTGCAGTCGACAGAAGCGGCCGTTGCAATATAAATCGCACGAGTGCGCGCTATGTTAGGATGGTGGTGCGATGGCGTGCCATTTCAGCGCATCAAGATGAATCTGGAATGTTGTGATCTGCCGGGGCGATCGTCCAGTCGCCGATCCGCGAAAGTGGGGCTGTCAGGAATTTCGTGTGCGGCGAGGCGGTTGACCATCAGGCCGTCATGGCCCTGATGAAGCGTTCGCCGAAGAGAACGGCAAATTGCGCCTTCGCCATGTTCCACTCGCGCGGCGGCATTTTCCACTCTTTCTCCG